>JBFJZV010000096.1:0-12514 GCA_041621915.1 Acidimicrobiia bacterium | reverse complement strand
AGCGGTTCAACGCTCGCGGCCGGGAGGTCGGCCAGCTCGTGAAGCTCGACCCGTACGCCCCGGACGACCCGATCCTCTGGAGCGTGGCCGTGCCCCCGCGCGGTGGCGGAGACGGCGGGCTGTGGGCGACTCCGGCGCTGGGCGACGGCGTGTTGTACGCCCCCACGCACCCTGGCGAGCTCCTGGCCGTGGACACCACCACCGGCGAGGTGGTCTGGCGGGACGAGATCGGCTTCCACGCCTGGTCGTCGCCCGCGATCGTCGACGGCACGCTGATCGTTGCCGTGGACTGCGGGGCCGGCGGGGCGCTGCGCGGCTACGACCTGGCCGATCCGCGGCGGCCGGTGCAGGTCTGGCAGACTGAGCGGGTGGGAGGGTGCATCGAGTCGACGCCGGCCGTGTGGGACGGGAGCGTGTACGTGGGGTCCCGCGACGGCTTCTTCTACGCCTTCGGCGACGGGCGATGACCGCCGACCTGCGACGGGCGTATGCCGCGAGCAACCGCGTGGCGGAGGTGCAGTTCGACTGGAGCGACCCCGACGTGGCGGCGATCTTCGACGAGCTGGGCGTCACGCCGGGCCTCGGCTACTTCCTCGTCCGGGCGGCCCCGATGGGGTCGGCGACCCCCGAGGTGGTGGCGGCGTCGATCGCGTTCTTCCCGCCGGTGATGGTGGCGAAGCTGGTCGGCCGGGCCCGCGTGCACAACCCGCCGGAAGTCGTGCTCGAGGCGATGCGGCCGCGGCTGGCGGCATCCGCCGAGCGCCGCTACGGCGATCTGGAGGAGGTCGCCCGGGCGGCCGATCTGCTGGAGCACGCCGTCGACTCCGCCGACACCGCCGGCCGGCCGCTGGCGGCGGCTTGGAAGGCGCAGCGCTGGGACGAGAGCCCCGCGGCCCGCCTGTTCGCTTCGGCGACCGTGCTCCGGGAGTACCGGGGCGACGGCCACGTGCATGCCCTCGCAGCGTGCGGGTTGTCGCCGCTCCAAGGCCGGCTGCTGGCTGCGACGCGACGCGGCCGGCCCGCCGCCGACGAGGCCAGCCGCTTCGGGTGGCGCGACGCCGACCTGGCGCCGGCCGTTGCAGGATTGGAGCGCCGCGGCGCCATGCGAGGCGAAGCGGTGACGGAGGCTGGCCGCGATCTGTGGGAGGAAGCCGAGGCGCTGACCGACGACCTGAGCCGGCAGCCGTGGGACGCCCTCGGGCGCAAGGCGGGCGACGCGGTCGCCTACCTCGAAGCGATCGGGCGGAGTATGGGAGACGTAACGCTGGCTGCGGACCGCTAGCTGCGGAGCGCGTCGGCGACGGTCTCCACGAATTCGGTGCGCCGTTCGGCAAAGCCGGCATGCGGAGTGGGTGGGAACGGCGCGGTGACATGGGCATCCGGCAGCAACGCCGCCAGCGTCTCGACGGTGGCGCGGGGGTGGAAGGTGTCCTCGTCGAGCGAGGGGACGATCGTCACAGGCCGATCGAGATGGCGCAGCTCGGCGTCGGCCACGCCTCGGACCGTGTTGCCGGTGAGCAGCCGATCGGCGGTGCCGTCTTCGGCCGAGGCGTCGATGCGGGCGCGTGCCCGGGCGTCCAACTCGGGCACGCCGGCTGCAGCCGGCCAGGCCAGCACCAGGCATTTCACGAGATCCGGGTAGTCCAGGGCCAGCCGCAGCGCCGCCGAGCACCCGTTCGACCCGGCCACGACGCCCGCAGGGCTGGGAGCGCCCCGCAGCGCGGTCGCCAGCGCGGCCGCCTCGTCGGTCCACGCCGGCGGTTGGCGCAGCCGGTCCGGGGCCAGCACCTGGAACCCGGCGGCTGCCAGGCCATCGGCGACGCCCGGCGCTTCCCAGAAGCGATTGGCGTCCATGTCCTCGTACAGGCCGCCGTGGATCAGCAGCACCACGTCCGTCACGGGCCGGCATGGTACGCGGCCGGCCGGTAGCCTGCCATGCCCCCGGCCCGGAGGCCCCCCGATGCTCGACGTCGACGCTGTCCGCGAATCGTTTCCGGCGCTCTCGCGTGAGGTGCGCGGCGCGCCGGCGGTCTACCTCGACGGCCCGGGCGGCACCCAGGCGGCTGCGCCCGTGATCGACGCCATGGCCGGGCACCTGCGGGACGGGACGAGCAACCTCGGCGGCAGCTTCGTCACCAGCGAGGAAGCGGGCGAGGTCACCGCGGCGGCGCGCCGGGCAGGGGCCGACCTGTTCAACGCCGAACCGGAGGAGATCGTCTTCGGCCAGAACATGACCAGCCTGACATTTTCGGTCAGCCGGGCGCTGGCCGATACGTGGCGCCCCGGCGACGAGATCGTCGTCACGAACCTCGACCACGACGCCAACATCACCCCCTGGGTGCTGGCTGCCACCGGCCGGGGCGTGGTGGTGCGCCAGGTGGACTTCGTCCCGGAGGACGGCTGCGCCCTCGACTACGACGGCTTGGCGGCGGCCGTGGGCCCAAGCACCCGGCTGGTGGCGGTGACCTGCGCCTCGAACGCGGTGGGCACGATCGTCGACGTGCGCCGGGTCGTCGAGATCGCTCACGGCGCAGGTGCGCTCGTCTATGCCGACGCGGTCCACTACGCGCCCCACGCGCTGGTCGACGTCAGCGCCACCGGCGTCGACTTCCTCGCGGCCTCGTCGTACAAGTTCTTCGGGCCGCACACCGGGCTGCTCTACGGGCGAGTCGACCAGCTCGACCGCCTCGACGCGTACAAGGTCCGGCCCGCGCCGAGCTCGGGACCGGGCAAGTGGGAGACGGGGACCCAGAGCTTCGAGAGCCTCGCCGGAGTCGCAGCCGCGGTCGACTACCTCGCCGGGCTGGGCGCCGGCGGCAGCCGCCGGGAGCGGCTGGAGGCCGCGTTCGGCGCCGTCGGCGAGCACGAGCGCGCGTTGTCGGCCCGCTTCCTCGCGGGCCTCGCGGAGATCCCGGGGGTGCGGCTCCACGGGCACGCCGTGGCAGGCGCGGCGCGGACCCCGACCTTCGCGGTGGCGGTCGAAGGCGTGCGCCCGGCGGATGTCGAGCGACGCTTGGGCGAGCAGGGCATCTTCGTGTGGAGCGGCCACTACTACGCAGTCGCGGTCATGGAGCGGCTCGGCGTGCTCGACGAAGGCGGCCTGGTGCGCATCGGGTTCGTGCACTACAACACGGTCGCCGAGGTGGACAGGGTGCTCGATGCACTCACCAGGCTGTCCGGCTGACCTCACCCGCGGGGTTGGGCGGCTCCCACGAGGTGGCGTTCGAGGACCTGCCACACCTCGGCACGGGCCAGCTCGGTGCGCATCGATCGCAGCGTCCGGAGGAAGCTCGGCATGCTTGCTTCGACGGAGAGCAGATTCGGCCGCAGGATGCTCAGCACGGCGTCGTCGGGGCGCAGCACGAGGATGTCGGTATCGGGCCATTCGGACCGGATGTGCTCCAGCTCGGCCGCCAGCGCGGTGCTGCCGGCGCTGTCGAGCATGCGCTCGTAGAACGGCGCCCGGCGGCGGGGGCGGTCGGACGCCATCGGCGCCACCACGAGCACCAGGTCGAGGGGCTCGGGCGATGCCAGCAGCAGGTCGGCGCTGGTGCCCGACGCGACGCCGCCGTCGATGTACGGACGCCCGTCGATGAACATGGGCTCGTAGACGAGCGGTACGGCGCACGACGCCGACACTGCGGTACGCAGGGCCACGTCGGGGCTGGCCTCCGTCCCGAACGCCACCCGGTGGTGGGCCTCGAGGTCGTACCCGACGATCACCGTCGGCAGCGCCGGCCACCCGAGAGCGTCGTCCCCGATCAGCTCTTCGACCCAGTCGCCGATGCCGCCCGTGTGGTACGGGGCGGGGCTGCCCAGCACGAGGCTGAAGCCTGGCCGCCGCAATCCCGGCACCAACCCGTGGCGCGCCCAACGTGCCAGACCGCGTGGACGGGCGCGCGGGTACATGTGCTTGCGGAGGTGGTCAGTCCACTCCCCGGGCTCGGGCGCATCGCTCATCAGCGCATCGATCGACAGCGCCCCGCCGCGCACGAGCGCCGCCACCGCCGCTCCGCAGGAGGTCCCGACGATCACGTCGGCCTGGCGGGGATGCCATCCCGTCGCCAATTCGACCGCCAGCAGCACGCCGAGGTGGTAGCTGGCGCCGGTGATGCCACCGCCGCCGAGAACCAGACCCACGCTGCTCACGAGCCCCCAGCCTATCGCCTCCGCCCCACTCCGCCTGGGAGGGGGTATATCGTGCTCGCCCATGGAATTCGGCAGCGTCGCGCCCGAGCACCGCCAGGCGGTGGCCGAGTTGCTCGCCGAGGCGCACCGCTGCGATGGCCGCCCGCCCTTGAGCGAGCAGAAGCAGGTCGACTTCGAAGGCGCCAGAGAGGGCCGCGGCTTCGTTGCGTTGGTCCACGGTGCGGTCGCGGGCTATGCCCACGCCGTCTCGTTCGGTGGGGGGTGGGAGGTCGAGCTGGTGCTCGCGCCGGGGGAGCGCGCCCGGGATCGATTCCTGGAGTTGACCGAAGCCGTCGTGGCCGGCCTCCCGTCCGGGAACGCGGTGCACGTCTGGGCGACTCACCCCGGTCACATCTCCGCGCTCGAAGGGGCCGGTTACGAGCACTTTCGCGAGCTGCGTCAGATGCGCCGGCCGCTGCCGGTCGACCCTGCCCCCCCGCTACCCGGCTCGCTGCGGCTGGCCGGGTTCCGTCCCGGCCGCGACGAGGAAGCGTGGCTGGCCGTGCACGGCCAGGCGTTCGCCGACCACCCGGAAGGGGGCGGCTGGGACCGCGCCGAGCTCGAGCGGCGGCTGTCCCGGCCGTGGTTCGACCCTGCCGACTTCCTGCTGGCGTGGGACGGCGCCGAGCTGGCCGCCTTCTGCTGGACGAAGGTGCACGACGCAGAAGTGGGGGAGATCTACATCATCGGCGTCGACCCGGCGCACCAAGGCCACCACCTGGGCCGCACCATGACGCTGGTCGGCCTCGACCACCTGCACCGGGTACGCGGCTGCGCCGTGGGGATGCTCTACGTGGATGCCGACAACGAGCACGCCGTGAAGCTCTACGAGCACCTCGGCTTCCACGATGCGCTGATCAGCCGCTGCTTCCTCGCCGGGTAGCGGCCGCAGCGGCTCCTAGCCGAAGCGCTGCCCGCACGACGGGCAGGCGGCGTCGTCCTCGCGGGTGTAGGCACCGCACCACGGGCAGGGGAGGTCGGGGGCCGCCCACTCGTCGGCCCGCGGGTCGAGCGGAGGGCCGGCGGTGAGGTCGATCACCGCAGTCGCCGAAGCGCCGCGATCGTGGTTGCGGTAGGTGGAGCCGGCCAGCACCAACGCGGTGAGCGTGGAGCCGACGACAAGCAGTTCCAGCACGGCGCGTACCTCCTCTCGACGTACCGGGGAAGCGTAAGCCGAATAGGCCGGATTTTCGCGGATTTCGCTCCGGTCAGGCGGCGCTCCGGGAACCGGCAACGGCCCGCTCGAGCTCGGCCACGAGGTCGCGCAGGTCATCCAAGCGGCCGACGAGCCGGTTCTCGGTCTCGTACACCAGCATCATCCCGACGTGGTAGACGGTCCAGCGATCGAGCTGGGCGGCCTCGAGACGAGTGCCGTATCCCTGCTCGAAGGCGCGGGCCGTGGCTACGCCGCTGCGGAGATGGAGCAGCCAGGTCGCCCGGCTCAGATCCCACTCGGCCGGCGCCATCGTCGCCCACTCCCATCCGATCAGGGTGACGTTGCCGCCGGCGTCGACGACGAAGTTGTCCGGCGCAGGGTTGGTGTGGGCCACTCGCGGCTCCGAGGCGAACGGGGGCCGCACCCCGCGTGCCGCGGCGAGCAGGTCCTGGCTGATGTTGAGCCTGCCGCGATACCGTTCCAGGCGCCGGTACGTCGACAGGAAGTCCACGGTGACCCACTCCTGGTCGATGCCGCGGGCGAGGTTCGAGAACGTGCCCGCGTCGACGTTGTGCAGGGCGGCGAGGATGCGGCCGGCGGCCTGCGCGAGGCCCTGATTCTCAGGGAGCGAGCCGAGGCTCCACTGCCCGGCGTCTCGGAACAGCACCCAGTGGAGGTCGCCGTCCACGCCGCGGTCGAGCACCTTCGGCAGCCCGGGAAGGCCGGCGAGCATCTCGAGAGCCCGCTCCTCGCGGCGGCGGCGGGACTGGGCGCCGTACACCTTGAGCACGCGGCTCTCCCCGCCGTGCCACACGCGAAAGATGCGGTTGGCGCCGGCGGCGCCGCCGCGCGACGTGAGTTCGGCGTACCCGCCGCCTTGGGCGAGGTGCTGCGCGATGTCGGAGGGGTCCATGCCCCTGGCGTCCTTCCCCGTGCGTCCCCAGGTCTGCTTCCGGCGGGTCCACCGGTACGCTATCGCCTCCCAGCCTAGAAGGGGAAGGTCGTGTGCCCATCGAACTGACGCTGCCGGACGGCGCCACCAGGCAGGTGGAGCCGGGGACGACGGGGCTCGACGTGGCAACCGGGATCGGCCCCCGCCTCGCGGCGGCCGCAGTCGCGGTCCGGCTCGACGGCGAGCTGCTCGACCTCACGCGGCCCCTCGAGCACGGCGGCGTTTTCGAAGTCGTCACCGGCTCGACGGAGGAGGGCCGGGCGGTGCTGCGCCACTCGGCGGCGCACGTGCTGGCGCAGGCGGTGCTCGACCTGTTCGAAGGTGCGTCCTTCGCTATCGGCCCGCCCATCGCCGACGGCTTCTACTACGACTTCGACGTCGGCCGCCCCTTCACCCCGGAGGACCTGGAGGACATCGAGGAGCGGATGCTCGAGATCGTCGAGCAGGACCAGGCCTTCGTGCGCGACGAGGTGTCGCGGGACGAGGCGCTCGAGCTGTTCGCCGACCAGCCGTTCAAGCTGGAGATCATCGAATCGGTCGACGCGGCCGAAGGGGCCGGCGGGACCGAGGTCATCCTCTACCGCAACGACGGCTTCGTCGACCTGTGCCGCGGGCCGCACCTGCCCACCACCGGCAGGCTCCCCGCGGTTCGGCTGCTGCGGACCTCGGGTGCGTACTGGCGGGGCGACGAGAACCGCCCGCAGCTCCAGCGCATCTACGGCACGGCCTGGGAGAACGCCAAGGCCCTGGAGGACTATCTCCACCGGCTGGAGGAAGCGGAGCGGCGCGACCACCGCCGGCTTGGCCCCGCTCTGGAGCTGTTCTCGTTCCCCGAGCAACTCGGCTCTGGACTGGCCGTCTGGCATCCCAAGGGCGGCCTGGTGCGCAACGAGATCGAGAACTACAGCCGCCGCACCCACCTGGCCCACGACTACCAGATCGTTGCCACCCCGCACGTCGCCAGGGCGACGCTGTGGGAGACGTCGGGCCACCTCGACTTTTACGCCGAGGGCATGTATCCGGCCATGGAGCTCGACGGCGGCGACACGTATTTCGTCAAGCCGATGAACTGCCCGTTCCACATCCTGATCTACTCGAGCCGGGGCCGCAGCTACCGCGAGCTCCCGATGCGGCTGTTCGAGCTCGGCACGGTCTATCGCTACGAGCGCTCGGGCGTGGTCCACGGCCTGCTGCGCGCCCGGGGCTTCACCCAGGACGACAGCCACATCTTTTGCACCGAGGACCAGCTCGGCGACGAGCTGCAGAACCTGCTCGACTTCACGCTGATGATGCTGCGCGACTTCGGGTTCACCGAGTTCGAGGCCGACCTGTCGACCAGGCCCGGCGACGCCATCGGCGACCCCGAGCTGTGGGTGCGGGCCGAGGAGGCGCTGCGCGAGGCGCTGGAACGGGCCGGTCTCAGCTACGAGGTGGCCGAGGGGGAGGGCGCGTTCTACGGGCCGAAGATCGACGTCCATGTCCGCGACGCCATCGGTCGCCGCTGGCAGCTCTCGACGCTGCAGGTGGACTTCGCACAGCCGCGCAACTTCGACCTCGAGTACGCCACGTCGGCCAACACCAGGGAACGCCCCGTGATGATCCACCGCGCGCTCCTCGGCTCGCTGGAGCGGTTCTTCGGCATCCTCCTGGAGCACTACGCGGGGGCCTTCCCTGGCTGGCTGGCGCCGGTGCAGGCGACCGTCGTGCCGGTCGCGGATCGCCACGGCGACTATGCCGCCGCCGTGGCGGACCGGTTGCGCAACGCAGGGCTGCGCGTGGAGGTCGACGGTTCCGACGACACGGTGGGGGAGAAGATCCGGCGCGCGATCACGCACCACCACCCGGCGGTGCTGGTCGTCGGGGACGATGATGTCGCCACCGGAACGGTGGGCTTGCGGCTGCGGGGCGACGACCGCGACACCCGCGGCGTCGCCCTCGCGGACGTCGAGGCGAAGCTGGTCGAGCTGTGCGCGCCACCGCGTTAGACGACGACCCGTCGGGACTTTGGATTCGTGACCTCGGGGCGTAACCTGCCCCGGCCTTCAGTGAGGGGATGCTTTGAAGACACTTGTGAGGTCGCTCGCCGGTCTCGCCACCCGGGCGCCCGCGTACGTGCTCGTCGCCGTGATCGCGCTCACTGTCGTGTTCGGCGCGTTCTCCAGCCAGGTCGAGATCACCGACGGCAACGAGGGATTCGCCCCCGACGCGCCTGAGCTGCTGGCCCAGGACCGGATCTCGGAGCTGTTCGGCGACGAGAGCGCCGTGTCGGTGCTCCAGGTGATCGTCGCCGGCCCATCCGGCGACGTCGTGACCGTCGACGGGCTCGCCGCGGTGGAGACGGTCACCCAGGTGGTGGCGGGCTCCGGCCTCGCCTCGCTGCTGTCCGAGAGCCCGGAGCGGCCGGCGGTGGTGAGCTTCCTCTCGCCGCTCCAGGAGGCACTCCAGCAGGGGGCGCCGCTCCCGGCGAGCGATGCCGAGCTGAAGGAGCTGTACGGGCAGGCCCTCGAGCAGGCGCCACCGGAGTTCAGCGGGTTCGCCACCAGCTTGCTGTCCGACGACAAGGACCTCGACGCCGCGGCGGCGGGCAAGGGCCTGATGCTCGTGTTCATCGACGCCCCGGGATTCGACGAGACCGGCGATCCTGACGCCGTCGACCCGGCGAGCGACTTCGAGGACTTCACCGACCTCGAGGAGCAGGTCGCCGCCGAGATCCGCGCGGCGCCGCTCCCCGACGGCTACTCGGCCCAGCCATTCTCCATCGAGTTGATCTTCGCCACCGGCGACGAGTTCCAGACCGAGATCCAGCGGCTCTTCGGCTTCGCCGCACTGATCATCGTGGTGATCCTGCTGTTCGTCTTCTGGCTCCACCCTCGCGGCACGTCCCGCCTCGGGGCGCTGCGCCGCACGGGAGCCGACGTGCTGCTGACCATGGCCACGATCTTCATGGCGATCACCTGGATGAACGGCGTCGGGGTGCTCCTCGGGCCCTCGTACCTGGACCTGATCGACGACTTCGGCCCGATGAACCAGATCATCCCCATCCTGCTGATCGGCCTGGGCGTGGACTACGCGATCCACCTCACCTCGCGGTACCGGGAGGAGGTGAGCGAGGGTGCGTCGGTCAACGCCGGCATGGAGCGGGCCCTCCGCACGGTCGGGATCGCGCTGGTGCTCGCCACGGTCACGACCGCCGTCGGGTTCCTCACCAACCTCGTCAGCCCGATCCCCGCCCTCAAGGACTTCGGGCTGCTCGCCGCGGTCGGCATCGCTGCCTCGTTCGTGTTGATGCTGACCTTCGTGGCGTCGGTGCGGATCCTCCTCGACCGGCGGGCGGAACGCGGCGACCGGCTGCCGCGCGCCGCGATGGGCTCCACGGGCGACCGGCTGCTGCCGCAGGTGATGGAGCGCACCTCGTTCCTCGCCGAGCGCATGCCGGTGGCCACGGTGATCATCGCGCTGCTGCTGTCGGGCCTCGGCGCCTACGGCGTCACGCAGCTCGAGACCAAGTTCTCGTTCACCGACTTCGTGCCCCGGCCCAACGACCTGCTGCCCACGTTCGACACCCTCGTCGAGGAGTTCGGCGGCGGGTTCGGCGAGACCACGCAGGTGCTGGTCGAGGGCGATGTCGCCACCGCCGAGGCCCACAATGCCTTCGTGGAGGCGATCGAGAACGCCGGGACAGTGGACGGCGTCGTCAGCTTCGGCGACCAGGCGGCGCGCCAGGGACCGCTCGAGCTCCTCGGGACGCTGCTGGACGAGAACGGGGCGCGGTTCTCGCCTCCGGTGGCGGACGCCGCTCGAGCCGCCGGGGTGGGCCCCGACCTGCGAGTCGCTCCCGGCGCCGACGTCGGGGCGCTCTACGCCGCCATGGCCGCCGCAGCCCCGGAGGACACGGCGCAGGTCTTGCACGACTCCGGTGACGGCTTCGACGCAGCGCTGGTCGACATCACGACCCAGGCCGGGGAAGGCGGCGCCGCCGACCTCGCCGCCGGGCTGCGGGATGCCTTCGCACCGGTCACCACCGTCGGGCCGTCCGCCATCGCGACGTCGGACGAGATCGTCAACGACGTCGTCATCACGTCGTTGCGGGAGTCGCAGGTGTCGTCGCTGGCGATCACGGTGCTGGCAGCCATGCTGCTGCTCGTGGTCAACTTCTGGGTCGAGTCCCGCCGTCCGCTGCTCGGTGTCATCACGATCCTGCCGGTGGTGATGGTGATGCTGTGGAGCTTCGGCATCATGGCGGCTGTCGGCATCCCGTTCGGGCCCGTCACCGCCACGATCTCGGCGCTGGCAATCGGCATCGGCGTGCCGTACACGATCCACATCACGCATCGCTTCCAGGAGGACCGCCTGCGGTTCGCCACCACCGAGCGGGCGATCCGGTCGACCACCAAGAACACCGGCGGGGCGTTGGCGGGGTCTGCGCTGACGACGATGGCGGGGTTCGGCATCCTGGTGACGGCGTCGACGGTGCCGTTCCAGCAGTTCGGGTTCGTGACCGCCTACACGATCGGCCTCGCCATGGCCGCGGCCGTGCTGGTGCTCCCAAGCATGCTCGTGCTGTGGGACCGCTGGCACAAGCGTCGCGGCGAGCCGACGGTCGACGCCCATGCCGTCGAACAGGCGCTCGACGGCCACGCCCCGGCGCGTGAGCCGGTGTACGACGAGTGAGGGAGATCCCGCCGGAAGTCGCCGACGCGGCCGGGGTGCCCGACGACCTCGACTCGATGGTGCACGGCCCCTACTCGGTGCCCAGCCCGCGTCGCCGGCTGCGGGCAGGCGCGGTCTATGCGGTGTTCGTCCTGGTGGCCGTGGCCGCGGCGCTCGGTGGGCTCGGAGACGGGTTCTGGCTGGCCGCCGCCGCGCTCGCGGTCATCGCGGTCTACCACGCCGTGGCCGCCTGGCGGCTCCCGGTGCGGGAGGGCAAGGCGCTGGAGCTGGCCGGCGGCGCCGTCGAGTTCGCCGTCGGCCATGCCTCGGCGCAGGTCGGGTTCGTCGGCTGGCGGGCGCGCCCGGTGTGGAACGTGCTGGTGTTCTCGGCGGACGACCCACCGGCCCAGCGAGCCCTGGTGCGCGTCGACGGCATCTCGGGTGACGTGGTCGATCGTTACGTCGAGGACGTGCCGGCGGTCTAGCCCCGCCCGGAGTCCTTAGGATCCCGCTGTGGCCGCTGATTCGCGTCCAGGGCCGGCGATCGGCATCCACCTCTACTGGCTGCGCCTGGGGTCCCGCGGCAGCGGGTTCGTCCGGCTCGGTGGCCGCGTCTACGAGGCTTTTCTCGCCCGGAAGCAGGGGCGCGAGCCGCTCGACCTCTACCACGCCGCGCTCGAGGTGGTGCTGCCGGATGAACGCGTCGTGGTGGAGACGGTCTGGCCCATCCCCGACTCGAACGGCGAGTCGCGCGGAGTGGTGGTCGAAGGGCCGGTGTTCACCCGCCGCCTCGCCTGGCTCCGCCCCATGCGCTACGAGGTCAGGTGCTGGCGCGACGGCGTGATCGTCGACGCCGGCGATGCGATAGGCGGCCCCCGGCTCGTCAGCGACGAAGCCGGGCGGGCGCGGCGCCTCGTCGACCTCGCATCGTCGGTGCCCGCGCTGGTGTGGGGTAACGACGAGCTGGGCACCGGCGAGATGTGGAACTCCAACTCGGTCGTGTCGATGCTGCTGGCGCGCAGCGGGGTGCCGATGGCGTCGATCCTGCCCCCCGACGGCGGCCGTGCGCCCGGCTGGCGCGCCGGGGTCGTGGCCGGCACCCGCAGCCGATCGGATCCGATCTGAGGCCCGACGCCGCAGCTGGCCCGCTACCGCTCCTCGATCGGCTTCACGTCGCGTTTGGTGTGCCCCACGTAGATCTGGCGGGGCCGGCCGATGCGGGTAGTGGGGTCCTCGGTCATCTCCTTCCACTGCGCGATCCACCCCGGCAGCCGGCCGAGGGCGAACAGCACCGTGAACATCCGGGTGGGGAAGCCCAGCGCCCGGAAGATGATCCCCGAGTAGAAGTCGACGTTCGGGTAGAGGTTGCGTTCCACGAAGTACTGGTCCTCCAGCGCCACCTGCTCGAGCTGCATGGCGATGTCGAGGAGCGGGTCGTCGGGCTGGATGGTCTCCAGCACCTCGTCGGCGAACGTCTTGAGGATGCGGGCCCGCGGGTCGTAGCTCTTGTACACCCGGTGCCCGAACCCCATCAGCCGGAACGGGTCGTTGCGGTCCTTGGCCCGGGT
>JBFJZV010000095.1:0-12726 GCA_041621915.1 Acidimicrobiia bacterium | reverse complement strand
TCGCGCATCAGCTCCAGCCCGTCGCGCAGGCCGAAGGCAACGCCCTCGAGCACCGCCCGCACCAGGTGCGCCCGTTGGTGGCGGACCGTCAGCCCCACGAACGCGCCACGCGCCAGCGGGTCCGGGTGCGGGGTGCGCTCACCGCTGAGGTAGGGCAGGAACAGCAGGCCGTCGGCGCCGGCCGGGACCGCCGCCGCCGAGGCAGCCAGCGACGCGAAGTCCTCGCCGGGGGCCAGCGCATCGCGGAACCAGCGCAGGCTTCCCGCCGCCGAGAGCATGACCCCCATCAGGTGCCAGCGGCCCGGCACGGCGTGGCAGAACGCGTGCACCCTCCCCAGGGGATCGAACTCCGGCGCATCCGTCGAGGTGAACACCACCCCCGACGTGCCCAGCGAGAGCGCCACCACGCCCGGATCGACTGCGCCGGTGCCGACGGCGTTGGCCGCCTGGTCGCCGCCGCCGGCGACCACCGGCGTCCCGGCCGCCATGCCGGTCGCCTCCGCGGCGGCAGGGGTGACCGACCCGGTCACGTCAGGGCCCTCGAACGTCGGCGGCAGCCAGTCCGGCGGGATCCCGAGGGCCTCGACCACCTCTGCGGACCAGTCGCGACCGGCGAGGTCGAACAGGTGCGTGCCCGCCGCTCCGGCCTTGTCGGTGGCGTGGGCGCCAATGAGCCGCAGTCGCACGTAGTCCTTGGGCAGCAGCACGTGGCGGGCCGCCGCCCAGACCTCCGGCTCGTGGTTGCGCACCCACAGCAGCTTGGGGGCGGTGAAGCCGGGCAGCGCGTCGTTGCCGGTGATCTCCACGAGCCGGCGCGGGCCGACCACGACACGCATCTCGTCGCACTCGGCTCCGGTCCGCTGGTCGTTCCACAGGATCGCCGGGCGCAGCGGGGTGCCGGCTTCGCCGAGCAGCACGAGGCCGTGCATCTGGCCGGTCAGCCCGACGGCGGCGACGGCCTGCCCGGGCACGCCCGTTGCGGCCAGCACCTCCCGCACTGCCGTGCAGGTCGCGTCCCACCACAGATCCGGGTCCTGCTCGCTCCACAGGGGGCGGGGGGTCTCGAAGCCGTAGGAGGCGGCGCCCACGCCGGCGACGGCGCCGTCCTCGCCGACCAGCACCGCCTTCGTGGCGGTGGTCGACGTGTCGATCCCCAAGACGTATCGCACGGCGCCGACGGTAGCGACGGGATCGGGAGCAACCGGCCGGCGTCGCTACGCTCGCCGCATGCGGCGCGTCGCGTTCGCCCTCTCGCTGGTCTTGGCGGCCTCGGCCTGTGGCGACGCCGCCGGCCCGCCGACCACGCCGCCGCCCCCCGCCGGCCAGGCCGCGACGAGCGTGCCCACCAGCGCTCCGTCGTCCGACGCCCCGGAGCGCCAGCCGAGCCGCGACCTGATGGTCGACACCCAGATCGAAGCGCGGGGCGTCGCCGACCCGCTGGTGCTCGACGCGATGCGGGCCGTGCCCCGCCATCTGTTCGTGCCCGACGACTACGTGGGTCAGGCGTACGAGGACCACCCGCTGCCGATCGGCTTCGGCCAGACCATCTCCCAGCCGTACATCGTGGCGCTGATGACCGAGTCGCTGGGGGTGGGGCCGGGGGACAAGGTGCTCGAGATCGGCACCGGGTCGGGCTACCAGGCGGCGGTCCTCGGCCAAATAGGCCTCGAGGTGTACACGGTCGAGATCATCCCCGAGCTCGCCGAACGGTCGTCAGCGCTGCTCGCGGAGCTCGGCTACGCAAGCGTCGCCACCCTGTCGGCAGACGGCTACTTCGGCTGGGAGGAGCACGCCCCCTTCGACGCGATCATCGTCACCGCCGCGCCCGACCACGTGCCGCAGCCGCTGGTCAACCAGCTCGCCGACGGGGGGCGGATGGTGATCCCGGTGGGCCCGGTGGGCGCCTTCCAGACGCTGTGGCAGTTCACCAAGGACGCCGACGGCGAGCTGATCGCCGAGAACCTCGGCGGCGTTGCTTTCGTGCCGTTCACGAGGGACGAGTAGGCGCCGGCCTCACCAGCAGCGCCGCCCCTGCGTAGCAGGCGGCGCCCGCCAGGACGACGAACCGGAACCCGAATGACAGCGCCAGCAACGCGGCGGCGACGGCGCTGATCACCGAGGCCGTGCCGTTGACGCCCCACGCCCACGGTACGAGTTGCGGCGCCCGCCCCTCGAGGTGGGCGAGGCCGCGGGGGAACATCGTGCCCATCAGGAAGCCGAGCGGGGCCAGGGCCACGGTGCCGGCCACCATCCGCACCGGGCCGGGCGCCGGCAGCAGGACGGCGGTCAGCGGCGGGAGGACGAACGGATAAGCGGCGCTCAACGCCGCTACGCCGGCCGCCGCCGCCCGCCACGGCACCCGCGCCGAAGCCAGGCTCCCGACGCCCGACGCCAGCAGCAGCGCGAACAGGACCACCGCCACGGCCGTCGTGGGACGGCCGATCAGCAGGATGTACCGCTGGATGATCGGGATCTCCACGAACAGGAACGCGATGCCCAGCAGGCCGAAGTAGCCGAGCGTCCACCACGTGGCGGCGGGGTCGGCGGGCCCGCCGCGCCCCCGCCGGGCCACGAGCAACGGCGCGACGATCAGCACCAGCGCCCCGGCGACCGCCAGGGCCAGCAGCGCCAGCAGCACGAAGTACCCGGCGCCGCCGAACGGCTGCCAGGTGCGGCCCAACCCCTCCAGCACGTCGGCGGCCTGTCCCCACCGGAAGTAGTGGCCGAAGAAGGGGCGGTCGTCGGTGGGCGGCCGCAGGTCGAACTCGGCGGTGGCGTACACGCCCTCCGGGCCCGCCAGCACGTTGCGGGCGAGCGCCGCGTACTGGTCGTCGGGCAGCACGTTGAAGCGGTTGGTCTCGCCGGGGCCCAGCCCGGGCAGCGCCACCAGGTCGAACCGGTTCGCCTCGGCGAACCTACTGATCGCGGTGACGTCGGCGGCGACCAGCCCGTCCGGGGCGGCCAGCACCAGCACGTTCGCGTACCCCCGCAGCATGGCCACCGACGCCGCCGGCTCGGCGTCCCGGTCCCGCAGCGCCGCCGCGACGAGGGCGAGCAGCCGGGTCTCCTCGCTGGGCGGCGTCTGTGCCCACCGCATTGCCGCCACGATCCCGCCGGGCCGCAGCAGGTCGAGGTAGCTGCCGAACGCCTCGACGGTCAGCGTGTAGTCCTCGGCCAGGCTGTAGGCGCCCGACGTCACCGGCCGGTAGGGCGCGGTGAGGGCCAGGTCGACGACGTCGAAGCGGTCGGTGGTGCGTTCTGCAAAGGATCGGGGCTGCCCGGCGACCACGGTGACCCGCGGGCCGGCGTACGGATCGGGCGTCCCGGCCGCGGCCGCCTCCCGGGCCGCCCGGCTGGGCTCCACCGCCGTCACCGAGCCGGCGCCCGCCGCCAGCGCCACCAGCACGTCGAGGCCGCCGCGGGGCTCCAACACGGCCGCATCGCCGCCCGGCCGCAGCGCGAACGGCAGCGACCCCAGCAGGAACGGCGCGAAGTCGGCGTCGGCCGGCGCCACCCGGGGCACCGGGGCGAGGTCGTCGCCATCGAACGACACCCCGTCCTGGGGCGGCGGCGCGCCGGGAAATGCGAAGCTCAGGCCGGGCAGCGAGCGGATGCCGGTACTGCGGACGTGGTCGACTCGAGCGGATGCGCTCCAATCGGTGGTCACGAGCTCGGCGTCGGGCAGCCGCAGCGCCGCCGACAGCCCCTTGTACGGCGACAGCTCCAGCCGCAGTGGCGCGGGTGCCACGACCGCGAGCGCCAGGAGCATGGCGGTCAGCGCCGCCCACGATCCCAGCCGGACCGGGCTGGGTCGGGCCGTGGCGGCCTCGAAGGCAACGGCGGCGGCCGCGGCGAGCGCCGCAGCCAGCAGCACCACCCCGGGCCCGTCGAGCGCCCCGAGCGCCGCCAGCGCCAGCAGCGCGCCGCCGCCGGAGCCGGCCAGCGTCGCCGCGTACACCAGCCGGGAGGGGATGGCTTGCGGCTGATCCCAGCCCGTCAGCAGCGTCCCGATCACCGCGCCGCCGCAGAAGAACGGCACGGTGAGCGCGAAGTAGTAGACGATCAGGTAGAGCACCTGGCGGCGATCCCAGGCGATCGAGAACGAGTCGAACGGCAGCTCGTTGGCCACCACGTAGGCGCCCACCGTGCTCACCGACTGGGCGGCGGCGAGCACCGCCCACCGCCGCGGGCCGCCCCGTCCCAGCGCCGGGAAGACGGTCAGCGCCGAGCCGCTGGCGCCAAACCCCAACAGCGCCAGGCTCACGGTGAGGAAGGCGAAGTGATAGAACTGGGCGACCGCGAACACCCGGGTGAGGACCACCTCTAGTACCAGCACCGCGGCGGCCGCCGCCGCAACGCCGATCAGGGTCGGCACGCCAGTCCGGGGTGGGACCGAAGCCGCCATCGAGGACGAGGCTATCGGGCTGTGGTCATCGGCCGCGGCGGGGCGGCGTGCGGGCAGCGGACTTGCCGAGCCAGCGGCTCTGCCTCCGCCGGGCCAGCTTGCTGTTCTTCGTCGCCCAGACGGTGCTCACCCTCCTCGGCCCTGCGAGGTCGAGGAACGCGTGGTTCGAGCACGTACGTTGGCGTGGCCGGGCCGGCAGCTCGCAACCTGCTGCCCGGCACGGGATCGCGGTCATGTCGTTCACCTCCCTCCCAGTGCGACGAGCCAGGCGGCGACCTCGACGATCAGCGCGACGGTCGCCCATTGGAACGTGGCGAGCATCCGATCGAGCCGTTCCCGGTTCGCCACGGCCGATTCGTGCAGGTCCAGGGTCAGCGAGTGCAGTACCTCGGGCATGGACGCCGGAGGGTCCATCGCCGCGAACTCGCTGACGATGGCCGGCGGGTCCACCGTGAACTTCCACCCGGCGCGCGGCCACAGGATCGCCACGATGAGCCCCGATGCCACCAAGAACGCGGCGAAAGCGACCCAGCTCGCCGCTGTCAACGAGCCGTCGCCGGTCAGGGTGAGGCCACCGAAGAACGAGGTAGACAACGCGACCGCCGAGAGGAGTGTGCCCGCCCGCCCGCGGAGGGCGTCCAGGTCACCCCGCTGTGCGTCGAGATTGCGCCTCGCCTCCGCGAACGTCAGCTCGAACAGGTCGGTTGGCATGCGGACCTCGACCCTGCTGTCGCTACGAACATACGCGCCGGGACGGGCGAGGCGCCAGGGTCGGACGGCCCGGCTGCGTTGCTCCCCGGAGCTCGGGGCGCGGAGGAGGGCCCGGTTTTGGACCGGGCCCTCCGGGCCGCTACTTGCTGGTGACGTGCATCGACCAGGTGTACTGGCCGATCTGGCCCCAGCTCGTCGCGTACGGCGTGCCGTCGACGGTCACCACGCCCGCGGCGGTGCGGTAGGCGCTCGAGCTCTTCGAGTGCTCGCGGTACTCGCCGGGGATGTGGAACACGTTGCTGTCCCTGCCGCGGACGAGCGGGCCGTCGCCGACGAGGTCCAACGCAACCTCCATCGTGACCATCTCGCCCTCGCCACCGCCGTTCTCCGCGTAGTACCCGTCGCACTCGCTGTACTCGTAGGTCCAGCCGTCGACCGTCGCCACGGCGCTGCCGGTCGAGTACGACTTGCCGACGGTCACGGCCGCCGGGCCCCACCCGTCGACGTTGACCCACTCGTATCCGAGGTAGTCGTCGGACGGGTCGTCGGGGGTGCCGGCGTCGCAGGTCACCGCGGTGCCGAGGCCCTGGTAGAAGTACATCTCGCCGGTGCCGGCGCCCTTGCGCTGACGGGCACCTGCGTAGCCGGACATGATTGTCGGGTCGCCCCAATCGCCCGAGTACCAGCCGGCCTCGACGACCAGCTCGCTCTGCCGTTCGAAGATGACGGTCTTGGCAGTCGCCGCCGGGGCGGCGAAGGCAACCAGGGCGAACGCGACGAACGCGGTCAAGCCAATGCGTCGCATACGATAAACCTCCTGAGGACGCGCCCACTGCGGAGCGCAGATCGATGAACCAACCAACACGGGATGCTGGGCGGTACCGGTGATCTACTCCTTCGGGCCGTTGTCGGAGGCCTCAACGCGGATCATCCTCCCGGGACCGCCCGGCAGTAGGGCCGTTCGGCCCGTTGTGGACCCGGCTCACCGCCGGCTCACGCCGGGTACAGCTCGACCTCCGCCCGGTACCTGCCGGGCCTCGCGCCGGCCGGGACCTTCGGGCCTCGCAGCGCCGGGGCCGCTGTCGTAGCGTGGGACGCGCCGATGGAAACGCGTGTCGATGTGGGGCGATGGCTGCCGGGCCTCCGCATGGCGGCCCGATACGAGCGCGCCTGGCTCGGGCCGGACGTGGCGGCCGGCCTCGTGCTCACCGCGCTGCTGGTCCCCCAGGGGATGGCCTACGCCGAGCTGGCCGGGCTGCCGGCCGTCACCGGCCTCTACACGACCGTGCTGTGCCTGGCCGCCTACGCCGTGTTCGGCCCCTCCCGCATCCTGGTGCTCGGGCCCGACTCGTCGCTGGCGCCGCTGATCGCGGCGGCGGTCCTGCCGCTCGCCGTGGCCGGGCAGGCGTCGGTGGAGCTGGCCGCCTTCCTGGCGCTGCTGGTGGGCGCCATATGCATCGGGACCGGTGTCGCCCGCCTGGGCAACGTCACCGAGCTGCTGTCCAAGCCGGTGCGGGTCGGCTACATCAACGGCATCGCCCTGTTCGTGCTCGTCAGCCAGCTCCCCAAGCTGTTCGGGTTCTCCACCGACGCCGACGGGTTCCTGCCCGAGGTTGCCGCGTTCCTCGATGCGCTCCTCGACGGGGCGACCGAACCGGCTTCGCTCGCGCTCGGCGCAGCGTCGCTGGCCGTCATCCTCGGGCTCCGCCGCGTCTCCCGGGCGATCCCGGGGGTGCTGGTCGCCACGGTGCTCGCCACGCTCGCGGTCGGCGCCTTCGACCTCGCCGCCGAGGGCGTGTCGGTGGTGGGGTCGCTGCCCTCCGGCGTGCCCGCTCCGTCGCTCCCGGCGGTGGCCTGGGCGGACGCGGAGCGGCTGGCCCTCGCTGCGCTCGGCATCGCCCTGGTGGCGTTCGCCGACACCGCGGCGCTGTCGACGACCTTCGCCGCCAAGCTCGGAGACGAGGTCGACCAGAACCAGGAGATCGTGGCGCTGGGCGCCGCCAACGTGGCGGCCGGCCTCTTCTCGGGCTTCCCGATGAGCGCCAGCTCGTCGCGGACCACCGTCGCCGACGCGGTGGGGTCCAGGTCGCAGCTCACCGGCGTGGTCGGCGCGATCAGCATCGTGCTGCTGCTGCTGTTCGGCAGCGACCTGCTCGCAAACCTCCCGTCGGCGACGCTGGCGGCGATCGTGATCGTCGCCTCGCTCACGCTGTTCGACGTCGCCGAGATGCGGTGGCTGTGGCAGGTCCGGCGTTCCGAGTTCGTCCTGTCGCTCGGTGCGCTGCTCGGGGTGACACTCATCGGGGTGCTCGAGGGCGTCGTGGTCGCCGTGGTGCTCTCGCTGGGCAACTTCGTGCGGCGCGCCTGGCGCCCCCACGACGCCACGCTGGGCCGGATCACCGGCCGCAAGGGCTACCACGACACCACCCGGCACCCGCAAGCCCGGACCCCGTCCGGTCTCGTGATCTTCCGCTTTGACGCCCCGCTCTTCTTCGCCAACGCCCAGCACTTCGAGCGGCGGGTCGCCGAGCTGCTGCGCCGCCACGACGGGACGCGCTGGCTGGTGGTCGCCGCCGAGCCGATGACCGACATCGACACCACCGCCGCCGAGTCGCTCGCCCGGCTGCTCGACGAGCTGGAGGCGAGGGACGTCCGCCTGGTGTTCGCCGAGCTGAAGGGGCCGGTCAAGGACCGGTTGCGCAGGTACGGGCTCTACGACCGGCTCGGCGACGATCGGATGTTCCCGACGCTCGGCACCGCGGTCGGCGCCTACGTCCGAGAGACCGGCGTGGACTGGGTGGATTGGACCGAGCGGTAGGCCCGCCGCCGCTTTACATCCGGTTTAGCGGCTCGTCCGTACGTTGGCCTGCGTGGGACCGGAACGAGGGAGACGCGCGTGAGCACGGACACCACCCGCAAGACTTGGCGAGACCTGCCACCGGAGCCGCCCTTCGGCGACGTGCCGGAGCCGCTGCCGCGCCCCGAACCGGACGAACCGCCGCCGCCGGCGGTGCTGGCGCTGGACGGCGCGCCCCCCAAGCGGCGCAGGCGCTGGGCGGTGCTGTGGGTGCCACTCCTGTTGCTCGCCCTCGCGCTGGTGATCGGCGGCGCGGTGTGGGCCCTGTTCCTCGACGACGACGACAGCGACGTGTCGAGCGATGGACGCACCGCCCCGGTTGAGGCGGAGGAGGCGCCGGTGCCCGGTCTCGCAGAGGACCCGGCCGTCCCACCCGACCTCGATGCTCCCTTCAACCCCGGCGCCGACGAGCTGCTGCCCCCAGAGTTCCTCGACCGGTTCGGGCGCAACTTCTTCGACGAGTTCGGCCCCGACCTGCAGATCCCCGACGAGCTGCTCGACCAATTCCCCGAGTTCTTCTACGAGGATTTCGGCCGCGACTTCTTCGGCGAGGGCGGTCCCGGCTTCGGCTTCGGGTTCGACGAGGGATTCGAGGAGAGCCTGCCGCCCGGACTGGCCGACGAGCTCGGCGAGCTGCGCCGCTTCTTCGACGACTTCGGCCGCGGCGACGACTTCGGCGGCCTCTTCGACGCGTTGCCGCCCGACCTGCGGGAAGCGCTGCCCGAGGACATGCCCGAGCGGTTCTCCGACCTCTTCGACCGGCTCGTTCCGGGCGCGACCACGGTCATCGGTGGCGTGGCCCCCACCTACCTGCCCCCCGGGTACCGGGTCGGCTCGGCATCGGTCGAGCGCAGCGGCGACTCCGAATGGAGGGTCGAGCTCGAGCTGAACGGCCCCGCCGGGCCCGTCACCGTCCAGGTGGTCGGCGGCGCCGCCGGCACTGCCGCCTTCGACGCCGCCGGGGGAGACGAGGCCGAGGTGGCCGGCGTGACCGGCCGCGAGCAGGTCACCGGCGACACGCGCACGATCACCTACCGGAAGGACGACGCCACCGTGATCATCAACGCCCTCGCGGGCCTGCCGCGCGACGAGCTGCTTTCGCTCGCGTCGGGTCTGGAGATCGACCGATGACCAGCACCAACGTGATGCGCCTGGAACAGGCGCTGTTCGAGACCCGGCGCGTCGTCGTCGGCCAATACCGGGTGCTGGAACGACTGCTGGCGTGCATGCTTGCCGGTGGCCACTGCCTGCTGGAGGGGGTGCCCGGCATCGGCAAGACCATGATGCTGTCGACGCTCGCCCGGGTGATGGGCGGATCGTTCTCCCGTATCCAATTCACTCCCGACCTCGTCCCCAGCGACATCGTCGGCACCCGCATCTGGCGCAACTCCCGCGAGGAGTTCGACGTCGAGCTGGGGCCGATCTTCGCCAACTTCGTGCTCGCCGACGAGATCAACCGGGCGCCGGCCAAGGTCCAATCGGCGCTGCTGGAGGTCATGCAGGAACGGCAGGTCACCATCGGCGGTGAGACCCATCCGGCCCCGGCGCCGTTCTTCGTGCTCGCCACGCAGAACCCCATCGAGTCGGAGGGGGTGTACCCGCTGCCCGAGGCGCAGCGCGACCGCTTCCTGATGCGGGTGCCGGTCGACTACCCGACCGCCGCCGAGGAGCGGGAGATCGTGCGGCGCATGGAAACCAACCCGCCGACGGCCGAGCGCATCCTGACCATCGACGACGTCGCCGCGTTGCAGCGGGAGGCCGACGACGTGTACGTCGATCCCGGCGTGGAGGAGTACGCCGTGCGGCTGGTGCTCGCCACCCGCGACCCGCACAACTTCGGGCTGGGCGACCTCGAGCCGCTGATCGCGTACGGCGCCAGCCCCCGCGCCTCGATCGGGCTGGTCCGAGCGGCGCGCGGCATGGCACTCCTGCGGGGCCGCACCTATGCCTTGCCTCAGGACGTGTACGACGTCGCCTACGACGTGCTCAACCATCGCATCATCCTGAGCTACGAAGCGCTGGCCGACGCGGTCGGCATCGACGCGGTGCTGGTGGAGCTGCTGTCGACGGTGCCCGCCCCGCGGGTTTCGCCCCGGAGCGAGCCAGCGTCGGAGCCCCCGGACATCCGCACCGCCTCCGTCACCGGCTCCGCCGGCGACACCTCCCCAGCAAGCGGGGGAGGAACCGAGCCCGTGGGCCTCGTCGCCGAGCCGCCCGAGCTCTCCCCCCGATCGCGGGGGGAGTGGCCGGCGCCGGAGGCGCCCGTCGAGGGGGGAGCGTCGTCCGGGACGTCTGACGCGTGACCGGGTTCGACCCGGCCGTGCTGCGCGGCCTCGAGCTGACCGTCATGCGCCGTCTCGATGGCCTGCTGCAGGGTGACTACGCAGGGCTCCTGCCCGGCCATGGGTCCGAGCTCGGCGAAGCGAGGGTCTACGTTCCGGGTGACGACGTGCGCCGCATCGACTGGGCGCTGACCGCCCGCACCGGCGACCCGCACGTGCGGGACACGATCGTCGACCGGGAGCTGGAGACCACGCTGCTGCTGGACCTCTCCGCCTCGATGGCGTTCGGCACCGCCAGCCAGGAGAAGCGGGACGTGGCGCTGGCGGCGGCCGCCGCGGTTGGCTTCCTCACCGCCCGCGGCGGCAATCGGGTCGGGGCCCTGCTGTCCGAAGGCGGCAGCGACGCCTGGGTGCCGCACCGCAGCGGCCGCGCCCACCTGTTCGCGCTGCTCGGCAGGGCGCAGTCGCTGTCCCGCGATGGCGGCGCCGTCGACCTGGCTGCGCTCCTGCGCCGCGGGGGGCGGCTGGCTCGCCGCCGCGGCCTGGTGGTGGTGATCTCGGACTTCCTCGACGATGGCCCGTGGGCGCGCGAGCTGCGGTGGGTGGCCCAGCGGCACGACGTGATCGCCGCCGAGATCGTCGACCAGCGCGAGATGGAGCTGCCGAACGCGGGGCCGCTGGTGGTGGTGGACCCCGAGACGGGCCGGCGCCGCCACCTCGACACGGCCCGCCGCAAGGTGCGCCTCCGATACGCCGAGGCGGCCGCCGCCCAGCGAGCTGGGATCGCCGCCAAGATCACCACCGCCGGGGCCGACCACGTGCGCCTCGCCACCGACGGCGACTGGGTCCGAGACCTCGTCGGCCACGTGCTGTGGAGGCGGCGGCGCCGCCACACCGCGGCGAGGCCCGCGTGACGTTCCTCGAGCCGATCCGCCTGTGGCTGCTGGCGGTGCCGGCGCTGCTGGCCGCCGCCTATGTGGCGCTCCAGTTCCGGCGTCCGAAGTACGCGGTGCGCTTCACCAACGTCGAGCTGCTCGACAAGGTCGCTCCCGACCGGCCCGGGTGGCGACGGCACGTCCCGGCGCTCGTGCTGCTGGCGGCCCTGGCGGCGCTCGTTCTGTCGGTGGCCCGCCCGGCGCGAGCCGTGGAAGTCCCCCGGGAGGAGGCGACGGTGGTGCTGGCGCTCGACGTGTCGCTGTCGATGGGAGCTGACGACGTGGCGCCCACCCGCATCGAGGCCGCCCAACAGGCGGCCCGCAACTTCGTGACGATGGTGCCCGACGAGCTGCGGCTGGGCCTGATCGTGTTCAGCGGCAACGCCGCGTCGCTGGTGGCCCCCACCACCGACCGGGCGCCGCTGCTGGCGGCGATCGACAACCTCCAGCTCGGCGAGGGCACCGCCATCGGGGAAGCGATATTCACCGCCCTCGACGCCCTCGTCCTCGACCGGCCCGACGCCGAGGAGCTGGGGGCGGCGATCGTGCTGCTCTCCGATGGGGAGACCACCGTGGGCCGTCCCGACGCTGCCGCCGCCGAGGCGGCGGTCGCCCGCGGCGTGCCGGTGTCGACGGTGGCTTTCGGCACCGATGGCGGCTTCGTGGTGGTGCAGGGCGAGACGATCCCCGTCCCGATCAACGAAGCGGCGCTCGAAGCGGTGGCCGACGCCACCGGCGGGCAGGCCTTCACCGCCGACACCGCCGGGGAGCTGACGACGATCCTGGAGGGCGTCGGCGCCGAGGTCGGCTTCGAGACCGAGCAGCGCGAGATCGGCGACTGGTTCGCCGGCCTCGGCCTCCTGCTCGGCGCCGCGGCGGCAGCCGGCTCGCTGGTGTGGTTCTCCCGCCTGCCGTGACATTGGTGGCCGCCTCCGGCGGCCACGCTCGCCCTCATTTCGGGCTCGCCACGTTGCCTGTTTCGCGCCGGGCGGGGGAGGTGCGTTCGCCGTGGTATTGGTGGGCCGGCTCCGGCGGCGACGCTCGCCCTCATTTCGGGCTCGCCACGTTGCCTGTTTCGCGCTGTGCGGGAGAGAGAATTGGGAGGGCCTCAGATGTCCGTGAGGATCTCGGCGGTGTACGTGCCGACCAGCTCGTTGCCGCTCTCCGACGTGATCTCCGACCGCATGCACACGAAGCTTTCGTCGACGTGCAGCAACTCGGTCTGTCCGGTCTGGTCGACGCTGAACCCGTCGGTGTCCGCTGCGGTGGCGAAGTTCAGGAACGTGGCCGGCTCGCCCGACACCCAGTCCACGGCGCCCACCGTCCCGGCCGTCAGCACCGGCAGCGCCGCGGCGTCGTCGGCGTTGAAGACGTCGATGCCGGTCTGCACGGTGGTGGAGCCGTCCGGCGGCTCGCCGATCTGGGAGAACAGCGAACCCTCGCGGTCGATCGGGTAGTCGGTCAGGTACACGGTGTAGGCCCGGCCCTCGAGGCGCCGCACCGCGGCGGCGTCGACCACCGCGAAGTCGCGCCGGG
>JBFJZV010000094.1:0-12786 GCA_041621915.1 Acidimicrobiia bacterium | reverse complement strand
TCCTCCCAATGCGCGTCCACCATCGCGAGCGCGACCGGGGCCAAGACCGGCTCGACCCGTCGCCTCCCGGCCAGCCGGGGCGATGACACTTCCGCCACCACTCCGGCGTCGACGCCCGGCGCAGCGGCCAGCCGGAGCGCAGTGTCCACGGCGGCGGGCTCATCGCCGAGGACCCGGAAGTTCCCGGGCGGCGGCAGCGACTCGAACGGGCGCACCCGGTAGGTGTCGGGCGTGGCGGCGAGCCACCGGCGCCGCCGCTGGTCTCCCGTGGTCAGGAACACGTCGACGTTGGTGCGCACCTGCCGGGAGTGCTCTGCCAGCCGGTAGCGGGCCATGACCCGGTCGGGGATCAGCGGCCGCACCGCCTTGCGGATCCACAGCGGCGGCCTCAAGGGTGCGCCTCGATCCATGCCGGCAGCGGGCCCTCGACGTCGGGCGGCTGGCGTTGCAGGGGCAGCTCCGGCCAGCCCGGCTGCGGCTCGACCATCATCTCGGGGTCAGGGCAGCACGCCGCCCCCAGGGTCAGTCGTGAGGTATCGACCTCGATGTCGACGTCCACGGCGACCACCCCGTCCAACCCGCTGGCCGGGTCGGCGAGCGCCCAGCGCCGCCATGCGAGCGGTACCCCGCCCGGCCCCGACGCAGCCGCGCCCGGATGCCGCTCCAGCGCCTCCGCCAGGTCCCGCATCGCACCGGGTGGCGCCGTCACCACGGCGTCCCACTCGACGACGACCTTCCCGCGCGCCTGGTCGACCGCGGTGACGACTTCCACGTCGTCGAGGTCCTGCCCGGTCGGCGGCCTGCTGCCGACGCTCGACACCCACGGGTAGAACTCGGCCTTGCGGCTGCGCATTGCAGCCGGGTCGTACTGCGCCGGGTGCCGCGCCGCGACCTCCTCCCGCGCCTGCTCGAAGCGGGCCTCGGTGTGCACGCTCATCGACACCCCGCGGCGCCGGTAGCGAAAGAGCGGCTCCCGGACCTGCACCTGGCCCCAGCCTGCGGCCTGGAGCCGGATCCACATCTCCCAGTCCTCGTTGCCGGCGGTCATCGTCTCGTCGTACCCCCCCACCGCCGCCCAGGCGTCCCGCCGCAGCAGCACGCACCCGAGGACCGAGTTCGAGACGAGGATCTGGTAGGGGTTGAACGGGCGCGTCGCCCACACCGCGGCCACGTCGCCGAACAGCTCGGCCCAGCAGTGGGCGTACGCGCTGTTCGGGTCTGCGTCGAGCGCGCCGTGGAGCGCCGCCAGGTACCCGGGCGCCAGCTCGTCGTCGGCGTCCAGCGGCACCACGTACCGGCCCTTTGCCGCAGCGATGCCGGCGTTGCGGGCGCCGGGCAGGCCCCGGTTCTCCTGGCGGATGACCCGGGTGCGGGGCCAGTCGAGGCGGGAGACGGCGTCGACCGTCGCGGTCTCGGTGGAGCCGTCGTCGACCACGACGATCTCGAACGACCCGAACGTCTGGGCCAGCACGCTGGCCACGGCATCGTCGAGGAACTCGCCCTGGTTGAAGCAGGCGACGACGACCGTGATCTCAGGCTCGTCGATGTCGGGGAACTCGCCGGCGGCGGCGCGGCGGCGCAAGCCGGCGACGTGCTGATCCCGGGCCCGCCGCTCGGCCTCCGCCGGCCAGCTCGCCAGCCGCCGGAAGCGGTCCTTGAACCGCTGCGGCAGCACACGCACCGCCAGGCGCGCGGCCGGTTCGGGCAGGGCGCGCAGCACCGCACGAGCCACGCGGGCGGCCGCCGGCCGGCCCGGTGGCGCCAGCGCAGCCTCCACCCGCTGCACGCCGGCGGTGGCCAGTCCGGCCTGGGCGCGGGGGTGGCGGGGCTCAGGCACGCTCTCGTAGGGCGCCAGTGGGTCGCCGTACTCCGGGAGTGGGGCGCGGGCCAGCCGCGCCGCCAGCTCCGTGTCGTCGCCGATCCGGCGTAGCGCGGCGGCCAGCCCGTCCACCGTCCCGTCGTAGACGAGCGCCCCGGTCGACTCGGACCAGTAGCCCGTGAACGCGGGCAGGTCGGGCACGATCAGTGGCAGCCCCATCGCCCGCACCTCGTGGGCGGCGAGGCCGAAGCTCTCGAACCTGCTGGGCACCGCGACCGCCACCGCGGACGCCAGCGCCTGCGGCGCGCCGGCGCGCTCCACGGGGCCGGAGAAGTGGAATGCGCTCCGCAGCTCCGCCGGGATGCTCGATGCGAGCCACTCCTGCATGGGCTGGGCCGCGGTGGCGCTCCAGCCGTCGGGGCCGACGAGGCGGAATCGCCAGCCGGGCTCGTGGCGCAGCACCTCGACGGCCGCCGCCACGAAGTCGTGGGCGCCCTTCACCTCGGCCAGCCGGCCGTAGTAGGCAAGCTCGGGCGGCCGGGCGGGACGCCACTCCGCACGGGGCACGCCCGGCACGAGCGGCTCGCCCACCCGCACCCGCTCCGGTTCCAGGCCGTAGCGATCCGTGGCGAGCGTCGCTACCGCTGCCGACGGCACCACCACGGCGTCGGCGGCTGCGAAGGCGGCCCGCTCCATCACCCGCACCGGCTCCAGCTCGGGGGCTGCGACGCCCGTGGCCTCGACCATCAGGTCGACCGGGCCGTGCAGCCGCACCATGATCGGTACCCCCTCCAGGCCGAGGTCGGCGCGGTGGGTGAGCATCCAGAAGCCCAGCCCGTCGAAGTCCTGCACCTCGACCACGTCGACGTCGCCTCCTGCGGCGACCTCGGCCGCCGCCAGCGCCGCCGCCCGGCTGCGGGCGAGGAAGGGGGTGGGCGCAGCCTCGTCGACGACCGGATCGGGGGCCCGGACGTACGCACCGTCGCCGGCAGGCACATCGGCTGCCAGCACGATCGTGACCCGGTCGCCCGCCTGGCGCAGCCGTTCCGCCAGGCCGGCGACCAGTGCCCCTGCGCCGCCCCTGGTGGCCGGCTCCAGCTCGGTGGTGACGAAGACGACGTGGCGCCCGCTCACCGGCGCATGCTTCCCGCGGCGTAGCCGGCCAGCGCCGCGTAGTTGGCTACCGCGTAGGCCAGCGGGATCCACAGGTACTTGCCCGGCCCGGTCACGGCCGGGTACTTGCGGTGGGTGGCGCGCGCCGTGTGCGCCGCAAGCGGCGCCAGCGCCAGCGGCGCAATTTGCGGCCGCAAGAGCAGTGCGGCGGCTGCCACGGCGAGCGGGGTTCCCCACCACAACAGCAGGCGGAGCTTCCGGTAGTAGCGGCGCAGCCCGGCCCGGCCGTCCCCGTCCCCCCACGCGAACATGGTCCGCGCCAGCGTCCGCAGGTCGGGCGGGGGTTCCCACCACACCACCGCATCGCCCACGAACGCGGGGTGGTGGCCGGCCGCCAGCACCCGCTCGTCGAACAGCGAGTCCTCGGCGAAGTCCACCTCCTCGGGAAACCCGCCAACTGCCTCCCACACCTCGCGCCGGAACGCCATCGACCGGCCGGACGGGAGGAACACGTCGGCGTCCTCGGCCTCGGCGCGCACCGGGACCATGACCACGCCGATGCACGTCTGGCGGAGGCTTCGCCCCGCCGGCCGGTAGAACCCTGCGACCCACGGCTCGTCCTCCAGCCGCGCCGCCAGCAGCTCCAGCCACTCCGGGGCCGCGACGCAGCCACCGTCGATGGTCGCGATCCGGTCGTGGCGGGCCGCACCGATCGCCGCGTTGCGGCCTGCCGACCGGTTGCCCGCGGCGTCGATCACCCGCAGCCGGGGCTCGACCGCGGCCATGCGGCCGAGCTGCTCGCCAGTGCCGTCAGTCGAACCGGCGTCGGCGACGACCACCTCGTCCGGCGGGCGGGTCTGGGCGAAGAGCGACGTGATCGTGGCCGCGATCGTGCCGGCCTCGTTGCGGACCGTGGTGATCACCGAGATCGGGGCGGCTGTCACGGCGCCGGCGCCCGCCGCCTGCCGATCTCCTCCAGCCGGCCCAGCAGTGGCTCGACGCGGCGGTGCCAGCTCGCCGCGGCGGCGGTGGCGGCGGCACGGGCCCGCCATACGTCGTCGGCGGCGTCGGCGCGTGCCGCCTCGAGCTCGGCGGCGAACCCGGCGGCGTCGGCGGCGACCCGCACGGCGGGCTCGTCCCGCGCGACCGGGATGGGCGTGGAGACGCACGGAGTCGCCGCCGCCAGGCATTCGTAGAGCTTCAGTGGGCTGACCGCCTCGGTGAGGCGGTCGACCGCGAACCAGACGGCGCCCACGTCGAAGGCCTGCACATAGCCGGGCATCGCGTCGCTCGGCCGTTCGCCCAGGACCGTGACGTTGGCGAGGCGGGCGAGCGCCGCCGCCGCGGCCTGCGCCGCGGGCCGGATCGGGCCAACCAGCACGAAGCGCCAGCCGGGGCGGAGCTGCGCCACTTCGGTGAGCAGCGCGAAGTCGAGCCACTCCCCGACGGCTCCGTGGTAACCGACGATCGGCCGGTCGGGGTCGGGCGGCGGGAGGTCGGCCGGCCGCGGCGCCGGCGTCGCGAAGCGGCGCTGGTCGGCGCCGTTGGGGAGCAGCAGCAGGTCGGGCCGCTCGCGCCGATGCCGGTCGACGAGAGTCGGGGAGGAGGCCGTCACCACGTCGGCCTCCCGCATCAGCGCCGGGTGGTGGGTGGCGACCCGCTCGGTCGCCGGCAGGTGGCCGTCGTCGTAGATCGCCAGGTCGTCGAGCACGTCGTACACCACGACCGGGTCTGTGAAGTGCTCGAACGCCTGGCGGGCAGGCGCGAAGTGCACGTAGAGGATCGGCCCCTGCCCGGGCACGCTGCGCAGGTCGGGCACGATGCGAACCTCGCCGCGTTTGTGCGGCCGGGCCGCCCGAGGGTCGGTGAACCAGACGGGGTGGCCGTGGGCGGCAAGTGCCTCCAGGAGGTACTGGGGGCGCTGACGCATGTCGTCCCAGGTGAGCCACGTCGGCAGGTACACGACGGGCCGCAGCTCCCCCGGGCGGGGCCCGGCGGCGGCGGGCAGCCGCCACAGCCGGCGACGGAGCGCGGCCGCCCCGGGGACGCGGGCGGCGGCGCGCCGGACGGGAGCGGGGAGACGGGCGGCGAGCCGGTTGGCCAGGCTCATCGGGCGCGCTCAGTCGCCGGTGCCGTCACCGCCGTCGGCCTCGCCCGAGTCGGTGCCCGTGCGGCCGGCGATGGGCACGGCGTCCTCGTGGCGCGCCCCCCGGTGGTAGTGGACGGCGTGCTCCGCCGCCCCAGCGCCGTTGGCGAGCTTGACGTACCAGTTGCCATCGGCGGGACGGTAGACCGCGACCGTGTCGACGCCGTCACCGTCCCAGTCGCCGGCCACGAGCCGATCGCCGGGATCGCCGAAGATGAAGCTGCGGTCGGCGGCGCCCGAGGTCAGCGTGAGCCGGTAGTACACGAGACCGGTCGACTCCCGGTGCAGGCCCACCTCGGTGATCCCGTCGCCGTCGAAGTCGCCGACGAACGGCTTGTCGCCCGGGTTGCCGAAGACGAACCGGTAGTCGGCTTCACCGAGCCCACCCTGGCCATCGCGGAGCCGGTTGACGACGTACACCTGGGCCTCCGACGGGCGGTACAGCGATACCGTGTCGCACCCGTCCCCGTCGAAGTCGCCGGCCAGCGGCAGGTCGGACGGGTTCCCGAAGAAGAAGCTCACGTCGGCGACGCCGGTCGCGTTGCTGTTGCGCAGGTAGACGAACCCGTCGCTCCGCCGGTACAGCCCGGGGGTCTCGACGCCGTCACAGTCCCAGTCGCCGAGGAACGGCACGTCGCCGGGGTTGCCGTAGCCGAACTCGACGTCGCGAGCCTCCGAGGACACCTCGTCCTTGACCCGCCACCGGCCGTCGGCGTCCACCACGCCGATCTGGTCGCAGCGCCCCGGGCCGGTGCACTCGGGCCCGGCGTCCCACGGCACGAATTCGTCGAGCCGGAACCACGCAGTCAGGTCGTCGGCCGCATCCCGGGCTCCGCCGAGGTACACGTCGAGCCCGCGCGCGCCCATGGCGTAGATGTCGTCCCGCCCGTCGCCGTCGTAGTCCCCGATCCCGAACCGGCGCGGGCTGCGGCCGTCCACCATCGTGGTGAGGGACACGGGCGCCGCCGAGTAGCCCTCCTCGTGGATCGCCACCCGCACCCGGGCCCGGGACGCGCGCTCGACGGCGAAGATGTCGGGCTCGCCGTCGACGTCGTGATCACCCAGCAGCAGCGCCCATCCCGCCGGGTCGGCGACGCCGGAGAGGCTGGTGGCGCCCGCCAGCAGCCGGGTGGCGAACCCGTCGGCCCCGCTCCACACCTCCACCGTGATCGGGTCGGTCCGCCGCAGCACGAACAGGTCGATGAACGCGTCTCGATTCATGTCGCTCAAGCCGAACTCGGCGCCGGCGTCGAACCCGGTCGCTACGTCGTAGGTGGCCGCCCGGCCAAAGTCGTCCTGGTCGGCGTACACCTCGACGGTCGTGCTCGCGGCGTCGCCGTCGATCACCCACACGTCGGCGGCGGCCGTGGCGTCCCAGTCGCCCAGCAGCACCACCGCGCCGGGACCCGGGCGGGCTGGCACGTCGGCGCGGTAGCCGACGACGCCGAAGCCGGAGCGGGCGCCCACCGCCTCGACACGAAGCCCCCCGCCGTGGTCGTTGACCACGTAGAGGTCCTCGGCGCCGTCGCCGCTGCGGTCGGCCAAGGCGATCGCCCGGGTGGCCCGGTCGTCGAACGGCGTCGTAACGGCCGCAGCCCGCCGCAGGAACGGCTCGGCCGCGGTGAGCGGCGGGTAGGGGGGCGGCACCGGCCCGTACCCCGCGGTCTGGCGCGGCCCCATCCACGAGTAGTGCATGGTGTCCTTGACGTAGATCCAGTCACCGCCCCAGCAGAACCCGGCGTCCTCCCACACCTCCACGAACCAGGCGGGCATGTCGGTGATGAGCCGGCCGTCGGCCCGGTAGGGGTTGCGGCCCGGGTTGATATCGATCGCGTTGCCGAACGCATGGTTCGACAGGTTGCGCTCGCCGGCGACGGTTCGGAAGGCGAACGCGATCGCGTCGTCGACGCGGTACCCCCGCCCGGCTGCCTCTTCGGCGGCGAGGCCGTCGGCGACTCGCTGGAATGCCGGCAGCGCACGCTCGTGCACCCGGGCGGTCCGCCCGCCGCTGCCGGGGATGGGCCAGTACACGATCGAGCCCTCGACCTGCGCCCGGTTGCGGCCGAAGAAGTCGGCCCACGGACCGTAGAGCACGGCGTCGTCGGGCAGGAAGCCCGGGGTGGCCACCAGCGGCCGCTGCGCGCCGGCCACGCCCGGCCCGCACCCCCGGCTCTCGTTGAAGCTGGGCCCGGCGTCGCCGGCGTCCGACGGCACCCCTCCGCCGGCGGCGGCGGGCACCGCGGCTCCGACCACCAGGGCGGCGGTGAGGCTGAGCGCGGGAAGCAGGCGGATCGTTGCCACGGGGAAGCGCCGCCAGGCTACCGGACGGGCGCGTTACTGGGCGCCGAAGCCCGACAGCACCGTCCAGAGGCTCTGACCCAGGATCCGCAGGTCGAGCCACGGCGACATGTGCTTTACGTAGTAGAGGTCGTATGTGAGCTTGTCGATCGTGTCGGCCTCGTCGTCGGCGTACCCGTAGTTGACCTGCGCCCAGCCCGTGACGCCGGGCCGGACCAGGTGGCGATATCCGTAGAACGGGATCGACGACTCGAAGCGCCGTACGAATTCGACCTGCTCGGGCCGCGGCCCCACCAGGCTCAGATCGCCTTTCAGCACGTTCCAGAGCTGGGGGATCTCGTCGGCGCGGAACCTCCGCAGCCAGCGCCCGACCCGGGTCAGCCGGGGATCGTTCTTGGCCGCGAACTTGGGACCGCCGGCGTCGGCGCCGGCGACCATCGTGCGGAACTTGTACAAGGTGAACGTCTGCCCCCGGTAGCCGACGCGCCGCTGCCGGTAGATCGCCTGCCCCTTCGAGTCGAGCTTCACGGCGGCCAGGATCAGCAGCCCGAGGGTGACCCACAGCGGCGCCGTGGCCAGGACGGCCAGCGCGTCGAAGGCGCGCTTGAACGGCGCGTACCCCGCAGTGCGCGACAGCGGAGCGGAGATCTCCCACCCCTCGGCCAGGTGCACCAGAGCGATGCGGCCGGTGTGCTCCTCGTACACGTTGACCAGCCCGCGCACCTCGTAGCCGGCCAGGTTGCTGCTCGATACGAACTGCGCCATCCGATCGGACAGCACCGCTCGCAGGTCGACCACCAGCGTGGTGTCGCGCTCGAGCGGCTGTGCCGGAGCGATCTCCTGGGGGTCGAGCACGGCCGTCACGTCGGCGTGCGGGGCGTGGCGCAGGTCGTCGGCCAGTTCCTTCTCGGAGGTCACCAGGGTCATGCGCTCGGTCCACGGCCGGCGCCGGCGGACGGCCCGGTGCGACAGCGCCAGGCCCAACCAGATGGCGCCCGACGTGGCGAGCAGGGTCCGGGAGAAATAGGGGCGCAGGAACACGATGCCGACCGCGGTCGTCGCCAGCGTGAACGCGACGATCGCCAGCGCCCGCCCGTACGAGGGGCGGGGGATCCCGTTGCCCCACAGCCGATGGCTGAAGTAGATGCTGGCGCCGGCGGCCGCCACCAGGATCGTGAGCAGCGGCCAGATCGACTCGCCAACCGGGATGCAGTCGATAGCGGTGACCGTGGCCGCGCACGACGGCGCCCTCCAGGGGAAGGGCGTGGCGAACACCACGCCGGAGCCGACGGCGACCGCGATCGCGAGGGCGATGAGATCGCTGGCCGCGATGCCGAGCAGGAATCGCCTGCGCATGGCGTCCGAGGTTAGTGACGCGTCCGCCCCGCGCCACGCAACCAGAGCACGAGTGATCGGGCGTGCCCAGGGAAACTAGACGCAGAGGTCGGGCGAGTAGATGCCCCGCACCTCGCTGGCCGGGTCGACACCCGTCAGCGGCCCGGTGAGCAGCAGCGTGCCGTCGCTCGGGCGCCGCAGCTCGAACACCGCGCCTTCCGACGCCTCGAAGAACTGGAGGTCGAGTCCGGCGTACACCCGCTGCAGGTCGGCGACGGTGTCACCGGCTCGCAGCCCCGAGATCGTCTCCAGCGCCGGCCCGGCGGCTCCGTCCGCGAACCCGAGGTCGACCCGGTACCCGGCGAACACCTCGCCCTCGCTGCCCGGGATCGTGGTGACGGCGAGGGTGCCCCAGCGCACGATTCGCACCGCCTCGCCCGGGCACCCGCTGAACGTGCCGTCGGACACCCGCGCCCGGTCCTCGTCCGGAGCGCCGAAGGTGGCGGCGAGCCGCCCGAGGACGGTCGCCGCGTCGCTGCCGATCTCGAGCTCGCCGATGCCGTCGACGCCGAGGGTGAGGTCGGCCAGCGCGATCGGCTCGCCGATGGGCTCGATGGCGGGTCGCGCTGCGCTCGTGGGCGGTGCCACGGTGGACGTGGTGGCCGGCGCCGTCGTCGGTGGCGCCCCCTCGTCCGCCGGCGGGGCAGCGTCGGGCGTGTCGACCGGGGTGACGATGACCTGCGGTTGGAGCGGGGTCGGGTCGTCTCCGCCGGCCAGCAACCCGAGCGGCGCATACTCGGCGAGCAGGGCGCCCAGCACGAGGCAGCCGATGGCGGCCGCCGCCCACACGCCTGCCCGCTTGAGCCTCATGGGGTCCCACATGCGCGTCGCCGGCTCGGTCGCAGCGGAGTCGGAGAGGAGGTTTGCCTGCGTCGCCGCAGGCGCCGGGGACGGCTGGCCGACTCGTGCGGAGGTCCCGTCGGGTGGGACGGGGACGGGCCGCTGCTCCGCCGCCCGGGGCGCGGCGCGGGCGACGCCGTTGGTCGATGGGCCGGCCGGGGGAGGCGGGGCCGCGGTGGGCGGTGCGACGGTGCGGACGGGGCTCGGACGCGGCTCGGCCTGCGGCTGGCGACCGGCGTCAACCGGCTGCGGCGGCGAGGGCGCCGCGGTTTGGGCGCGGCCGCACCAGGGGCACGCATCCAAGTGGTCCCCGTAGCGAATGCCGCACTCGGCACAAACGATCGGCGCAGACATCGGCCGCCCTGTCGACGATGGTTGCGAGGCATCTTACGGCGCAGGCGGGTGAAACCCGGGGTTCGCTCAGCCGGCCAGCTGCGCGGCCAGCACCGCAGGGTCGGAGGTGGGGGCGTCGCACACGAATCCTCGGCACACGTACGCCAGCGGCTCTCCCTGGTGGGGCACCCGCCCGGCGAGCAGCGGCACCTCGTCGGCCGCCCGCGGGTCGCCGCCGGCATCGACCGCGGGGAACACGCCCGGTCGGTATGCGTCCCACAGCACCGCCACCAGCGGGCCGCCGGTCGTCCCCACCACTGCGACCTCTCTGACGTCCCCGGTGCGGGTGGCCAGCACGGCCAGGGCATGGCCGACGGCCTGGGGGTGGGACCGGGCGACGAGCCCGGCCAGCGCCAGTGCCCCGTCGAGCGCCTCGTCGAGGCCGGCGTCGCCCGTGTACTGGCGCAGGTGGAGCACCGCCTCGGCGGCCATCGAGTTGGCGGACGGCGTCGGGTTGTCGAGGATGTCCTTGGGGCGGTCGATGAGGGCCGGGGCGTCGTCGCCGGTCGAGAAGAACCCGGCCCCTTCGCGGTCGGCGAAGAGGCGCAGCATCTCCTGCGTGAGCCGGCGTGCCGCCGCGAACCACCGCACCTCCCCGGTCGCCTGGTACAGCGCGAACAGCCCGACGGCGAGCGCGCCGTAGTCCTCGCAGAATGCCGGGATCGTGGCCCGGCCGTCCCGCCAGGATCGCAGCAGCCGGCCGTCGGCCCGGACCAGCTCGTCGAGCAGGAACCCGCCGAGACGGCGGCCGGCGTCGAGGTAGCGGTCGCTGCCCAGGACCGCGCCGGCTTCGGCCAGCGCCCGCAGCGCCAGCCCGTTCCAGGCCGTCACCACCTTGTCGTCGAGCCCGGGTCTCACCCGTCGCTCGCGCGTCTCGCGCAGCCGAGCGCGCACCCGCTCGATCGCCTGGGTGGCCTCGTCGGGGGCGAGCCCGTGGCGGGCCGCCACCTCCTCGAGCGGGTGGGGGACGGACAGCACGTTGACGCCCTCGAAGTTGCCGCCCGGCGTCACGTCGAAGTAGTCGGCGGCGAGCGCTGCGTCCCCCGGTCCGGCGGCGGCGAGGAACTCGTCATGGCCCCAGACGTAGAACTTGCCTTCCTCGCCCTCGCTGTCGGCGTCTTCCGACGAGGCCAGCCCGCCGCCCGGGAGGCCGAGGCCGTCGAGCATGTAGTCGAGCGTCTCGACGGCGATGCGCCGCAGGTCCTCGTCGGCGGTGACCTGCCATCCCCGCAGGTACAGCCGGGCGAGGAGCGCGTTGTCGTAGAGCATCTTCTCGAAGTGCGGCACCAGCCAGCGGTGATCGACCGCGTAGCGGGCGAACCCGCCCCCGACCTGGTCGTAGATGCCTCCTGCCGCCATCGCCCGGAGGGTGTGGTGGAGCATCCCGGTGGCCCGTGGCGCGTCGGTCCGGCCGGCGACCCGCAGCAGCAGCTCCAGCGCCGGCGCCTGCGGGAACTTCGGGGCGCCACCGAAGCCGCCGTGAACCGGCTCGTACGCCTGGGCCAGCCCCTGGTAGCCGGCCATCACGAGGCCGGCGCCGGCGGCCTCGGTCGGCGCAGGCAGTGAGCGGGTGACGGCGGCCGTGAGGCGCTCCGCCTGGCTCTCGACCTCGGCCCGGCGGTGTTCCCACGCGTCGGACACCGCTTCCATGACGCGGCGGAACGACGGGTGGCCGCCCCGGTCCTCCCTGGGGAAGTAGGTGCCGGCGAAGAAGGGACGCCCGTCAGGGTCCATGAACACGGTCATCGGCCAGCCGCCGTGGCCGCTCATGGCCTGGACGGCGTCCATGTAGATGCGGTCGACGTCGGGCCGCTCCTCCCGGTCGACCTTGACGTTCACGAAATGGTCGTTCATGAACGCCGCGGTGGCGGGGTCCTCGAACGACTCGTGGGCCATGACGTGACACCAGTGGCAGGCGGCGTACCCCACCGACAGCAGGATCGGCCGGTCGGCGCTCCGGGCGGCTGCGAACGCCTCCTCGCCCCACTCGTACCAGTCGACGGGGTTTTCGGCGTGCTGGAGCAGGTAGGGGCTGGAAGCGGCGGAGAGGCGGTTGCCCATTCGTCACGCACCGTAGCGGCGCCGGCCCGGCGTTTTTGTCGACAGCGCGACCGCAAGCGGGAAATCCCACGTAAGAGGGGGGTTCACAAGCGTTCGCTTTTCTGTCATAGTGGGGCGGGCTGCCCCCTTGTGAAGCAAAGCACAAGCAAAGCACGGTTTGGCGCGAGAGAGGGTGGTGCGACGCTCGGCGCGTGTGGTGACTACGTTCCGTGGTGCCGGGCGGAGGAGCAGGTCAAGAGGGCGACGAGAGAGGGCAGTGGATGACCGTGGCGAGCAAGGCGCGTCGAGACCGGGAACGCAACAAGCTGACTGACGAGCGGGGTCGACTCACCACGGACCTCGTGAGCCAGTACCTGACGGCGATAGGCGAGTACGACCTGCTCACCGCCGAGCAGGAAGTGGAGTTCGCCCAGAAGATCGAAGGCGGCGAGGAAGCGCAGCGCAAGCTCGACGCCGGCGAGTTCAAGACCAAGACCGACCGCATCGAGCTCGAGCGCAAGTCGCGCAAGGGCAAGCAGGCCAAGGACGCGTTCCTGACCGCCAACCTCCGCCTGGTTGTCGCCAACGCCCGCCGCTACGCCAACACCTCGGGCATCGACTTCCTCGACCTGATCCAGGAGGGCAACCTCGGCCTCATCCGCGCCGTGGAGAAGTTCGACTGGCGCAAGGGCTTCAAGTTCTCCACCTACGCCACCTGGTGGATCCGCCAGGCGATCACCCG
>JBFJZV010000093.1:0-12813 GCA_041621915.1 Acidimicrobiia bacterium | reverse complement strand
GCAGCGCCGATAGGTCCCGGGTATCGGGCACTCTCCGTAGCCGGTTGAGGAAATAGCTTCCGCGCGTGGTCCCGCATGCCGCGCCGGCGCGGTCCGAACGCTCGCACCCCCTTCCCCCCGAGGCGGAGGCTCAGTCCTCCAGCAGCCTCCGTAGCGTGGGGCGGCGGACGTCCGGGAGGCTCATCCGTGGCGACGCCGCATGGCGGGCGCGGCCGGCGGTGCCGGCGGCGCGGGCCTCGGCCTCGCCGAGCAAGCGGCGCAACCGGCGCACCTGCCGCTGGAGGCGCTCCACCTCTTCCTGCAGGTCGAGCACCTGGCGCACTCCCTCGAGGTTCATGCCCTGGGCGGTGAGGTGCTGGATCGAGGCGAGCCGATCGAGGTCGCGCTGGCTGTACCGGCGGGTGCCGCCCGGCGTCCGGTACGGCTCGATGAGACCTCTCCGCTCGTAGATGCGGAGGGTCTGCGGGTGCACGCCGGTGATCTCTGCAGCCACCGAGATGACGAACACGGCGTCGGTGGCGCGGTCGGTCACGTCATACCCCCAGCCGGGCGCGCGGGTTGGTCCGGAGCTGTTCCTGCTCGCGGAGTCGTTCCAGCAGCTCCCGCTCGCCGTCGCCGAGCGCGTCGGGCACCGCAACCTGCACCGTAACCAGCAGATCGCCGCTGTTGCCGGTGCCCGGCCGCGGCACGCCCTTGTCCCGCACGCGGAAGGTCTGGCCGCTGGCGGTGCCGGGCGGGATTCGCAGCGTCACCTTGCCGTCGAGTGTCGGCACGTCGATCTTGGCGCCCAACGCCGCTTCGCTATACGTGATCGGCACCTCGACCTTGAGGTCGCTGCCGTTCCGCCTGAAGATCGGGTGGTCGGCGACGTGGACCCGGACGTAGAGGTCGCCCGGCGGGCCGCCGTTGCTGCCGGGTGCTCCCTTTCCGCGCACCCGGATGCGGGCCCCGTCGGCGACCCCGGCCGGGATGCGCACCCGGCTGCTCTGACCCTCGCGGGCGACGGTCTTGGTGACGCCGCTCAGGGCCTCGTGGAAGGTGAGGCTCAGGTGGGTCTCCACGTCCGGTCCTCGGCTGGGGCCGCGCCGGATGCGGCCGCCGAGGATGTCCCCGAGCCCGCCGAAGACGCTCCCGCTCCCGCCGCCCTCGCCGAACAGGTCGGAGAGGTCCTCGATGCGTATGTGGGTCGTGCCCCCGGGCCCACCTACGAACGGTCCCATCTCCCTCGTCTCGTCGTACTGGCGGCGGGTCTCCGGGTCGCCGAGCACCGAATGGGCCTCGTTGATCTCCTTGAAGCGCTCCTCCGCCTCCGTGTCGCCGGGGTTGTTGTCCGGGTGGTACTGCTGGGCCAGCTTGCGGTAGGCCTTCCGGATGTCGCGGTCGGACGCGTCCTTTGGCACGCCCAACGACGCGTAGTAGTCGCGCTCCAACCATTCCCTACGCATGGTCGACGGCCACGAGTGCAGGGCGGATCACCCTGCCCCGCAGCCGGTACCCCTTTCGCAACTCGTCGCTCACCACGAGGGAGCCGTCGCCGTCGGCGGCGCTCGTCACTGCCTCGTGGACTTCGGGGTCGAACGGCTCGCCGCGCGCCTCGATCGGTTCCAGGCCCTCCTTGCGGAGCACGTCGAGGAGCTGGTGGTAGGTGCTGCGCATCCCTGCGACCAGCTTCTCCTCGGTGGGCGTCTGCGGGTCGTGGGTGAACGCGGCGTCGAAGCTGTCGAGCACCGGCAGGATGCTCTCCACCACCCGCTGGGAGGCGCGGTCGACGACGTCGTGGCGGTCGCGTGCGATCCGCTTGCGGTAATTGTCGAACTCGGCCGCCACCCGGCGGAGGTCGTCCAGGTTGCTGGCTGCCTCGCGGCGAGCCGCCGCGACTTCCTCCAGCAGCATCCGCCGCGCCTCGTTCGAGTCGTCGGGCAGGTCGATGCCGAGGTCGGCGGGCTCGAGGGCGACCGCGTCGCCCTCGACGACCTCACCGACCACGACCCCCTCTTCCGCCGCCGGTTCAGCGGTGTCGAACTCGTGCTCGGTCACTCGTCCTCCCCGGCGTCGCCCTCGTCGACGATCTCAGCCTCGACGACGTCGTCGTCGCCGGCCGGTGCGTCGCCAGCCTCGCCGGCGGCCGCCTCCGACTGGGCCTGCTCGGCGGCCTGCTGGTAGATGCGAGTGCCGACCTCCTGCGATGCCGAGAGCACCGCGTCCTTGGCGGAGCGCAGCGCCTCGAGGGTGGCGTCCTCGTCGCCGAGCTGCTTGCGCAGGTCGGTCAGTGCCGCCTCGATGCGCTCCCGCTCGTCGTCGATCACCTGCTCGGCGTGCTCCGAGAGCAGCTTCTCGGTCTGGTAGGCGACGTTGTCGGCCTGGTTGCGCTCCTCGGCGAGCTCACGCCGCTCCTTGTCCTCGTTGGCGTGCGCTTCGGCGTCCTTGACCATGCGGCTGATCTCGTCCTTGTCGAGCGCGGTGCCGCCGGTGATCGTCATCGCCTGGCTCTTGCCGGTCCCGAGGTCCTTGGCGCTCACCGAGACGATGCCGTTGGCGTCGATGTCGAAGGTCACCTCGATCTGGGGGATGCCGCGGGGCGCCGGCGGGATGTCGGTGAGGTTGAACCGGCCGAGCGACTTGTTGTATGCGGCCATCTCCCGCTCGCCCTGGAGCACGTGCACCTCCACCTCCGGCTGGTTGTCTGCCGCGGTGGTGAAGATCTCGCTGCGCCGGGTGGGGATGGTGGTGTTGCGCTCGATCATCTTGGTGAATACGCCGCCCTTGGTCTCGATGCCGAGGGTCAGCGGGGTCACGTCGAGCAGCAGGATGTCCTTCACGTCGCCCTTCAGCACGCCGGCCTGCAGCGCGGCGCCGAGGGCTACCACCTCGTCGGGGTTGACGCCCTTGTGGGGGTCCTTCTCCGTGAGTTCCTTGACGAAGTCCTGCACGGCGGGCATCCGGGTGGAGCCGCCGACCATGATGACATGGTCGATCTGGTCGATGGACATCCCCGCATCCTTGATGGCCTGCTCGAAGGGCTCCTTGGTGGCCAGCACCAGGTCCTCGGTCATCTTCTGGAACTCGGAGCGGGTGAGCTTCATCTGCAGGTGCAGCGGCCCCTCCGCCGTGGCGGTGATGAAGGGCAGGTTGATCTCGGTCTCCTGCAGCGACGACAGCTCGATCTTGGCCTTCTCCGCCGCCTCCTTCAGGCGCTGCAAGGCCATGGCGTCCTTCGCCAGGTCCACACCCTGGGTGTCCTTGAACTCCTTGACCATCCAGTCGATCACCCGCTGGTCCCAGTCGTCGCCTCCGAGCTGGGTGTTCCCGGCCGTGGCCTTCACCTCGAAGACGCCCTCGCCGATCTCGAGCAGCGACACGTCGAAGGTGCCGCCACCGAGGTCGTACACGAGGATCGTCTGGTCCTGGCCTTCCTTGTCCAGGCCGTACGCGAGCGACGACGCGGTCGGCTCGTTGATGATGCGGAGCACCTCGAGCCCGGCGATCTGGCCGGCTTCCTTGGTGGCCTGCCGCTGGGCGTCGCCGAAATAGGCGGGCACGGTGATCACGGCCTGCGTCACCGGCTCCCCGAGGAACGCCTCCGCATCCCGCTTCAGCTTCTGGAGGATGCGGGCGGAGATCTCCTGCGATGTGTAGGCCTTGCCGTCGATCTCGATCGACCAGTCGCCACCGATGTGGCGCTTGACCGACCGGATCGTGCGCTCGGGGTTGGTGATCGCCTGGCGCTTGGCGACCTCACCGACCAGCACTTCACCGCTCTTCGAGAACGCCACGACGGACGGCGTGGTGCGGTGCCCCTCGGCATTGGGGACGACGGTGGGCTCGCCGGCCTCGAGGACGGCGATCACGCTGTTTGTGGTTCCAAGATCGATGCCTACTGCTTTAGCCATGGGGAACGGGCTCCTTCGATGAGTTGATAACGTCGCATAGTATAACCTGAGTCGGTCATTATCAAGTTTGGAGGGGATAGCATACCCGTACCCGCGCGAAAGGAACCCGGCATGGCCGTATCCTCCACGATGCTCCCCCTGGGCACGAAGGCACCCGACTTCAAGTTGCGGGACACCGTCACCGGCGACCTGGTCTCATTGGCGGACTTCGATGGCCGCCGCGGTCTCCTGGTGATGTTCATCTGCAACCACTGCCCGTACGTGCAGCACGTGCGCCACGGCCTCGCCGAGCTCGCTCGCGACTACGCCGACGAGGATCTCGGGATCGTGGCCATCAGCGCCAACGACCCGGACGCGTACCCCACCGATGCGCCCGACGCGATGAAGCGCGAGGCCGAGGAGATCGGCTACACCTTCCCCTACCTGTTCGACGACTCCCAGCAGGTGGCCAAGGCGTACACCGCGGTGTGCACCCCCGACTTCTTCCTCTTCGACGAGGAGCGCAAGCTCGCCTACCGCGGGCGCTTCGACGGCTCCCGGCCGGGCAGCCTCGACAAGGTCACCGGATCCGATCTGCGGGCCGCCGCCGACGCGCTGCTGGCGGGCGAGCGCATTCCTGAGGACCAGAAGCCCAGCGTGGGGTGCTCGATCAAGTGGAGGCCGGGCAACGCCCCCGCATACGCGAGCTGAGGTCGGTCAGCCCTCGCCGTTCGGACACGCGATCGCCTCGTAGTCCCCGACGCCGTTGCCCAACAGTGCGACGCCCTCCGCGGTCCCGGTGCTCGGGTCGGCCAGGAACAGCGCCGAGCCGCCGCGCTGACCGGTGGTGACCCACAACCGGCCGTCGGACTGGAAGGTCAAGCCCTCGGCGTCGGCGACGCCGAGGTCGGTGCCCACCGCAGCCGCTCTCCCGTTGGCAGGGTCGACGGTCACCAGCACCGACGTACGCTCCATTTCGCCACCCCGGTTGGTCACGGCGAAGAGCTCGCCGGAGCCCGGCTCGAACGCCAGGTCGTCGGCGTCTTCCAACACCCCCGGCCCGGCGATGGGCCCGATGACGACGGCTCGGCCCGACGAGGGGTCGATCTCGACGAGCCGGTCCGCGGCTCCCACGACCCGCGCCACCCCGTAGAGCGCGCCGTCTTCGTCGAACGCCAGCCCGTCGACGTCGGGCAGGCCGGTGGCGCCGACCTCGGAGAAGATGGCGGTGCGGGGGTCCAGGGTGCCCAGCACCCCCCAAGACGTCGCGAAGTAGCGCCCGGTGCCGGGCTGGTGCGCCAGGGCTTCGAGCTGACTCGCCGAGCCGGGCCCGCCCCCGCGGGGTGCTTCCCCGGTCTCCGAGTCGCGGATCGGCCCGAGGTTGCGCTCCTCGGCGCCGGGCTCGAGCACGAGCAGCAGGCCGAGCGAGTCGTCGATGAGGAGGCAGCCGACCGGGGGCTCCGGGCTCGGCGCCGTCGTGGTGGTGGCCGCAGTCGTCGTCGGCGGCCGGGTGGTGGTCGTCGTCGAGGGCTCCGCGGTCGATGCCGGCGGCGGGTCGGTGGCCGTGACCGGCGGCGCCGTGGTGGGCCCGGCCGTTGAGGCGGGCGGTTGGGTCAACGGGTCGTCCCCGCCACCTCCGGCGTTGGCCAACAGGATCGCCCCGCCCAGGACGAGCGCGAGGACCACCAGGACTGCGATCAGGCGCGCCCGCATGTGCGACCACCAGGTGTGCTCATCGCTCCCATCTCCGCCGACCTGGGCGAAGGGTATCGTTGCTGAACAGTTCGTGAATTCCCGGCTTCGGGGTTCCTGTTCGGGTGACCCGAACCGTACGCTGGGCCCGTGACCACGATCGACGAGCAGGTCGGCGCCCGGCGTCCTTCATACTTCGCCCCAGGCTGGGCAGGTGTGGTGGCGGCGGCGACTGCCCTCGGCGTGGGCGAGCTGATCGCCGGGCTGGTGGGGGCCGGAGCCTCGCTGGTGGTGGCGGTCGGTGACCTGGTGATCGACTTCGCCCCGCCGGCCGTGGAGGACGCGGGCATCTCGATCTTCGGCACCAACGACAAGCCGGCGCTCGTGGTGGGGATCGTGGTGCTGTCGCTGCTGTTCGGGTACATGCTCGGGCGGGCAGCCACGCGCCGCTTCTCAACGGCAGCGGCCGGCCTGGCGGCGTTCGGCGCCGTTGGCGCGTGGGCGGCGCTGCGCTCCCCGACGATGGACGACGCCGGCGGCGTGGTGGTCGCGGCCGTGGCCGCCGCCGCCGGGATAGGAACGCTCTGGCTGCTGCTGCGGCTCGGCGTCCGGCCGGCCGCAGCAGGCCCGATCGACGAACCCGCCGACTACAAGCCGGGCGCCTCCCGTCGGGGCTTCCTGCTCGCATCGGGCGCGGCGGTCGGCGCCGCCGCCCTCGCCGCCGCCGGGGGCCGCTACCTGCTCGACCGCTCGCGGCGGGTCCTCGCCACGGGCCGCGCCGACGTCGTGTTACCGGTGGCGGCCGAGCCGATCGCCGCGCCGGGCCCTGCCGCCTCGCTCTCCGCCGAGGGCCTCACCCCGATCGTGGTGCCCAACGAGGACTTCTACCGGATCGACACCGCGCTCGTCGTGCCCAGGGTGGATCCGCAGGAGTGGCAGCTCGAGATCACCGGCATGGTCGACCGGCCATTCGCCATCAACTTCCGTGAGCTGACGAGCATGCGGATGGAGGAGCAATACGTCACGCTCGCGTGCGTCTCCAACCGGGTCGGCGGCGACCTGGTCGGCAACGCTCGCTGGCTGGGCGTGCCGATCGCCGACCTGCTGGACCGGGCCGGCGTCGACCCGGCGGCCTCTCAGATCGTCGGCCGTTCCGTCGACGGGTTCACCGTGGGCTTCCCCACCGCCGTCGGGCTGGACGGGCGCATCGCGATGGTGGCGGTGGGCATGAACGGCGAGCCCCTGCCCTTCGAGCACGGGTTCCCGGCCCGGCTCGTCGTCGAGGGGCTGTATGGGTACGTGTCGGCGACCAAATGGCTCAGCGAGATCGAGCTGACGACGTTGGAGGACTTCGACGCCTATTGGGTGCCGCGGGGCTGGGCCAAGGAGGCCCCGATCAAGACGCAGTCGCGCATCGACGTCCCCGGCTCGAGCCGGGCGGCGGCCGGGCGGCTGCCGGTCGCCGGCGTGGCGTGGGCGCCGGGCCGGGGGATCGCCGCGGTCGAGGTGCGGGTCGACGGTGGCGACTGGAACGCGGCCGAGCTGTCCGACCCACTCGGCGACGCGGCATGGGTGCAGTGGCTCTGGGAGTGGGACGCAGCGCCGGGCGACCACGTGCTCGAGGTGCGTGCCACCGACGGCGACGGGGTGGCCCAGACTGCCGAGGAGGCCGCCCCCCGTCCCGACGGCGCCACCGGCTACCACACGGTGCGAGTCAAGGTCGAGGAGGCCTGAAGATGCGCCCCAGACGCGGCACGTGGTTGGCGAAAGGCAGGCGCCTCGCGCCGGCCACAACGTAGTCGAGCCGTCCGGCGGCAGCCGCAGCCGAGAGGGCCCCATCACCCGTAACCGCAAGCCGACTGCCCGGGTCGGCTGCAATGTAAGGTTCCACCTATGAGTGCGCTTCTCGACACCTCCGAGTTCTTTGTCAACCAGAAGGCGAAGCTGATCGAGCTGACCAACGAGTACAAGATCCGTGACACCGAGGGCAACGAGATCGGGGTGATCCGCCAAGAGGGTCAGTCGAAGCTCAAGAAGTTCGCCCGCATGGTCAGCTCGCTCGACCAGTTCATGACCCACACGCTGGCGGTGTACGACGCCGGCGGGGACAAGGTGCTGCAGCTCACCAGGCCACGCAAGATCATGAAGTCGAAGCTGGTGGTGGAGGACGGATCCGGGCAGCCGGTGGGCACGATCGCCCAGCGCAACATGGTCGGCAAGATTCGCTTCGGCCTCGAGGACGCGCAGGGCCAGCAGGTCGGCGAGATCCGCGCCGAGAACTGGCGGGCGTGGGACTTCGCCATCGTCGACCAGGCCGAGCGGGAGGTCGCCAGGATCACGAAGAAGTGGGAGGGCCTCGCCAAGACGATGTTCACCACCGCCGACGACTACTTCGTCGAGATCGACCCGTCGCTGCGGCCGCCGCTTCGCATGCTCGCCTTCGCCGCGGCCGCCGGCGTCGACACCGCCCTCAAGCAGGACTCCCGCGGCTTCGGGTGAGTTGCGGCGAGTCGGAGGTGCGCTGGACGAACCTGCTGGCCGAGGAGCCGAGATGACCTACCCCACCGACGAGGCCCGCCGCCGCCACCGCTTCGTGCCCTATGCGCTGCCGCGCCTCGACCCGGACGAGCAGCGTCGCCGGTCGGCCGAGTTCGCCGGTCTCATGGCGACCCGCCGCAGCGTGCGCCAGTTCAGCGACGAGCCGGTCCCGCGCGAGATCGTCGTCGACGCGATCCGCGCCGCCGCCACCGCCCCTTCGGGCGCACACCGCCAGCCGTGGCGGTTCGTGTTGGTGGGCGATGTCGGCACGAAGCGGGAGATCCGCGAAGCGGCCGAGGAGGAGGAGCGCGTCAACTACGAGGGGGGCCGGCTCCCCGACGACTGGCAGGAGGCGCTGGCCCCGCTCGGCACGTCGTGGGAGAAACCGTACCTCGAGACCGCGCCGTGGCTGGTGGTGGTGTTCGAGGAGCGCTTCGGCGTTGCGGACGACGGCAGCCGCATCAAGAACTACTACGTCAAGGAGAGCGTCGGGATCGCGTGCGGCATCTTCGTCGCCGCGCTCCACCAGGCCGGCCTCGCCACGCTCACCCACACCCCGAGCCCGATGGCGTTCCTCAGCCGCGTGCTGGGCCGCCCCCGCAACGAGCGGCCGTTCGTGCTGTTCCCCGTCGGCTACCCGGCCGGCGACTGCGTGGTGCCGGCGCTGGAGCGCAAGCCGCTGGACGAGGTGCTCGTCGAGGTCTGACCCCGCCGCTCGACGGTCGAGCCGATCACCAGCCCGGCCGACAGCAGCACCAGGTTCTTCACCACGAACTCGCCCTCGACGGTGAGCTTGAACAGGTTGCCGTCCTGGAACGACACGTCGGGCTGGATCACGAGCACGAGGAACGTGCCCAGCATCTGCAGCAGGAAGAGCGCGATCGCGGTGCGCAGGAACACGTTGAACAGCAGTGCCAGCCCGATGGCGATCTCCGCCCAGCCCAACACCGGCACGAACCAGTCGGGGTCGACCCAGTAGACGGTGTTCGCCACGAGGTCGGTGACGGGAGTGATGTCGAGCACTTTCAGCGCCCCGAACCACACGAACACGATCGCCAGCGAGATGCGCAGCAGCGGCACCGACCAGCGGGCGAGGAACTCCAGGACCCGCCGGTCGATGCGGTCGAGCGACTCCCGCGGGAGCACTACCAGAGGTCGGCTTCGCGCAACCCGAACGACGGGTGGCGCAGGCGGGACAGCGCTCGCTTCTCGATCTGGCGGATGCGCTCCCGCGTGAGCCCGAACTCGTCGCCGATCTCGTCGAGCGTGCGGGGCACGCCGTCGGCGAGGAAGCCGTAGCGCATCGTCAGGATGCGGGCCTCCCGGGTCGGGAGCCGGTCGATGGCGCCCTGCAGCGCCCCCGAGGTCTCCTCGTGCTCCGCCAGCGCGTGCGGATCGGCGGCGTCGTCGTCGGCGATGAAGTCGCCGAGCTGGGCGCCGTCCTCGCCCACCGGCTGCTCGATGGACACGGCGTCCGACACCGCCAGCGCCTTCTCGACGTCGGCCACCTCGAGGCCGGCCTCGTCGGCGATCTCGGCAGGCGACGGCTCGCGCCCGAGCTGTGCCTTCAGCGATCCCGAGGCCGCCTTCACGGTGCCGATAGTGTCGTGCAGGTGGGCGGGGATGCGCACGGTGCGCGACTTGTCGGCGATGGCGCGCGTGATCGCCTGGCGGATCCACCAGGTGGCGTAGGTGGAGAACTTGAAGCCCTTGCGCCAGTCGAACTTCTCGACGGCGCGGATCAGGCCCAGGTTGCCCTCTTGCACCAAGTCGAGCAGGTCGAGGCCAGAGTTCTTGGCGTACGCGCGAGCGTTGGCCACCACGAGCCGCAGATTGGCCGCCACGAAGCGGTCCTTGGCCCGGCGGCCGGCGGCGGCTTCCCGCCGCAGACGGGCTTCATCCACCTCCGACTTGTACGAACCGGTCTCCAGCGCCTCGGCGGCCTTGTGGCCCGCCTCCATCGCCTGCGCCAGCTCGATCTCCTGGTCGGCGGTGAGCAGGTCGTACCGGCCGATGGCGGCCAGGTACTGCCCGGTCGCGTCAGCGATCGGCTCGCTCACAGTTTTGCGAATCGTTGCGGTCATGGTGCTGCTGGCTCCACTCGTCATCTCGTCTGGCGCTCGAAGTCTCTCACGCCTGCCTTCAAATCCTCGTTAATTCATTCGCCGCCGCCGCCAGGGCGGATTGGTCGCGCCTTCCGTCACTGAGAGACCGGGAGGGGGCGAAGGCGCGCCAACCTCTCGGTCGCCGCCGACGTCCTGGGCAACGCCCCACGCCAGCGGTTTGTTCCCGCTCCCACCCCCGTACCCGGCGGCGTCGATTCGTATACTTCGCCGCCGTGCACCCCACCGTCGCGATCGTCGGCGCTGGCTCGATGGGGGAGATCCTCTGTCGGGGGCTGCTGCGCGCCGGCTGGCAGCCCGAGGACCTGGTGATGGCCGCTCGCCGCAAGGAGCGGGCGAGCGAGGCGGAGCAGCTTACCGGAGTCCGTACCCTCCTCGATCCGGTTGCAGCCGCGATGGGTCGGCACGTGGTCGTCGTGGCGGTGAAGCCGATCGACGTGCCCCGTCTACTCGAGCAGCTCGCCGGCACGATCACCGCCGACCAGACGCTGATCTCGTTGGTGGCGGGCGTGCCCACCGCCACCTACGAGGCGGCCCTCGGCGAGGTGGCGGTGGTGCGGGCTATGCCGAACACGCCGGCGGCGGTCGACGAGGCCATGACCGCGTACTGCCCGGGCCGCCATGCCGGTCCGGCGGCGCTCGAACAGGCCGCGGCTGTGCTGGGGGCGGTCGGTGAGACGCTGGAGCTGTCGGAGCACCTGCTCGACGCGGTCACTGCGGTGTCGGGGACAGGGCCGGCGTACGTCTACCTGCTGGCGGAGTCCCTCACCGAAGCGGCGATCCGGGAGGGGCTGCCGATGTACGCGGCGGTCAAGCTGGTGGAACAGACGCTGCGCGGGGCGGGCATGTTGCTCGCGGAGTCGCAGCGCAGCCCGTTCGAGCTGCGTGCCGAGGTCACCTCTCCCGGCGGCACGACGGCCGCGGCCATGCACGTGCTCCAGGAGCGAGGGTTCCGGGCCCTCGTCGAGGACGCGGTGCGGGCGGCCGCCCAGCGTTCGCGCGAGCTGGGGTCGCAGGCCGCCCAGGATTGAGCGACACCTCCCTAACCTGCGGCACCGTGAAGAAGCTCATGCTGGTGATCGCTGTGGCGCTCGCGTTGCCGGCCGCTGCCGCGCTGGCCGCCACCCCTGACGAGGCGGTCGGCGACCTCGCCGATCGGGGCTACTACGTCGAGCCCGGGGCGGTGCCGATCTCGGCGGCCGGCCTCTCCGACGTGGTGGCCGATGCCCGCAACCGCGGCGTCCGGCTGATGGTGGCGGTGCTCGACGAGGAACCTGCCGGTGGGCCCACGGCATTCGCCGACGCCATCGTCGACAGGGTCGGCGACGGCACCGTGCTGGTGCTGACGCGGGACGGGTTCGTCGGGCTCAGCAGCGAGGAGTTCTCCCAGGCCCAGCTCGAAGCGGCCCTGGATGTCGCCGACGCCGAGGCCGGCGACGACCTGTCGTACGCCCGCAACTTCTCGGCCGCCCTCACCGGTGCCGCTGCGCCTGCGCCCGAGCCGGCCGCCGACACGGGTGGGGGTGGCGGCGGCGGCGGACTGCTGGTCTTGCTCGGGATCGTGCTCGTGCTCGTGCTCGTGGTGGTGTTCGTCGTGCGCCGTTCGAACAAGAACCGGGAGCAGCGCGTGGCCGGCGAGCTGGAGCAGGCCCGCGCGGAGATCCAGTCGCAGCTCGACGCCATGGCGAACGACATCCTCGACCTCTCCGACGTGGTGGGGAAGTCGCCGGAGGCCAGCGAGCACTACCAGCAGGCCACCGCCGCCTACGACGCCGCGACCGACGAGTTCCCGAACGCCGGCGACTTCGCTTCGCTCGAGGCGCTGGCCGCCAAGCTCGATCACGCCACGTGGCAGCTCGACGCCGCCGAGGCCATCGCCGAAGGCAAGCAGCCACCGCCGAAGCCGGCACCCCAGGAGACCGCCCGCTGCTTCTTCGACCCGGCGCATCGCGGCCCGTTCGAGACGGCGGAGCTGCAGACCCCCGCCGGCACGAAGCAGGTGCGGGTGTGCCAGACGGACGCCGAGAAGCTGCGCCGCGGCCAGGTGCCCGACGCCCGCACGATCGCGGTGGGCGGCCAGCGGGTGCCAGCGCCGATGGCGCCGCGCTCGCGGGGCGGCGGCGGCTTCGGTTGGATGGATGCGTTCTCGATCCTCGTCGGCGGGATGGGCTCGGGCCTGCCGGTGCGTTGGGGTGGCGGCACGGCAGGGCGGCGGGCGGTGCGCCGGACCTCCAGGTCGTCGTCGCGCTCGCCGACGGCGTGGCCGGGCCGCTCGTCGGGGCGATCGACGAGCCGCTCCTCGGGGAGAACGTCGAGCAGGTCCCGCACGCGGACGCGCACCCGCTCCCGCAGCTCTTCCGGGACCCGGGCGCGCACCGGGCGCCGCCGCCGCCGGTAACCGGCCCGCCCCGGCCGGATAAGATGCGGCCGACCGACGACCGAAGGACGAAGCATGGGATTCTTGCGACGGCTGTGGGGCTACATCCGCACCTGGTTCCGGACCAGGACGGAGCGCGCCATGGACCCCGAGATCGAGATCGAGCAGGCCATCAACGAGGCCAAGCGGCGCGATCAGGAGCTGCGCAACCAGG
>JBFJZV010000092.1:0-12822 GCA_041621915.1 Acidimicrobiia bacterium | reverse complement strand
GGCATCGAGACGAGCGGGGACCGTGACGACACCAGGGGATCAGCAGAAGGCGCCGGCCGATATCGGTGGTGCGGTGTTCATCAGCTACACCCACATCGACGATCAACCGTTCGGGCCCGAAACCAGCTGCGCTGGGTCAGCCACTTCCACGAGCAGCTCGACACCCGGGTCGACCAGCTCTACGGCGGCCGCATCAAGGTGTGGCGCGACGAGAAGCTCCAGGGCAACGACGTGTTCGCCGAGACCCTGACGGAACAGCTCGGCAAAGTGGCGGTGCTCGTGTCGGTGTGCTCGCCTCGCTACCTCAAGTCGGAGTGGTGCCAGCGCCGACCACGGCACCGACACCGCCGGGCTGTTCCGCCCCACCGACGCCACGTTCTACTTCCGCAACAGCAACACCCAGGGCATAGCCGACGCGACGCAGCAGTGGGGCGAGGGCGACTGGCTGCCGGTGGCCAGCGCTTTCAGCTTCACTGGCCTCACACCGAACGCCGTCGACGTGAACGTGCTCTGCAGCTTGCCGACGCCACCGAGTGCGACGTGGTCGGGGCAGCGACCCGGCAGGTGGAGCCGCCGGCGGTGCTGGCGGGTGCGACGAAGCGGCTGCTCGAAGGCCCGACCGCTGCGGAAGCCGTAGCGGGGTTCACATTCTGGTTCTCGCCGGCGACGGCGGGAATGCTCAACCGGGTCACGCTCGACGCCGGGACGGCGCGAATCGACTTCCGGGACTTCTTCGGGATCATCCCCAACGCGACGTCGTGCGGCAGCGCCGCTGCTCGCCGAACTCGACGCGACGGCCACCCAATTCCCGACGGTCGACCGGGCGGTGTACACATTCGACGGCGACGTGGACGCGTTCTACAACCGGCTGCAGCGGGACGCGCCGCCCGGGTTCTGACGGAAGGCTCAGGCCTCCAACGCGCCGAGGAGGTTGGCCAGCGCGTCCGTCTCCATCGCCACGCGGGTCTGGCGGCTGTACGAGCCCATGTGGGCGGTGATCACCACGTCGGGGCGCCCGACGAGGGGGCCCGTGTACGGCTCCCGCTCGAACACGTCCAGCGCCGCTCCCGCGATCCGCCGCTCCTCCAACGCCCGGAGCAGGGCGGCCTCGTCCAGCAGCCCGCCCCGCGACGTGTTGACCACGAAGGCGTGGTCGGGCAGCGCATCGAGCACCTCGGCATCGACGATGTAGCGCGTCTTGTCGCCCAGGGGCACGTGGATCGTGAGCAGGTCGACGTTGCGGGCGAGGTCGAGCAGGTTGGGGTAGCGGGTCAGGAACGGCTCGGACACCAGCGGGTCGTAGTACGCCACCCGGGCCCCGAAGTTGGCGACCAGGTCGGCGACGCGGGTGCCGATGCGGCCCAGCCCGATGATCCCCACCACCCGCTCCCCGAGCGACGTCCCCATGAGCTGGCGCCACTCACCGCGCCGGACCGACTGATCCGACTCCACGATGCGGCGGGTCAAGGCCAGCATCAGCCCCACCGCCAGCTCCGCGACCGCCGCCGAGGGGGCGTCGGGGGTGTTGCCCACCCAGATGCCGCGGGCGGCGGCCGCATCCATGTCGATCGAGTCGAGCCCGATGCCGCAGCGGGAGATGTACTTGAGCTGCGGGTTGGCGGCGAACACCTGCTCGTTGAGCGGCTCGACCCCGGCGATCATCGCCTCGGCATGGTGCTCGGCCAGCAGGGCGGTGACCTCGTCCTCCGCCATGCGCCGTCCGTGCGGGTTGCGGACGACGGCCCAGCCGCGCCGATCGAGCTCGCCGACCAGGGGGTTGTCGAGGTCGAAGTTGGAGGTGGTGATGGCCACGGTGCGGGTGGCGGTCATGGCGGCCTGCCTGGGTGGGAGCGGCGGCGGTAGGGTAACCCGCGCCCATGACCTCCTTGAAGGACCACATCAACCACAACCGGCTCACGCTTGGCTCGTGGGTCCAGATCGGCGACCCGGCCCTCGTGGAGATGCTGGCGACCGGGCCGTTCGACTGGCTGGCCGTCGATCTGGAGCACACCACGATCGGCATCGACCGGGCCGGCGAGATCATCCGCATCGGCGACCTGGCCGGCTGCCCGGTGCTGGTGCGGCTGTCGGGCCACGGCCCGGGACAGATCAAGCGCGTGCTCGACGCCGGGGCCGCCGGGCTCATCGCCCCGATGGTCAACACCGCCGACCAGGCCGCCGCGTTCGTGGACGCGGCCCGCTACCCGCCGGCCGGCAACCGGGGCGTGGGCCTCGGCCGGGCGCAGGACTACGGGGTCGGCTTCCCGGCCTACAAGGACCGCATCGAGCAGGAGCTGGTCCTCCTGTGCCAGATCGAGCACGTCGACGGCCTCGACGCGCTCGACGACATCCTGGCCGTGGACGGCGTGGACGGCTTCTTCGTCGGCCCGTACGACCTTTCCGCGTCGCTCGGCCACCCCGGCGAGTTCGACCATCCCGACGTCGTCGCGGCGCTCGACCGGATCGCCGCCTACGCCGCCGACCCGGGCGTGCTGGCCGGCATCCACGTGGTCGAGCCGGACCTCGACCGGCTCGGGCACGCCATCGGCGCCGGCTACCGGTTCGTCGCGCTCGCCAGCGACATGCTGTTCTTCGCCCACCTGCTCGCCGACCTCGGCCCCGGCATCGAGGCGGCCAGGTCGCACGCGTGAAGCTCAACGCGTTCGTCCCGCTGAAGGGCCACTCGGCGCGCGTGCCCGGCAAGAACATGCGCCCGTTCGCAGGAGCCCCGCTGTTCCACACAATCGTCCGCACGCTCCAGCAGGCGGAGCGGGTGGAACGCATCTACGTCGACACGGACGACGACGAGATCGCCGCCAGCGCCGAGGCGCTCGACGGCGTAACCGTGCTGCGCCGCAATCCCGACCTGGTGGGCGACGAGGTGTCGATGAACCTGCTCATCGGCGACTTCCTCGCCAACCACCCAGACGAGCACCTGCTGCAGACGCACAGCACCAACCCGCTGCTCACCGCCGCCACCGTCGACGACGCGGTCGGCCGCTACTTCGCCGATGTAGCCGCCACCAGCCTGTTTGCGGTCACCCGCATCCAGGCCCGGCTGTACTTCGGCGACCTGACGCCGGTCAACCACGACCCGTCCGAGCTGATCCCCACCCAGGACCTTCCCCCGGTGTACCTGGAGAATTCGAACTTCTACGTCTTCTCCCGGGCCGGCTTCCTGGAGGGCTGCGCCCGGATCACGTCCCGGGCGCTGCTGTACGAGATGGACCCGGTGGAGGCAGTCGACATCGACGAGGAGCACGACTTCCGCATGGCGGAGCTCCTGTACGAGGCCCGGCGTCAGGAGGGCTGAGCCGGGGCCCGGCCCGCCGCCTCCCACCACTCGATCGTACGCCGGAGACCCTCACGGAGAGGGATCTCGGCTTCGAACCCGAACCGCTCCCTGGCCCGCGAGGTGTCGAGGCGCCGGCGCGGCTGGCCGTCCGGGCGGCTGGTGTCCCATCGCACGCCACCGTCGTAGCCGGTGAGGTCTGCGATCATGCCGACCAGGTCACGGATCGCCGTCTCCTCACCGGTGCCGACGTTCACGGGCTCCGGGTCGTCGTACCGCTCGGCGGCCATGACGATCGCCCGGGCAGCGTCCTCGACGTAGAGGAACTCTCGGCTCACCGTGCCGCTCCCCCAGACCTCGACCTCGCGGGCCCCGGCGTCCCGGGCCGCCACGAACTTGCGGACCAGCGCCGGGATCACGTGGCTGGTCTCCAAGTCGAAGTCGTCACCCGGCCCGTAGAGGTTGGCGGGCATCAGGTAGACGCCGTGCAGCCCGTACTGCTCGCGATAGCCCTGCAGCATCACCAGCAGCGCCTTCTTGGCGATCCCGTACGGGGCGTTGGTCTCCTCGGGGTAGCCCCCCCACAGGTCGTCCTCCCGGAACGGCGTCTCGGTGTGCTTCGGATAGGAGCACACCGTGCCCACCTGCACGAACTTCGCGACGTCGTGGCGGCGGCTCGCCTCGACCAGGTGCAGGCCCATGGCCACGTTGGCGTAGAAGTACCGGCCCGGGTTGCGCCGGTTGGCGCCGATGCCCCCCACCTCCGCAGCGAGGTGCACCACCACCTCCGGCCGCACCTCGGCGAAGAGGTCGGCGACCGCCACCTGGTACGTGAGGTCGTGCTCCGCCCGCCGGGGGATGGTCAGCTCCGCGCCTCGTTCCTCGAGCAGCGGGGCGACGAAGCCACCGAGGAACCCCGCACCACCGGTGAGCAGCACCCGCCGCCCGGCCAGATCCATCACCCGCGCTCCGTCCGCCGCCACTCCACGTCTTTGAGACCGGCGTCCACGAGGGTCCGTTCCTGCCTGGCGAGCGCCAAGTCGGACTCCACCATCATCTCGACCAGACCCTCGAAAGCGACGTGGGGCTTCCAGCCCAGCACCCGTCTCGCCTTCGCCGCGTCGCCCTGCAGCACGTCGACCTCGGCGGGGCGGAGGTACCGCTCGTCGACCTCCACGTGGCGCTCCCAGTCCAGGCCCACCCGCCCGAACGCCGCCGAGCACAGCTCACGCACCGAATGCCGCTCGCCGGTGGCGACGACGAAGTCGTCGGGCTCGCCGTGCTGGAGCATCAGCCACATCGCCTCGACGTAGTCGCCGGCGAACCCCCAGTCCCGCTCGGCATCGAGGTTCCCGAGGTACAGCTTGTCCTGGAGGCCGAGGCTGATGCGGGTTGCCGCGCGCGTCACCTTGCGGGTCACGAACGTCTCGCCGCGGCGGGGCGACTCGTGGTTGAACAGGATCCCGCTGCAGGCGAACAACCCGTAGGCCTCCCGGTAGTTGACCGTCTGCCAGTGGGCATACACCTTGGCCACTGCGTAGGGGCTGCGGGGATGGAAGGGGGTGGTCTCGGACTGCGGCGTCTCCACCGCCTTGCCGTACATCTCCGACGAGGACGCCTGGTAGAAGCGCACCGGGTAGTCCAGCTGGCGGACCGCCTCCAGCAGCCGCAGGGTCCCGACCGCGTCGACCTGGGCGGTGTAGATCGGGTTGACGAACGACACGGCGACGTGCGATTGGGCGCCGAGGTTGTACACCTCGTCGGGGCGCACCGTCTGCAGCAGCCGGCCGAGCACGTTGCCGTCGGTGAGGTCGCCGTAGTGCAGGAACAGGCGGGCGTCCGGCAGGTGGGGGTCGAGGTACATGTGGTCGATGCGCTCGGTGCCGAACGTGGACGACCGTCGCACCAGTCCGTGGACCTCGTAGCCCTTGCCGAGCAGCAGCTCCGCCAGGTATGAGCCGTCCTGACCGGTGATGCCCGTGATGAACGCGCGCCGGCCGCCGCTCAACCCTCGCCCCGCCGGCGTAGAACGGCGGTGCGAGCGAACGAGCCGACGAACTCGAACCGGTCGTCGTTGCGAGCGACGTCGTCGACGAAGCGGGTGACGTCCGGCCAGCTCGGGCCGCGGTAGTCGTCGATGAGCACGAAGCCGCCGGGCTCGACCATGCCAGCGGACCAAGCGAAGTCGGCGGCGACGCCATCGTACGAGTGGTCGCCGTCGATCAGCACCGCGTGGTAGGCGCGGCGCTCGGCCTCGGCTCGCACGTCGGTGTCCGTGGACAACCCGACGATGATGTCGTAGGCGTCCTCGGGCACGCCCCCCAGCCGCAGGTTCTCACGGGCGACGTCGGCCGTGACCAGCACGCCGCTGTACGGGTCGGGCTCGTCGTTGCCGTAGTACCCGAAGAACGGGTCGATCAGGGTCTGGTGGAAGTCCTCGTAGAAGTAGGCGGCCACGTCGTGCAGGTACACGGCGTTGACGGCGAACAGCACGCCGATCTCCAGCACCCGTGCATGCCGGGTGGGCAGCGCCGAGGCCACCAACGCCCGCAGCGCCGCGTCGTCCGCGGAGGCTGCGACACGGCCGCGGCAGCGCGCCTCGACATCGACCAGCTTTCGCTCCAGGTAGGCGAGCCGCCGGTCGTCGAACTCGATGCCGAGCAGCTCCGGCCAATCGGCGACCAAACCTCGGCGCCCGTCATGAGTGAGCAGGCGGCGCAGCTCCTGATGGGTCTCGCCGCGTCCCACTCGCAGCTGCCGCTCCACCTCCACCGCCATGTCCCTGGCATCGGCCACGGCCGCACCGAGCTCCTTGCGGCCGGCGGCTGCTTCGTCGCGGAGCTCGGCCAGCCACTGGTGGGTGGCCGCTGCCGACCCGTCGGTGGCGTCGATCCGCCGCGCGACGTCTGCCAGGCCGGTCGCATTCCGTGCGGCGGCGGCATCGTGGGCGGCGAGCGCGGCGTCGTGGGCGGCAAAGATCTCGTCGTGAATGGCGCGAGCCGTGGCTGCCGACTCCTCGGCCTGGGCGAGCCGCCCTTCGATCACCCGGGTCTCGGCCGCCAGCACCGCGACCCGGTCGTACATGGCGGCGTGGCTCACCGCCACCTCGAACGCGTGCTTCAGCAACGTCACGACCGCCAGCGCGAGGGCGGCCACTGCGGCGCCCAGCAACCAGCGGGCCCACCCGCGGCCGGCCGCGAAGGCGCCACCGGCGGCGGCGACGCCGACGACGGAAGTTGCGAGCAACGCCGCGCGGCGAAGCACGGGCGCAAAGACGAGCCGGTTCAGCACGCCACCAGCCTATCCCCACCGCAGGGAGTGTCCCCACCAAGCAGATCGGCCAGGGCGGCGATGAGCAACCCGGTTGCGACGCGGCGGCCCTCCTCGTTGTAGTGGTCGCCGGAACCGAGGTGCTCGGGCAGGATGCGCGGGTCGTCGTATAGGTCGAGCAGCGGGACCTGGTGGGCGGCAGCCCAGCGGCGGGCGTCGGCGACGAATCGCCGATCGGCCGGCAGGGGTCGGCCGTTGACCGCGGTGGCGGGCCGCCACAGCACCATCAGCTGGGGGTGCCCCGCCTCGGCGATCGCGAACGCGGTGCGAGGGACGAAGCCGTCGATGAAGGCGGCCTGCGGCCCGGTGACGAACGTGCCGAGCCCCGGCACGAGCTCCTCGTCCCGGGCGGGCTCGGCCCGCCCGGCCAGCACTGCGGCCGCGCCGGCGGCGAGGGCATCGGCGGCGGCCAACGCTTCCCAGCTCGGCGCGCCGGCGCCGGCCACGGCCTCCGGGTCCGCTCCGACGCGCCCGGCGAAGCGTACGAGCCACTCCTCGAACGTCTCGTACCGCGCCGCCTCCAGAAGCCAGCGCCGGCTCGCCCCGTAGCGGGCCGGCCTGGTCGCGTCGGCGGCGCCCGCGGCCGCCAGCCGCTGGTATTCGGCGTCGCCGGGCAGGAACCGCTCGATGGCCGTGACCTCGTTCTGACGGAACGCCGGGATGCGGGCGAAGGCGGGCCGGACCCCCCAGACCACCACCCGGGGCTTCGCCTCCGGCTCGGCGAGCGCCGACGTCGCGACCAGGTACCACAGGCTGGTGTAGTGGCCGCCGTGGTACTCGAACGCCGTGGCGTGGTCCGGGAACGCCGCGTCCACCCCGCCGACGTCGACCGCCGTGAAGAACATCGAGTTGCCGAGGATGAAGATGCCTCCGTCGGGCGGCGCCTCGTCGAGCCGATCGAGGTATTCGCCGCCGGCGGCCGGCTGGCCGGCGACCCCGAGGACGACCGCCACGGCCACCGCGACGGCCGCGAATCGTTTCGGAAGGCGGTGCGCCGGCCCTAACCTGTCGCCGGGCTGGCGCCCTCCTATGCTCTTCAACTCCTTCATCTTCGTCGGGTTCCTCGCGGTCGTGCTCGCCGGTTATTGGGCGCTCCGCACCCCGCGCTACCAGAACCCGTTCTTGCTGGTCGCCAGCTTGTTCTTCTACGGGTTCGGCGGGCCGTGGTTCCTGATCCTGATCATCTACTGCGCGGTCGTGGCGTACGCGGTCGGCCTCCTCGTCGAGCGTTCCCAGCGCCACGGCCGGACCGCGCTGATAGTCGGCGTGCCGGCCGTGCTGTCGGTGCTTTTCGTCTTCAAGTACTTCAACTTCTTCATCGACACGGTAGCCAGCAACCTCCCGCTCATCGGCCTCGAGTTCAGCGAGGTGACGCTGCGGCTGGCGCTGCCCATCGGCATCTCGTTCTTCACGTTCCAGGCGGTCGGCTACATGATCGACGTGTACCGGGGCGACGCGCCCGCCGAGCGCAACCCGGTGGACTTCTTCCTGTTCGTCACCTTCTTCCCGCAGCTCGTCGCCGGGCCGATCGAACGGGCGACGCACCTGCTGCCGCAGATCCGCCGGCGCCGATCCTTCGACGAGTCCGACCTGGGCGTCGGCGTGTACCTCATCCTCCAGGGCTACGTGAAAAAGGCCGTCATCGCCGACAATCTCAAGCCGGTGGTCGACTCGCTGTTCGGCTTCGACAACCTCACGGCCCCCCTCGTCGCCGTGGGCCTGCTGGCCTTCGCGTTCCAGATCTACGGAGACTTCTCCGGCTACACCGACATCGCCCGGGGCGTGGCTCGTCTCATGGGGTTCAACCTGCTGCTCAACTTCCGGCGCCCCTACATCGCCGCGAACCCGTCAGAGTTCTGGGCGCGCTGGCACATCACCCTCTCCAACTGGTTCCGCGACTACGTGTACATCCCACTCGGCGGCAACCGCCGCGGGCCGGGGCGGGTGCTGGCCAACCTCATGGCCACGATGGTGCTGTCCGGGCTGTGGCATGGCGCCTCCACCAACTTCATCCTGTGGGGCGCGTTCCACGGGGCGCTGCTGATCGGGCACCGGCTGTGGCGGGTTGCGCGGCCCGAGCCGGCGCGGTCCCGGCTCGCCCGCGGCGCCTCGATCGCGGTGTTCTTCACGCTCACCGTGTACGGCTGGATGCTGTTCCGCATCACGAGCTGGGACACCATCGTCTCCTACACGCAGGCGCTGTTCACCGACTGGTCGCTGGGCCATCTCGGTGTCGTCAGCCTGTTCGCAGTGCTCCCCTACGTCCTGCTGGCGGTGGTGGTCGACGTCCTCGAGAGCCGGGCGCTGGAGAGCCGTCCGGCCGTCGCTCGCCAGCGCATGCGGGTCGCGTGGGGCCTCGCCCCCTACTTCGCGGCCCTCTTCGCCATCATCGTCGTCCTCGGGTCCGAGACCGGGGGCGAGTTCATCTACTTCAAGTTCTGATGAAGACGGTCACCGACGCGCCAGCCGCTCCCGCCACCCCGCCTCCGGCCGCGCGCGTGTGGCGTTCGAAGACGGCGGCGATCCTCGCGGTCGCGCTCGTCCTCGTCGCCGGGCTGGAGCTGGTGGCGCGGGCCGCCGTCGAGCCGCCGGAGTCGTTCACCGACCGCCTCGTGGTGCCGCCGGTGCGAGACGGCGTCTACCTCGTCGGCAACTCGATGTTCAAGACGGGTGTGGACGTCGACGAGCTCCGGCAGCGCTTCCCAGGCGAGCCAGTGGACTTCGCGTACTACGACGGCCACTACACGAGCCTGTGGTACCTCATCGCGAAGACGGCGTTCGCCGAGCCCGACACCCGCCCCGGCCTGGTGGTCTGGGGGTTCCGCCCCGCGTTCGCCCGCGACCCGCTGTTCCGCCAGAACCGGCCCAACGCCACCGATCTGTTCGCCTTCGACGACCCCGACTACCTGCGGCTCGGCGACGCCGGCACCGGGGGGTCGGCGCTCGCGTCGATCGACGCGTACGGGGCGCTCGCGGACTCGAGCGTCCTGTTCGCCGAGCGGAACGACGTTCGCGACTGGATCGCCGACACGGCGAATCGGGCGGGCGTCTCCGTCCTCGAGGCGGCGGGCGCCGCATCCGGCGCGGACCTCCGCGAGCGGGTGGTGGAGGGGGACCGGTCGGTCGCCGACGAGATCGTCCTGCAGCTCACCGGGGGCGCGGTCCAGCTCACGGAAGAGCAGGTCGTCGACGACGTCGGCGACTTCGTCAGCGGCCCGCAGCGCCGCTTCGCCGACGGGTTCATCCCCCGCACCGCCCGGGCGTTCCAGGAGCGGGGCCTCGACCAGCTCGTCGTGATCTGGCGGCCGGCCAACGCGATCGACGGCGCCCCGGCCCCTGAGGACGTGCAGTTCGTCGCCGACGCGATCGCCTGGTTCGAGGCCAACGACGTGCCGTACCTGAACCTGTACGACGACCCGCGCCTCCTGCCCGAGCACCTGGCCTCCGGCGACCACTACAACGCGCAGGGGCGGGAGGTGGCGACGGCGATCCTCGGCGACCGCCTCGCCGAGCTCGGGGTGGGCTCGGGCTGAGCCGGTTGCGGAGGTTGGAGCTGCGCACCGCCCTCGCTACATTCAGCGCCGGGACGGGCGCCGCTGCCCGGCCCCGCCCGCTGAAGGAGCTGCTCTGAGCCGCATACGCGTCCCCACCCGCGCCCGCCACCTGCTCGACGGGATCCTCGACTACCTGCGTACCTGGCGCGGCGCCGTCGTCGCGGTGCTGGCGGTGGCCGCCTTGCTCGCAGGCGGCGCCGTGGACCTCGGGCCGGCCGTGCAGGTGCCGGCCACGGTTGTGCTCGTGGCGGCGCTGGTGGTGCTGCTCTCGTCTGCGGCCCGCAGCGGCCCCCAGCTGCCGGCGCCGGTCGCCGCGCCGCCGGCGGCCGTCACATCGGCACCCGCCGTCACCCCGCAGGCCCAATCCGGGCGCACACCGTTGGTCTCGGTCGTCGTGCCGTTCCACGGCGACGAGCGCTTCATCGAGGCCTGCCTGCAGAGCGTGCTGGAGCAGGACTACCCCAACTGGGAGCTGGTCGCCGTCGACGATTGCGGCGGCGACGGGTCGGCGGAGATCGTCGAGGGCTACGCGGCCGCCGAGCCGCGTATCCGGATGGTGCGCCACGACCGGAACCGGGGCCTGGCGGCGGCCCGCAACACCGGCGTCGCTCACGCCCGCGGATCGTACGTCGCATTTCTCGACGCCGACGACTTCCTGTTCCCGGGCTCGTTGCGCTCCCGCGTCGATGCCGCAGTCGCCCACGAGGCCGACCGGTCGGTGGCCGGCAGCTACTGCGGATGGCAGCTCGTGCCGGAGGAAGCCGGCACCGACGAGCCGATCGTGGCCGCGCCGCGCGAGCGGGTCGTCGACTTCATGGTCGCGGCAGGAGAGAACCCGTTCATCGCCACCGCCCCGCTGGTGCGCCGCGAGGTGGTCGTCGCCGTCAGCGGCTTCGACGAGGACTTCCGCACGGCCGAGGACTTCGACTTCTGGATGCGGGTGCTCCGCCACGGCTACCGCTTCGTGCCGGCAGGCGCGGTGGGGGTCGCGTACCGGCAGAAGCGCATGGGGATGATCTCGGAGGGCCCCGCCCACCACGCCCAGAACGCGCGAACGATCTACGACTACCTCGACCGGCCCATGTGGCGGGAGGAGGTGGCGGCCGGCGCCCCGGACCTCTACCTCCTGTCGCTCGGCGAGTACCAGCGCAACCTTCAGTGGCTCGGGCGCATCGCCAGCTTCCTGTTCTTCGCGCTGGCGCACGGCGACCGCAGCCAGGTGGACGAGCTGCTCGGCCTCGTCCCGCCCTCCGCCACTCCCTCGCTGCTGTTCCACGGCACGGTCGTGGACGAGGCTGTCGACGCTGCGGTGCGCCGGTGGACCCTGAAGTCGGGAGCGCTGCTGGCGGAGGACGAAGCGCGGATCCGGGCCGAGACGATCGGACTGCTGCTCCAGGCCGTGAGCGGCGAGCCCGACGTTCTCCCGGCGGACGCTCCCGCAGGCGCCCGGTTGCGGGTCGGCAGCCTGGATGTCGGCGCGGCGCGGCTCCGGGGCGCCTCCATCGTCTCCGGTGACGGCACGGCGCCCGCGAGCGCCGACGTGTGGCTGCTGGCGCTCACCGCTCAGCCGGCGCTGTCGCCGATGCGCGCGGAGCGGGCCGTCAAGCAGCTCGTCGTCGCCGTCCACCCGGACCTCACGCTCGACGAGGACGTGCAGCAGGCTCTCGAGGCGCTGGCGACGGACACTGCGGTCGTCCGGGCGAGGAAGGCGGGCGGGACGCGCCTGCTCACCGAGCTCGCCTGGCTGGCCGCCGGGCGGCCCGAGCAGTTCCTGGTGCTCGTCGACCGGCTGCCCGCCACCGCCCATCCCGGCCAGACGGCGGCCGAGCAGGAGCTGGCGCAGGCCGTTGCCGCACCGGCGATCCCGCGGGCCCCGGTGACCTTGCTCGCCGTGGACGGCCCCGGCCAGGGCGAGACGCTCGTGGCGGCCACCGCCGACGCCCCGCAGCCGGTGCGGCTGCTCGACCTGGGGCCGTTCGCCGATCCCGCCGCGATCCCCTCCGAAGGGCCCGGCGTGTTGACCCCGGCCGCGCTGTTCCACCCCGACCTGGCGGTGCGGGAGCTGGTGGCCGTGTACCCGTACGGGCCGTACGTGTCGAGGCTCGTCGAAGGGATGAACGAGGCCGGCGTGCCCACCCGGGCGGTGGCCGCCACCCGCGGTGTGGACTGGCTCGAGGAGGCCGCCGCAGCTCGACCCGCCGCCGGCGACGCCGCGACGGGCGACGGCAGCTGGAAGGACGGGGCGCTGGAGTCGTGGCTCGCCACCAACCGCCAGGAGACCCGACGGCGCCGCGAGGTGCTGTCCTCCCCGGCCGGCGTGCCGGTGGCCCGCTTCCGCGAGCGGCACCGCGGCGAGCGCTGCTTCATCATCGGCAACGGCCCGTCGCTGAACAAGCTCGACCTGGCCGCCATGAAGGACGACGTGACCTTCGGCGTCAACGGCATCTTCCTCGCCGAGGAGACGATGGGGTACGCGGTGACGTACTACATGGTCGAGGACGACATCTACATGAAGGAGAACGTGCCCGAGATCGTCGCGTACTCGGCGGGCCACAAGTTCTTCCCCAGCGAGTACGTCAAGTACTTCGACACCGTCCCCGGCAACGTCTCGTTCTTCGAGATGGACGGCCGCTACTACCAGCGGTC
>JBFJZV010000091.1:0-12830 GCA_041621915.1 Acidimicrobiia bacterium | reverse complement strand
GCGGGTGTCACGGAAGAAGAAACCCAAACAGAGCCGCCGGATCCCTTCGCTGGGGGACCTGCGGCGCCGCATCTCCGGCTCCCTGGGCCGGCACGCCGACGACGTCTGGGGCCTGGTCCTCGTCGTCGCCGGGCTGCTGGTCGGGCTGGCGTTCTTCGGGCTGGCCGGCCCGGTGGGCGGCGGCATCACCCACGTCCTCGCGCTGCTGTTCGGGCTGTGGGGGTACGCGGTGCCCGCGGTGCTCGCCGCCTTTGGGGCGCTGCTCGTGGTTGGCCGCCCCCGCCGCGACTACGGGCGGGTGGCGGTGGGCGCCGGCCTGGCCTTCCTGGGCTCGCTCGCCATGTTCCACCTGATGACCGGCACGGTGTCGCTGGCGCGCAGCATCGACCTCGTGATGGAGCGGGGCGGGGCGGTGGGGTCGGTGATCGCGTTCCCGTTGCGGCGCATCGTCGGGTTCTGGGGTGCGTTCGTGGTCCTGTTCGCGATCACCGGGATCGGGGTGCTGGTCGCCACCCGCACCACGCTCCGCCAGCTCGGCGCAGCGCTGGTCGCCGGCTTCACGACGCTGTGGCGTTGGACCAAGCAGCCCTTCACGAGCCTCCCGAAGCCGGCCCGTGCTCAGAAGCTGGTCGAGCCCCGCCGACCTCCGAAGGCGAAGCCGTCCCCGGAGCCCAAGGCGAAGACCAGCCAGCCCAACCCTGCGCCGCAGCCCCAGCCCCCGGCCCTCCCGCCTGCCCCCAGGGTCACCGGCGGCGAGTACTCGTTGCCGCCGCCGTCGCTGCTGAAGACCGGCGCCGGGGAAGGGCACAACCGGCGCGCCCTCGAGGAGACGGCCGCCGAGCTGGAGGAGACGCTGCGCCAGCACGGCGTCGACGCCCGGCTCACCCGCATCGTCCCCGGCCCGACCGTGACCCGTTACGAGATCGAGCTGGCGCCCGGCGTCAAGGTGGCGCGTGTCACCGGGCTGGCCCACGACATCGCCTACGCGCTGGCCACGCCCGACGTGCGGATCCTCGCCCCGATCCCCGGCAAGAGCGCCATCGGCGTGGAGGTCCCCAACCGCCGCCGCCGTCTCGTCACCCTCGGCGACATCCTCAACAGCCCCGAGGCCGCCGAGGCCACCCACCCGCTGGCGGTCGGCCTCGGCATGGACATCAGCGGCAGCGCGGTGATGCTGAACCTGGCCGAGCTGCCGCACGTCCTGATCGCCGGCGCCACCGGGGCCGGCAAGTCGTCGTGCATCAACGCTCTCCTCGGCTCGCTGCTGATGCGGACCACGCCGGAGGAGGTGCGGCTCATCCTCGTCGACCCCAAGCGGGTCGAGCTGGGCCGCTACAACGACATCCCCCACCTGCTCAGCCGGGTGATCGTCAACCCGAAGAAGGCCGCCGACGCCCTGCAGTGGGCGGTGGCCGAGATGGACCGCCGCTACGACCTCGTCGCCGACGCCGGCGCTCGCGACATCATCGGCTACCACGAGATGTGGGACGCCGGCCGCCTCGACCCCGACGGGTACGACCGCTTCCCGTACATCGTGGTCGTCGTCGACGAGCTCAACGACCTGATGATGGTGGCCGGCCGCGCCGTCGAGGAGGCGGTCGTCCGCATCGCCCAGATGGCCCGCGCCGTCGGCATCCACCTGGTGCTCGCCACCCAGCGGCCATCGGTGGACGTCATCACCGGCGTCATCAAGGCCAACGTGCCGTCGCGGCTGGCGTTCTCGGTGGCCAGCCAGACCGACAGCCGGGTCATCATCGACTCGGCCGGCGCCGAGAAGCTCGTCGGCCTCGGCGACATGCTGGTGGTGACCGCCCGCGACCCCAAGCCGGAGCGGATCCAGGGCGCGTGGGTGAGCGAGGAGGAGATCGAGCAGGTCGTGGCCTGGGTGCGGGAGCAGCAGCAGGCCCGCTACGAGCAGAAGATGTTCGAGGCGGCCCAGCAGAAGCAGCAGGCCGACGACGAGTTCGAGGGCGAGGACCCCGACGTGGTGCGGGAGGCGATCGAGCTGGTGGTGCGCTCCCAGCTCGGGTCGACGTCGATGCTGCAGCGCAAGCTCCGCATCGGTTTCGCTCGCGCCGGGCGGGTGATGGACATCATGGAGCGGCGCGGCATCGTCGGCCCGTCCGAAGGCTCCAAGGCCCGCGAGGTGCTGATGACGGTTGAGGAGCTGGAGGAGAGCCTCACGAAGGCATGAGCGCCGCCAGCGCGTCGAGCACGCGCCGGACCAGGCGGCGCCCGTCGACCGCTACCCACGCGCTCCGGCGGGCGGTGGTCACGAACTCATAGCCTACCTCGCCGACGGGCCGGGCGGCGACGACCTGGTCGATCACCCGCCGCAGCTCCAGCATCCCCCGCTCCCTCCCTTCGAACCAGCCGGTGCGGCCCGGGCCGAAGATCGCCGAGGTGTCGAGCACCTCCACCGCGCCCGTGTCGAAGTGCACGGCCACCCGGTCGACGACCGGCGCATCCCAGCCGCTCGCGGCGTGCCAGCTCACGACGTAAGGCGGCGACTGGCCCGGCCGGGCCGGTCCGTGCCTGCGCACGACCGTCTCGGAGGAGGCGATCCAGGCCACCGACAGCCTCTCCATCAGGTCGACCTCGCCGACGATGCCCGGCCCCCGCACGGTGATGCGCCCCGGGCCGTTGGCGTCCACGGGCGAGCCGGCCGCCACCAGGGGAGCCACCAACAGCACGACCGCCACCACTCGCCGCATGCCCCATCTACACCGCCCGGCCGCCCGCGGTTCCCGGCGGGCCGATAGCCTTCCGACCGCCATGCCCGAACCGCTGCGCATCCTCGACCCCGACGGCCGCCTCGTCGCCGCCTCCCCGCTGGACAGCGCCGAGATCCGGCGGCTCTACGGCGCGATGGTCGCCGCCCGCACCTACGACCGGAAGTGCACCGCGCTGCAGCGCCAAGGACGGCTCGCCACCTATGCGTCGTTCGAGGGGCAGGAAGCCGCCCAGATCGGGACCGCGGCCGCGCTGCGACCCGACGACTGGATGGTCGCCTCGTACCGGGACGCCGCGGCCATGTGGTTCCACGGCTACCCATGGCTCAACCTGCTGCTCGGCCGCACCGGCGACGAGCGGGGCGGCAGCCCTCCCGAGGGCGTGCCGGTCCTGCCGCCTTCGATCACGGTCGGCGCCCACATGATCCACGCCGTGGGCTTGGCGTGGGCGGCCACGCTGCAGGGCGAGGACCGGGTGGCGATCACGTACTTCGGTGACGGCGCCACGTCGGAGGGCGACTTCCACGAGGCCATGAACTTCGCGGCTGTGTACGCCACGCCCACGGTCTTCGTGTGCCAGAACAACGGATGGGCGATCTCCCTGCCCCGCGAGCGCCAGACGGCGTCCGCCACCATCGCCCAGAAGGCCGACGCGTACGGCATGCCCGGCGTGTACGTCGACGGCAACGACCTGCTCGCCTGCCACGCCGCCGCCGCCGATGCGGCCGCCCTGGCCCGCCAGGGTGGCGGCCCCACGCTGATCGAGGCGGTCACGTACCGGGTCGGCCCCCACACCACCGCCGACGACCCGGGCCGCTACCGCACGGACGACGAGGTCGAGGAGTGGCGCGACCGCGACCCCCTCGAGCGGGTCCGCCGCCACCTGGAAGCGGCGGGGGAGTGGGACCCCGCCTGGCAGCAGCAGCTCGAGGAGGAAGCGAGCGCCGACCTCGAAGCAGCCGTGGCCGAGGCCGAGGAGCTGGAACCGCCGGGGCCCGGCGACGTGTTCGGCGGTATGTTCGCCGACCTGCCGGGCCACCTCGCCGAGCAGCGCCGGCTGCTGGCCCGCGACCGGGGGGAGGGCTGATGGCCGAGCTCAACGTGGCCCAGGCGCTGAACGCGGCGCTCGACACTGCGCTGGCCGCCGACCCGCAGGTGATGCTGCTGGGCGAGGACGTCGGTCGCACCGGCGGGGTGTTCCGGGTGACCGACGGGCTGCAGCGGAAGCACGGCGAAGCGCGGGTCGTGGACACCCCGGTTGCCGAGTCGGGAATCGTCGGCGCCGCGCTGGGGCTGGCGATCGGCGGGATGCGCCCCGTCGCCGAGATCCAGTTCCTCGGCTTCGCCTACCCCGGCTACGACCAGCTCGTCAGCCACGTCGGCCGCATCCGCCACCGCTCCCGGCACCGCTTCACCGCGCCGCTCGTGGTGCGCATCCCCTACGGCGGAGGCATCGGCGCCGCCGAGCACCACAGCGAGTCGACCGAGGCGGTGTTCACCCACACGCCGGGCCTCAAGGTGGTGGTGCCGTCCCGGCCCTACGACGCCAAGGGGCTGCTGCTGGCTGCCATCGAGGACCCCGACCCGGTCGTGTTCCTGGAGCCCATCCGCAGCTACCGGGCGGTCCGGGAGGACATCCCCGACGAGGCGTACACGGTGGCGCTGGGCGAGGCGGCCGTCGAACAGGAAGGCGGCGACGTGACAATCGTCGCCTACGGAGCGGCGATGCGGGACGCCCGCGCCGCCGCTGCCGACCTGGCCGCCACCGGGGTCGGCGTCGACCTGATCGACCTGCGCACCCTGGTGCCGCTCGACGCCGCCACCGTGCTGGAGTCGATCGAGAAGACCGGGCGGCTGGTCGTGGTGCAGGAGGGGCACCGTACCGCCGGCTTCGCCGCCGAGCTGGCGGCGCTGGCGGCCGAGCGGGCCCTGTACTCGCTGGCGGCGCCCGTGGAGCGGGTCACCGGATGGGACACCGTCGTGCCGCTGCGTCGCGCCGAGCACCACTACATCCCCGATGCGGCCCGCATCATGGCCGCCGCCCGCCGGGCGCTGGACGCCTGATGGCGCTCGAGTTCGCGCTCCCGGACATCGGCGAGGGCCTCACCGAGGCCACCGTCGTCCGGTGGCTGGCCGGCGTCGGCGACCGGGTCGAGCTGGACGAGGTGGTGGTGGAGATCGAGACCGACAAGGCGGTCACCGAGATGCCCGCCCCGCGTGCCGGCACGCTGCTGCATCGCGGCGCGGGGGACGGCGAGACCCTGGCGGTGGGCGACCTGCTGATGGTGATCGGCGACGACGGCGAGGCATGGTCGCCGGGCGTTCGCCCGGCCGCCGCCGAGGCGGCGCCGATCGTCGGAACTCTCGACGAGGCCGGTGAGACGCTCTCCCGCCCGGCCGGCGCACAGGCGCTGCCCCGGGTCCGCAAGCTCGCTGCCGAGCTCGGCGTCGACCTGGCCGGGGTAGCCGGCACCGGCCCCGGCGGGCGCATCACCGAGGCTGACGTGCGGACCGCCGCCCTGAGCGACGACGACCGGGTCGACCGGGTGCCGCTGTCGCCGACCCGGCGGGCGATCGCCGCCCGGATGGCGCAGGCGTGGCGAGAGATCCCCCACGTCACCACCTTCGGCGAGGCGGAGGCGGCACCACTGCTCGAGCGCCGCCGCGCCCTGGCCGAGGCGACCGGCGGGCCGGTGCCGCTGGAGGCGCTGCTGATCGGGGTCGTCGTGCCGGCCCTGCAGGACCACCCCGAGTTCAACGCCACCCTGCAGGGTGACGAACTGCTGCTGCGCCGCCACTACGACGTGGGCGTGGCGGTCGACACGCCTGACGGCCTGCTCGTGGCCGTGGTGCGCGACGCCGATCGCCTCGACGCGGCAGTGCTCGCCGCCGAGGTCGGCCGGCTGGCCGCCGCCGCGCGCGACCGCACCCTCACGCCCACCGAGGTGGCCGGCGCCACGTTCACGATCTCCAACATCGGCGCGGTCGGGGGCCGCTACGGCACGCCGATCGTCCCCCCGGGCACCACGGCCATCCTGTCCGTGGGCCGCGCCGACTCTCAGGCCGGGGTGGTCGACGGCGAGGTCGCCGTCGTCCGCCGCTTCCCGCTGTCGCTGTCCTACGACCATCGAGTCGTCGACGGCGCGCTCGGCCGGCGCTTCCTCGCGGCAGTCGTCGAGGCGATAGAGTTTCCAGGCGGTGGCTGACCTCCCGAAGCCCAGCGTCGCGGAGCTCGACAGGCTCGAAGAGCAGCTCATGCGGCTGCGTGGGCACAAGGCGCGCCTCGCCCCGGAGGACGAGGAGGGGCTCCGCGACGTCCAGATCGCCATGCAATCGGTGAAGCGGGCGATGTCGCTCCAGGGACAGGCGCTCGAGCTCCAAAGGGAGAAGCGGCTGCTCCAGCTCAGCCTGGAGCGGCTGGAGGCGCGGCTGGTGGAGATCGAGGAGGTCCGCAAGGACCCGACGAGGAAGCTGCGGTACCTGAAGGGCCCGACCGAGCCGGAGCAGGTGCTCGCCGAGATGCAGTTCGTGAAGAAGCGGCTGGCCAAGGTCGACGAGACCGGCCCGTTCTGACCAAGGAGTTGCCATGGCCGACGCAACTGGGGTCGATGTCGATGCGGCGCTGCGTGAGCTGGCCGACATCCAGGACCGGCTGATCGCCCTGCCGCGTGACGCGTTTGGGGAGCGGTACGAGCTCCAGACCCGGCGGGCGGCGCTGCGCGACCAGCTCTCCGCCCACCATGCGGGCGCCGACGCCGAGCGCCCCACGCACGAGCTGGAGGCCGAGCTGGCCGCGCTGCAGGCGCAGGCCGAGGAGATCAAGAAGCTGCGCATCGACGTGGTGAAGCAGGCCGGCGGGGGCCGTACGGGCGAGATGAATACGCGGGGCGCCACCGGCATGAACCGCCAGATCGACGAGGCGCAGGGCCTGCCGGCGATCCGCGGCCGCATCGCCCGCATCGAGGCGGTGCTCGAGCAACGCCGGTCGGAGTGACCCTCGACGGCCAGCGGCAGCGCCGGGCGCTGACCGCCGCCGAACAGTCCATCCAGGCGCTGGCGGCCGGCCAGGGCGACCGTGCCGCGGCCGCCGCCGACCGGGCCGCCGATCTCGACCAGATCGGCGCCTTCGCCGGCCTTCCCGCCGCGGTCGGGGCGGCCGCCGCCGACCTCGCCGAGGGTGGGGCCGTGACGGCCGAGAGCTGGGACGGGCTGACTGCCGCGGTGGGGCCTGGTCCGCTGGCCGCCGTCGTCGCCGATGCCCGGGAGGGTGGCCACTAACCTCGCCGGGCCGTGGGCGACTACCACCTCCACCTTCACCCTCACGAGCCGGCGCCCCCGGGCGCGCCGCCGCCGGGCGTCTATCCGGACGGCTACATCGAGGCGTACGTCGCGGCGGCTGCAGCTCGCGGCGTGGCCGAGCTCGGGTTCACGGAGCATCTCTACCGCTGCGTCGAGGCCGCCGACGCGCTCGGCCCGTTCTGGGAGCGCGAGCCTCACCCCGGGCTGGCGGCCCAAGCGCGCGACTTCGTGCAGTTGGAGCGCAACCTGTCGCTGGAGGCGTACGTCATGGCGATCATGGCTGCCAAGGAGCGCGGCCTGCCGGTGGTGCTCGGGCTGGAGGTCGATTACTTCCCGGAGACCATCGACGCCGTCCTCGAGCTGCTGGCCCCGTACCCGTTCGACTTCCTCATCGGGTCCGTCCACTGGGTGGGCGGCTGGTCGATCGACCACGACGACGCCGTCGCCGAGTTCGACCGCCGCGGGGTCGACCAGGCGTACCGCGACTACTTCGAGCTGGAGGCCCGCCTGGCCGGGTCCGGGGCGGTCGACGTGCTGGCGCACGCAGATGTCGTGAAGAAGTTCGGGCACCGGCCGGCCTCGCCCCCGCTCGATCTGTACGAGACGGTCGCCAAGGAGGCGGCTGCGTCGGGCACCGCCGTGGAGGTGTCGAGCGCCGGCCTCTGGAAGCCCGTCGGCGAGATCTACCCGGCGCCGGAGTTCCTGCGGGCGTTCCGGGAGGCCGGGGTCGGCATCACCCTCGCCTCCGACGGGCACGCCCCGGACGAGGCGGGACGCGGCCATGCCGAGGCGGTGGTGGCCGCGCGGGCGGCCGGGTACACGCACCGCCTACGCATCCGGGAACGCCGAGCGGTGGAGGTGCCGCTGTGACGGCCGACCGCTCCGGCATCTACGCCGACCACCCGTTCGCCGACCCGCCGGAGGAACGCGACCCGGTCCGGCAGTTCCGGGGGCGGCTCGTCGCCCCGGTGACGATCGTCACCGCCGGCGGGCCGGGGGAGCGGGTGGGCATGACGGTCTCGTCGCTGATGGTCGCCGAGGGGCTGCCGGCCCGGGCGTACTTCCTGGTGGGGTCGGCCACCGACCTCTTCGAGGCCATCGAGAAGACCCGCCGCTTCGTCGTGCACGCCCTCGAGGCCCGCCACCGGGAGATCAGCGACGTGTTCGCCGGGCTGCGCCCCAGCCCCGGCGGCATGTTCGCCGGGGTGGAGGCGGCCGACGGCCCGTACGGCCCGGAGCTGGGCGGCCTGCCCAACCGCCTCTACTGCAAGTACGTGGGCGGCGAGGAGTCGACGTTCCACGTGCTGGCCACCGGCGTCGTGGAGAGAGTGGAGGTCGACGACCTGGCCGAGCCCCTCGTCTACTTTCGCGGCAGGTACCGGACCCTCGGCTCGTAGCTCGCTCGGCCCGGCGGGCCACCCACCCGATGCGGAGCGCGTCACACCCTCCGGTTAGGGTGCCCGTTGCTCCAGTCGCATAGCAACTGGAAGGCCGGGCCGAGTTGGGCTCGGGGGTCGAGCAGGGAGAGCCTTGATGATCGTACGCCGCTGGGGATTGCTCGCCGTCCTCGCCGCCTTGGTGCTCGCACTGTCGGTGCTGGCCGCGCCGGGCGCCGGGGCGGGCCACGACTACCGGGAGCGGTGCGCCGGCCGCCCGGCCACGATCGTCGGCACACCGGGCGACGACGTCCTCACCGGCACCCCGAAGCGAGACGTGATCGTCGCCCTCGCCGGGAACGACGTCGTCGAGAGCCTCGGGGGTAACGACGTGGTGTGCCTCGGAGACGGTGACGACGTCCTGCTCCTCGGCGCCGGGAACGATCGGGCCTACGGCGGGAGCGGCGCCGACACGATCGACGGCGGGCCCGGCAACGACCACCTGTACGGCGGCGCGGACGGCGACCGTATGGACGGCGGGCCCGGGAACGACCGCATGTTCGGAGGCTCCGGCGACGACGACCTCGACGGCGCCGACGGCAACGACCGGCTCGATGGCGGCCCGGGCGATGGCGACAACTGCATCAACGGCGAGAAGGTCCGGCGCTGCGAGCGTGAGGACGAGGGCGGCAATCCGGCGATCAGCGTCGACAAGAACGATCCGGGCCCCGACACTCAGCCGGCCGTCCCGGCCGGCGTCGACTCGTTCTTCGACGTCATCGTCCTGAACAGCGGCGACACCGACCTCACCGGCATCACCGTCACCGACCCGGTGGTGCCCGACTGCGAGCAGGCGGTGCCCGACCTGGCCCCCGGCGCCAGCCACACCATCACCTGCTCGGCGCCCACCGACCTGACCACCACCGAGATCGCCAACGAGGTCACCGTGGAGGGCACGGCCCCCGACGGCACCGTGGTCTCGGCCAGCGACACCTCCACCGTGCCGGTGCTGGTCCCGGCGCTCACGCTCACCAAGACCACCAACGGCGCCGACACCGACGTCGACCCCGTCCCCGAGATCACCGAGGGCGACCCGGTCGAGTGGATCTACCTGGTGGAGAACACGGGAGAGGGCGACCTGACCAGCCTCGTCGTCGACGACCCCGACCTGCCGGCGGGCGTGACGATCTCCTGCCCGTCCACCGACGTCCCCGAGGGCGGCAGTGTCACCTGCACCGCCTCCGACGTCGCCGCCGTGGGGCCGTACGCCAACACGGCGACTGCATCCGCCGAGAACGCGGGCGGGCTGGCCGTGTCCGGCACCGACTCCAGCGCCTACGAAGGCGTCCCGGCGACGATCACGGGCAGCGGGTCGGTGGTCTTCACCACCGGCGGCGGCGTCAACGGGGCCGACGTTACGGCCTCGTTCGAGGGCCGGCCGCCGGCGTCGACCACCACCGGGTTCCCCGGTGACTACGGCGTCACGGCCGAGGGCCTCGCGCCCGGCCTGTTCCGGGTCGACGTGGCGGCCACCGTCGACGGGGTGCCGCTGTCGAGCACCCGCTACGGGTTCGTGCCCGAGGGCTCCGACACGGTGGAGCTCGACCCGATCGAGCTGCCCAACCCGGCCGAGACGCAGCTCTTCCCACTCGGCGGCGGCGACTTCGGCGACTTCAACGAGATCGCGATCATCGGCCTGCCCGCCGACGTGACCTCGGTGTACGCCGAGGCGTTCGACCAGCAGACCGAGCCGAACGCCTTCCCGGGCCTGGTCGGCGAGGGCGGCGACGCCTTCAACAGCACGGTGTTCGCGTGGCTGCTGGCGCTCGACTCGTCGGGTGCAGAGGTCGACACCTTCCCGGCGCCGGTGACGGTGCGGGTCCGCATCCCGAGCACCCAATACGGCGACGTGTTCGACCTCACGCCCGGCAACGGCGTCATCGACATCCCGATGTACTCGTTCGACGACGCCAGCGGCGAGTGGGTGGTCGAGTCGACGGGCATCGTCACCAACTCGAGCGGCACGCCGTTCGACGAAGCCGACGCCGCGGCCATTCGGGCCGGGTCGTTCTTCTCGGTCTGGGCCCAGTTCGAGACCGACCACTTCAGCTTCTGGAACGTCGACTACAAGAAGTCCGACTTCCCGGGCTCGGGCGATCCGGGCTTCTTCGACTTCGGCGACGCCGGCGGCACCTACCCGACCGTGCTCGCCGACGACGGCGTGCGACACTCGGACCCGAACCGGCTGTGGTTCGGGCAGTGGGCCGACCTCGAGTCCGACGCCAGCGTGCCGGACGCCGACGCGTTCGACGACGGCCTACTGACCACCGACCCGATCAGCGTGCGGGTCAACAACTGGGACCTGACCGGCGACATCTACCTGAACGTGCTCATCGACCGCAACAACGACGGCGACTGGGCCGACCCCGGCGAGTGGGCCGTCCAGAACGCGGTCACCGGCACGCCCATCTTCAAGGGCGCCAGCTTCGACACCACCGAGTCGTGGGACCCGGACACCGAGGGCGCCCTCCGCATCACGGTGACCGACGTGTCGATCACCTCGTACGACGGCACGGGCGAGTTCCCGCTGGGCGAGACCGAGGACTATTTCGGGCCGCCCCCGGGCGACATCTCGGTGTTCGTCGAGGGTGACGGCGCCGTGACCTCCGATGTGGGCGGCCTCGACTGCCCCGACGTGGACTGCGCGGTGTCGGTGGTCAGCGGCTCGGCGGTGACCCTCACCGCGACCCCTGAGCCGAACCGGGAGTTCCTCGGCTGGACCGGCGACTGCTTCGCCCGGGGCACCAACCCGACGTGCACCGTGGTGCCCACGGCCGGCGACGCGGTGTTCGTGGACGCGTTCTTCTCGGAGAAGCTGGAGCGGGCGTTCTCGCTCGCCCCGGGCTCGCCGACCCTGGCCGCCAACGGCTGGTCGGCCGCCGACATCCTCTTCATCGACGAGGACGCCGGCGTGGTGACCCGCCTGCTGAGCACGGCGGACCTGGGCCTCGACGCCGCCGACGACATCGACGCGCTCAACTTCTTCGCCCCGGGCGCGCCGCCGCCGGTGGCGCCGTTCACGTTCGTGAACGTGGAGTACTCGGTGACCGACAGTTCGGCCGGCGACGCCGGCACCCAGATCGCGACCGAGGCGGCCTGCGGCGGCGGCGACCTGGGCGGCGACGTGTGGGGCCTGGCCGGCGGCGAGGGCGGCGGCGACTTCGGCATCGCGGCGGTCGACCCGTTCGAGCCCTTCCAGTGGGTCGACGAGGACGGCGTCATGTGCGCCACCAACGACGCGTTCTCGGCAGCCGGCCTGGTGCCGGGCGACGAGATCGACGGGTGGACGCGGGTCGACCCGCTCGACCCGGGCACGCCGTACTACTCGCTGGCGCCCGGGTCGCCGACGCTCGGCATCCTCGGGGCGACGGAGGCCGACATCCTCGAGACCGAGGCCGGCGTGGCGCTCGTCGGGGTGCCCGGGGCCGACCTCGGGCTCGTGGCCGGCGACGACGTCGACGCGCTCGCAGGCGACATCGGTGTCGGCGGCGGCGAGGTGCTCCACGTGAGCCTGAAGGACGGCTCGCCGACGCTGGCGGCGGAGGGCTGGAGCCCGGCTTACGTGCTGACGTCCGACAACTTCGGCGGCGGCTTCAGCCCGCTGTTCGTCAACCTGACGGAGTCCGAGCTGGGGCTGTTGGCGAGCGACGACGTCGACGCCCTGATCCTGTTCGAGTTCTTCTTCGGCGGGGAGTTCTAGCTACGGTGCTCTGGGTGCTCCCCCGCTGTGCGGGGGAGTCCCCGAGCCGAGGCCCCGTACCATCCCCGCCATGCGCGTCAACGTGATCGGCACGACCGGCGCCGGGAAGACGGCGTTCGCAGCGCGGCTCGCCGCCGCGCTGGGGGCGGATCACATCGAACTGGACGCGCTGCACTGGGAGCCGGGCTGGACGCCTGCCGACCGCGACGCCTTCCGCGGCCGGGTGGCGGACGCGCTGTCCGGCGACGCGTGGGTCACCTGCGGCAACTACAGGGCCGTGCGCGACATCGTCTGGAGCCGGGCCGACACGGTCGTCTTCCTGGACTACCCGCTACCGCTGATGTTCGGGCGGTTGCTGCGGCGGACCGCCCGCCGGGTCGTGAGCCGGGAGCGGGTCTGGGGCCATTCGACGGAGACCGTGCGCGACGTGTTCGCCCGTGACTCGATCTTCGTCTGGCAGCTCAAGACGTTCCGGGCCAAGCGCCGCCACTACCGGGAGGCGCTCGCCGACCCCCGCTGGGCGCACATCGAGTTCGTCCGGTTCCGCCGCCCGCACGAGGCAGACGCCTGGCTCTCGATACACTCCCCGGCGTGACCTCGCCCCCCTCCGTCTGGCTGACCACGCTCGGCTGCGCCAAGAACCAGGTCGACAGCGACAAGCTG
>JBFJZV010000090.1:0-12860 GCA_041621915.1 Acidimicrobiia bacterium | reverse complement strand
CGCCGTTGGGCACTGATACATGGGGCCGGCCGAAGGCTCGCCCGCGCCCTGCTGCTGCGCAGGGTGTGGCCGGCCCGGCGAGCCCTCATTCCGGGCTCGCCCGGTTGCCCGTTTCGCGTCGGCTCTGGCGGGCATGTGCTCTCCCCGCTTGCGGGGGGAGTCCCCGAGCGGAGCGAGGGGGAGGGGGGTGCGGATGTTCGGGCTGCGTCGGCGCGGGGCGACGATGCTCCTGATCGCCTGCCCGCACTGCGGGCCGCGCAACGCCGACGAGTTCTCGTATTCGGGCGAGATCGTGCCTCGGCCGGGGCCGGACACGACGCCCGAGGCGTGGCGGGCGTATCTCTACGAGAAGCGGAACGTGCGGGGCTGGCAGACCGAGCGGTGGTTCCACGTCGCCGGGTGCCGGCGGTTCCTCGACATTGAGCGCCACACCCAGACCAACGAGATCCGCACCGTGCGGGACGTGGCCGGATGAGGCGCATCGGGCCCCGCCCTGGGGAGGTGATCGACCGCACCCGGCCGGTGCGGTTCACCTGGAACGGAAAGCCCTACGAGGGCTGCGAAGGCGACACGATCGGGTCGGCGCTGGCCGCGGCGGGGGTGCGGGTGGTCTCCCGCAGCTTCAAGTACCACCGGCCCCGGGGGATCCTCGCCGCCGGGTACCACGACCCCAACCTGATGGTGCAGGTGGGCGACGAGCCGAACGTTCGGGCCGGGCACCGGCTGGTGGCCGACGGTATGGACGTCACCGCTCAGAATGCCTGGCCGTCACTGCGTTTCGATGTGCGGTCCGCCAACCGGCTGGTCGGGCGGTTCCTCGGGCCCGGCTTCTACTACAAGACGTTCATCGGCCCCGACCGGTTGGTGCCCTGGTACCAGCGGACGTTGCGGCGGTTCTCGTCCGGGGGGCGGGTGCCGGCCGAGCCGCCGTTCCACCCGCCGGAGAAGCGCTACGCCCACCCGGACGTGTTGGTGGCGGGCGGGGGGCCGGCCGGGATGGCCGCCGCCGTGGCGGCCGCCGAGGCCGGTGCGGCGGTGATGCTGGTGCAGGAGGAGCACCACCTCGGTGGGCACCTGCGCTACGGGGACGCGACCAACCTCGCGGCACTGGCCGAGCTGCGGGATCGGGTGGCAGCCGCCGGCGTCGAGGTGCTGACGGACAGCGTCGCCGCGGGGCGGTTCGATCACAACTGGGTGGGGGTCGTCGAGCGGGGCGGCGGAGAGCGGCTCGTGAAGGTCAGGGCCAAGATGCTGGTGGTAGCGGCGGGGACGATCGAGCGCCCGTATGTGTTCGCCGGCAACGACCTGCCCGGCGTGATGCTGTCCACGGCAGCCCGCCGCCTGGTGAACCTCTGGGCGGTCGCCCCGGGGACGAGGGCCGTGGTCGCCACCGGCAACGAGTCGGGCCACGCAGCGGCAGGCGACCTCGTGTCCGCCGGCCTCGACGTCACCGTGGTCGATGCTCGCCGGCTCGATCGGGCCCGGGGCCGCGGCGCTGTCGAGCGGGTCCAGCTCGACGACGGCACCTCCCTCGACGCCGACCTGCTCGTGACCGCGGTGGGGTGGACCACGTCGACCGCTCTGCTCAACATGGCGGGCTCGGTGCCCGAGTACGACCCGGTTGCCGCCCGGTTCCTGCCCGGCGAGCTGCCCGGCGACGTCCTCGCGACAGGGGGGCTGGTCGGTGACGGCTCCACCGACGAGCTCGTGGCGCACGGCGAGGCGACCGGCCGGGAGGCCGCCCGGCGCGCCCTCGCCACCGCCGCCCGCTGGCAGGCCGCCACCCCCCGCGCCGTCCCGGTCGAGCACGAGGATCGACCGGCGGAACCGGTGCCGTCGCTGCCGCCCGCGCCCCACCCGGAGCTGTTCGCCGGCCCGACCGACGGCTTCGTCGACTTCTCCGAAGACGTCAAGGCCTCGGACCTGGCCGCCGCGGCCGCCGAGGGCTACGACTCCATCGAGCTGTCGAAGCGGTACACGACGGCGACGATGGGCCCGGTGCAGGGCAAGCTGGAGGTGGTCAACGCCGTGGCGGTGCACGCCCGGGCCACCGGGTCGACGATCGCCGAGACCGGCACCACCACCTGGCGGCCTCCGTACGCGCCGATAACGCTCGGGGCGCTGGCCGGCCGCGACGAGGACCCGGTGCGGCGCTCGCCGCTGCACGACTGGCACGCTGGCCACGGCGCCGAGTGGCTGGTTGCCGGCCAATGGCTGCGTCCTGACCACTACGGCGACCCGGCCGCCGAGGTGCGGGCCACCAGGGCGGGCGTGGGCATCGTGGACGTATCGCCGCTCGGCAAGATCGACCTGCGCGGCGGCCACGTGCCGAAGCTGCTCGACCTCGTCTACACGAACCGGTGGGGCCGCCTCGATGTCGGGCGGGTGCGTTACGGGATCATGTGCGCCGAGGACGGCGTGGTGATGGACGACGGGGTCACCGCCCGCCTCGCCGACGAGCGCTGGTACATGACCACGACCTCGGGTGGGGCCGGCCGGGTGTGGAACTGGCTGGACGACTGGTTGCAGACCGGGTTCCCGCACTGGCAGGTGCGGATGACCGCGGTCAGCGACGGCTACGCCGCGATGAACGTCGCCGGGCCCGGCAGCCGGGAGCTGCTGGCATCCCTCACCGACGTCGACGTCGGCCCGGGCGCCTTCCCGTACATGCACGCCCGGGAGGGGACCGTTGCGGGGGTGGCGGGCTGCTTGCTGCTGCGGATCGGGTTCACCGGCGAGCTGAGCTACGAGGTGCACGTCCCGGCCGGCCACGGGCTCCACGTGTGGGAGGCGCTGGTCGAAGCGGGCGCCGCGCCGTTCGGGATCGAGGCGCAGCGGATCATGCGGCTGGAGAAGGGCCACTTCATCGTCGGCCAGGACACGGACGGGCTGACCAAGGCCGGGGCCGCCGGCGCCGGGTGGGCGGTGAAGCTGGCCAAGCCCGACTTCGTGGGCCGGCCGGAGCTGGCCTGGGAGGCGGACGCCGGGCCGTCCCGAGTGCTGGTGGCGCTCCAGCCGGCCGACGCTGGGCTGGTGCCCCCCGAGGCCAGCCAGATCATCGAAGGTGATCGCATCGTGGGGCGGGTCACGTCGTCCCGGATGTCGCCGACGCTGGGCCGCGGCGTGTGCCTGGCGCAGCTCGATGCCGGGCTGGTGGCGGGCGGCGAGCGAGTGACGATACGCACCCCCGACGGTGGCGATCACGTCGCGATCGTGCTCGACCACCACGCCCACCTCGACCCGGAGGGGGAGCGCCTCCGTGCCTGAGCTCCAGTCGCCGGTGCCCAAGCCGCTGGTGGACCTCCCCGGCGTGCGGCTCTCCGACGAGTCGGCGCTTCCCAAGTGGCGCACCTGGGACGACACCGGTGTGCCGATCGGCAAGGCCCGCCGGGACGGCGAGACGCTGACGCTGGCCGTCGCGCCGGGGGAGTGGCTGGTGCTCGGCGAGCGGCCCGCGGGCGACGCCGTCGACCTCACCCACGTCCGGGCCGCGATCCGGGTGACCGGGCCTGGGGCCCGCCGGCTGCTCGAGCACGTGTGCGCCCTCGATATGAGCGACCCGATGACTCCGGACGGCGCGGCGGCGCGGACCCTGGTGGCCGGGGTGGCGACCGAACTGGTGCGGGACGACCGGAGCGGCGAGCCGTCCTACCTGTTGCTCGTGTCGCGCTCGTTCGGCCAGTCCGTGTGGGAGCGGCTCACCAGTCTTCCCGGTCCTGCCTGACCTTGCGCAGCATCTTGCCGACGCGCCTGTCCTCCGCCCGCCGAGCCCGTTCGGCAGACCGCCGCTCCTCGTACGCGATCTCCTTGGCCAGCTTGCGGTAGCCCGCCCATCGCGTGTCGCTGAGCCGGCCGTTCGCCAGGGCGGCTTGCACGGCGCAGCCGGGCTCGGATCGGTGGCCGCAGTCGCGAAAGCGACAGCGGGCGAATAGCTCCTCGAGGTCGTCGTAGGCGCGGGCGAGGCCGTCGCCGCCGCCCGACATCGCCACCATCCGCAACCCGGGCGTGTCCACGAGCACGGCGCCGCCGGGCAGCGGGATCAGCTCCCGGGAGGTGGTGGTGTGCCGGCCTTTGCGGTCGCCACGGCGCACGCCGCCGGTGCGCTGGACCTCCTCGCCGGCGAGACGGTTGACCAGCGTGCTCTTGCCCGCCCCGGACTCGCCGACCAGCCCGACGGTGGCCCCTGCCCGGAGATATGGGGCGAGCTGGCCCATGCCGGCGCCGGTGGCGCTGCTCACCGGCAGCACCTCGACGTCCCGCAGCACCCGGCCGATGCGGTCGAGCGCGTCGACGAGGTCGATGGCGGCGCCGCCGCTGTCGAGCAGGTCGGTCTTGGTGAGCACGATCACCGGCTCGGCGCCGGCGTCCCAGGTGAGGATGCAGAGCCGTTCCAACCGGCCGACCCGGTGCGGACGATCGAGGCCGTGGAGCACGAGCATGGTGTCGACGTTGGCGACGAGCACCTGCTCGGCGGTGCCGTCTCGGCTGGTGCGACGGACCGCCGTCGTACGCGGCAGCACCGCATCGAGCAGCAGGCTCCCGTCGGGCGCCTGGCGGGCGGCGGCCCAGTCGCCGGTGGCGGGTGCGAGGCCGTTGCCGGGCGGGATGCGGGCGGTCGTCACCCCGCGGGCGGTGGCGACGGCCACCGCGCCGCGGTCGACGCGGACGACCCGGACGAGCTCACGGTCGGGGCGGGCGAAGGGCAGGTAGGCGGCGAGCACGGCGTCGCCGAGGCCATAGCCGGCGAGCGCGCCGGAGGTTGGCTGATGCATGGATGGTCGGCTCCTGGAGTCGGGGCGCTCCAGGCGCCGGCGCCGGTTACGCGGCGGCGGCGGAGGACGGGAGCGCCCGGGTGGCACGGCTGATGCGCACCACAGCGGTTTCGATGTGCACGGCTCCCTCCTTTCCTCCGAAGGACACGGTCAGGGTAGCGGGCGGCTCACGACCGGGCGGCGCTTGGCAGGCTCTCCGTTCACTGCCGCAGTGCGCACGTCGTGGATCCGGCGGGTCACCACGTAGTCGGTGATCACGATCTTCACCAGCGCCGCAACAGGTAGCGCCAGCAGGGCGCCGAGCGCGCCGGCGAGGCTGCCACCGATCATCAGCGCGAGGATCACCGACGGCGGGCTCAGGTCGACGGCGTGCTTCATGACCTTGGGGCCGATGACGTAGTTCTCGATCTGCTGGTACACGACGATGAATGCGATGGCGGCGATCATCACACCTGTGCCGTCCAGGGCTGCCAGGCCCACCACCGGCGCCGCACCGAGGAAGACGCCCACGACCGGAACGAGGTCGGTGATCCCGATCCAGAAGGCCAGCGCCAGCGGGAAGCGGATCCCCAGCAGCCACAGCGCCACGAACGACACGACCACGGCGATCGCCGACACCACGAGGTTCCCGGCGATGTAGCCGGAGATGCGGTCGACCGACTCGTTCACCATTCGCAGGAACTCGGGCCGGTCCTCACGCCGCAGCAGGCGGAGCACGAAGCGCTTGATCGACGGGAACGCGAAAGCGAAGTACGGGGTGAGGATCAGCACCGTGACCGCGTTGAATGCGGTGCCGGCGATACCGCCGACCGCCGGCAGGAGGCCGGCGCCGGCCGTGTCCATGATGGTCGTCCAATCGAAACGATCGACGAGCCCGGCCAGCGGGCCTCCTCCCTCCCGGATCCCGTCCAGGAGGTCCGGCAAGGTTGCCGCGATCTCGTCGAGCTGGCCGATCAGCACCGGGACGATGGCCGCCACGGCGGCGGCCGCCAGTGTGAGGCCGGCCAGCATCACCATCGCCATCGCGTGCCAGCGGGCCAGCCCCCTTCGCTCGAGCCAGGCGAGCGCCGGCTGGAGGCCCAGCGCCAGCACGAAGGACGCGACGACCACGAGCAGCACGCCCTGTAGCCGCAGGAACAGGTGCACGGTGACGACCAGTCCGATGACCCCGGCGGCGACCTTCCACCAGTAGCTCGGTGCAGGCCAGCCGAGCGCGGGGCGTTCCTCGGTCGGACGGAGTGAAAGTGGTGCGTCGCTCAAAGCGGCGGCTCAATACCCGCCCTCCGCCGGCCGCAAACGGGTAGCTTCGGAGGCAGGCACGAGGGGGTTCTCATGGAAGTGCGGTTCGTCGGCCCTGGCCGCAAGATGATGCTGAGGGACGCCGCCGGCAAAGCCGTCCGCCAGGTGATCTGGGGCGACTTCCTTCGGCTCGACGGCCGGGAGCCGGACGGGCAGTTGCAGATCATCTGAGCCCGCGCGGTCCCAACCAGCAGATGCTGTTCATCCCCGAAGAGGACACCGTCGAGCAGCGTCCGTTGGAGATCGTGTCGACGTCGGCGAGGGCGACGGCGCCGTCCTGATCACCCCGAAGCGGGGCCGGCAGGAGCGCATCGTCGTGATCGACGCCGGCGAGGGCGACAACATCGCCCGTTTCCTGAACGGGCGCTTCCGCACGTCCCGCGGCTTCAGCTTCGACGCAGCCGTGATCACACACCCGGACGCCGACCACTACCGCGGCTTCCAGGCGATCTTCGAGGACCTTCGGATCGGCTTCGGCACCGTGTACCAGAGCGGGCTGGTGGAGCGCCCCGTCAGCGTCACCTTCGAGAAGCTCGGCGGTCTCAGGTAACCGACGCGTCCCTCGAGACGGTCAACCCGGCCGCGTTCATCGTCTCGTCGGGCGATCAGGAAGGCCGCGTCCACCCGCGGCCCGACCTACTGGGGCGGCTGGGCCGCTTCGGCCGCGGGTCGGCCCCGGTGCTGCTGTCCACCGAGCTGCAGCGCTCGACCCGGGAGGCCGAGACGCAGGAGGAGATCGACCGGTTGAAGCGGAGCATCGAGGAGCTGTCCGGCACGGCTGATGCCGACAAGCTCGCCGCGGTGCAGCAGCAGGTCGACGCCCTCGGCCGCACCAACGTCCAGGTGTACGGCGCGATCTACCTCAAGACCGACGGGGAGCGGCTGATCACCGCCTTCCGTATCGAGACGGGATCGGCGACGAAGCGGTGGTTCTACTTCGACTGCGAGATGCGCAACGGGGAGCTCGTGCTGGTCCACTGACGGGGCAATAAGCTTCCGGCATGAGCGACACCCACGACTACGACGCAGTGATCATCGGGGCGGGGATCATCGGCGCCAACCTCGGCTTCGAGCTGGCGAAGGCCGGCTGGAAGACCCTCAACGTCGACAAGCTGCCCGCCGCCGGCTACGGGTCCACCGGCAACTCGTGCGCCATCATCCGCACCCACTACTCCACCTGGCCGGGGGTGGCGATGGCATGGGAGGGACTCCACTACTGGCAGCGCTGGCCCGAGTACCTCGAGGTCGAGGACGAGCGGGGGCTGGCGAAGTTCGTGCAGTGCGGCGGTGTGTACCTGGGCAACGACGACCGGTACACCGACAAGGTACTGCCGCTCTTCGACGAGATCGGCATCCCGTACGAGCAGTGGAGCCCGGAGCAGGTCGCTTCGCGAGTGCCCGGCATCGACCTTGGCCGCCACGCCCCACCGAAGGCAGCTGACGACCCCGAGTTCTTCGACGACCCCGACGAGGCCCTCGGATCGGCGGTGTTCAGCTCGGCGGCCGGCTACGTGACCGACCCGCAGCTCGCCACGCACAACCTGCAGCGGGCCGCCGAGGCGTACGGCGCCGAGTTCCGCTTCAACACCGCGGTCACCGGCATCCGCCAGGAGGGCGGCCGTGTCACGGGACTCGAACTGGACAACGCCGAGTTCGTCTCTGCCCGGGTCGTCGTCAACGTCGCCGGGCCGCACAGCTTCGTCATCAACGAGATGGCAGGCGTCGCCGACCAGATGAACATCAAGACGCGGGCGCTGCGGCACGAAGTGCACCACGTGCCGTCGCCGGCCGGGCTCGACTTCGAGCAGGACGGGCTGCTGGTCGGTGACGACGACCTCGGCACCTACTTCCGGCCCGAGGTCGGCAACCACATCCTCGTCGGCAGCCAGGACCCCGACTGCGACCCGAAGGTCTGGGTCGACGACCCCGACCAGTTCGAGCGCAACGTCACCATCAGCCAGTGGAACAACCAGGTGCTGCGGCTGGCCCGCCGCCTGCCCGGCCTGGGCGTGCCGCAGGAGCGCAAGGGCGTCGTGGACCTCTACGACGTGAGCGACGACTGGATCCCGATCTACGACAGGACCGACCTCGACGGGTTCTACGTGGCGATCGGCACCAGTGGCAACCAGTTCAAGAACTGCTCGATCGCGGCGTGGTGCATGGTGCAGCTCATCGAGGCGGTGGAAGGCGGTCACGACCACGACGCCGACCCGGTGACGGTGAAGATGCCCCACACCGGGCTGGAGCTGAGCCTCGGGGCCTTCAGCCGCAACCGTCAGATCAACGAGGCGTCGTCGTTCAGCGTGCTCGGCTAGCGCGCGCCGCCCTCGCCGCCTGGGGCCTCGGCGGCGCCCGGCTCCGATTCATCTCGGACGACGAGAACGCCACCTATCGGGTCGCCGCCGGCGGGGAGGAGTACCTCCTGCGGTTGCACCGCCCGGGCAAGCATCACGACGGCGCCGTCGTGTCGGAGCTTGCCTGGCTCGCTGCGCTCCGGCGCGACACTGACCTCTCCGTGCCAGTGCCGGTGGGTACCCCGGTCGTCGTCGAGGGAATCGAGTGCTCGTTGCTGCGGTGGCAGGTCGGGCGGCGGATGTCGCTGGGCGCCCGGCCGATACACCTGCGGCGCCTGGGGGAGGCGATGGCCGGTCTCCACGACCACGCCGCCGGGTGGGAGCCGCCCGCGAGGTTCTCCCGGCCCCGCTGGGATTGGGCCGGGTGCTTCGAGGGGGCGGGCTGGGACCTGGTGCCCGCCGGCCACCGGCGTCGCTGGCGGGCCGCCGCCGACCGTGCCGGCGAAGTCATGGCGGAGCTGGGTGGTGACCTGCTGCTCATCCACGCCGACCTGCACCTCGACAACGTGCTGTTCCACCGGGGTGAAGCCCGGCTCATCGACTTCGACGACTGCGGCTTCGGCTATCCGATCTACGACATGGCGGTGGCGCTGTGGGAGCTGCGCTGGCGGGACGACTGGCCGGCGTGGCGGGACGCCTTCGCAGCCGGCTACGGCACCCTGCCCGACGCCGACCGGCTCGACACGTTCATCGCCGCCCGCGAGGTGATCTTCGGCCTGTGGTTCGTCGGGCGGGCCCGGGATCACCCCGGCATGGCGGCGAAGCTCGGCGAGGAACTCGACTACATCGCCGGCAGCCTGGAGCGGCTCCTGCCCGGGTCGTGAGGCCGCGCCAACTTGGGGGCTGACACGCGGCGCCGGTTGTGATTAGCTGCGCGGATGAGCCGCTCGGCCGCCACAACCGGTGTCGTGGTCCTGACGGTCGCGGTGGCGCTGCTGCCGCGCTCGGGCGAACGCGCCGGGCCCAACGCCACGCCGCCGCCGGTGGTCGCGCCCACCATCGCCGCGACGCTTGCTCCCACGACGGCGCCCCCGACCAGCGCGACCACCACCACCACCGCCACGGCGGTGCCGCCTGTGGAGCGGGTGTCGGTCGAGGTCACGTCCGAGGTGCTCGCCGGGCCGCTCGCCGACGCGCTGCCCGGGTTCGCCGGGACGCTGGTGGCCACGGTGGGCCCCTGGGGCGCCGTGGACCTGGTGCGATGGGGCTCCGACGGCGCGACCCGTGAGCCCCTGCCTGGGGCCTTCGGGCCGCTGGCCGTGGACGCCGGCGGGGAGTGGATGGCCTACCTGGCCGACAACGGGGCGGGCCCGGTGCTGCGCGCCGGTCCGCTGAGCGCAGCACCGGTCTTCGCCACCGCGGCCACTTCCGCTGCGTGGCACAGCAGCCAACCCGGGCGACTGGCCTGGCTGGCCGCAGACCCGGAAGGGACCGGAGCGACGCTCGCAACGCTCGACCTGGCGGCCAGCGGGCAACCGCAGCCCTTGGGCGACCTCGACCCGGCGCTCCTCCACGCCTGGGACGAGGCGGGCTTCGTGGTCACCGACTGGGCGGACGCCGGGCGGACCGTCGAACTGCAGCTCCTGACCCCCGACGGGTCGGTGGCCGCCGCCCACCCCGGGGTCGACTTCGTCGACCAGGCGCCTGGGGGCACGGTGCTGGCAGTTCGCCACGTCGACATCCGCACCGCGTTCCTCGCATCCCGGCCCAACCTCGCCGACCTCAGCCACATCGAGTGGGCGCCGTCGAACGGCCGGGCCGAGCACCGGATGGCAGCGTGGTCGCCCGATGGGCGGCACATCGCCTTCCTCACCTATAGCGCGGAGCTGCCGGCGAGCTGGGAGCTGGAGATCTGGTCGATCTTCGGCACCCTCGACCACCGCGTGCCGCTGGGGTACCGGGCGTGGAACGTCGCCTGGAGCCCCGACGGCCGCTTTGTCGCCGCGCCGGGCAGCGACCACCGGGGCACCGACGTGGTGGTCGTCTACGACACCGAGGCCGAGACGCTGTCCGCTATGCAGTTCGACGACATCGTCCAGCACGTCGAGCTGCTCGGCTGACTCAGCTCTCGGGCAGCGCCCCGCCCTCCGCGGTGCGACGACCGACGAAGTCGTCCAGCTCGGCCCGCACCGCGTCGTCCAGCGGCGGCGGCTCGAAGTCGGCGACGATGCGCTTCCACGCCGTATTGGCCCGCCGGGTGGCGTCCTGCGAGCCGGCCTCCGCCCACTGCTCGTAGTTCTGGCGGGTGAACACGATCGGCTCGTAGAAGGCGGTGGCGTAGCGGGCCAGCGTGTGGTCGGCGCCGAAGAAGTGCCCGCCCGGGGGGACCTCGGCGATGGCATCGACGCCCACGTCGTCGTCGGAGGTCCCCACCGGCCTGAACAGCTCGGCGAACATCTGGCACATCTCGGCGTCGAGCACGAACTTCTCCGGTGACGCCGCCAAGCCCGACTCCAGCCACCCGGCGGCGTGGATGATCATGTTCGCCCCGCCGAGCGCCGCCCCCAGCATGTTCATCATCGTCTCGTAGCCGGCCTGGGCGTCCGCCGTGTTCGAGGTGCACACGCCCGACGACCGCCACGGTAGGCCCACGTGGCGGGCGAGCTGCCCGCTGGCCCACGCCGCCTTCACCGCCTCCGGCGTGCCGAAGGCCGGAGCGCCGGAGCGCATGTCGACGTTCGACGTGAACGCCCCGTAGACGACCGGCGCGCCGGGCTGCACGATCTGGCTCAGCGTGATCGCGCCCAACGCCTCGGCGTGCTGGAGGGTGAGCGCCCCCGCCACGGTGACCGGCGCCATCGCCCCGGCGAGGGTGAACGGCGTGATGACTGCCGGCTGCCCCGCCTCGGCGAACTGCATGAGGCCCAGGCACATCGGGACGTCGAGCTGGCGCGGCGAGTTGGTGTTGATCACGGTGTAGCAGCGGGGCGCGTCCAGGTCGCCGTGGACGATGCGGAGCATCTCGAAGCAGTCGGTCACCTGGCCCCGGCCCCGGGCGTACACGAACGGCGCTTTGTCGCCGAGGGTCAGCATGGAGCGGGTCATCTCGAGGTGGCGGGCCTCCAGCGGCACGTCCTGCGGCTCGACGCCCGGGCCGAACAGGTGCAGCACGTCGAAGTGCTGCGCCAGCTTCACGAGGTCGTCGAAGTCGGCGAGGGTCCCGTTCCGGCGTCCCCGGTCGATGTCGGTGATGTGGGGAGGGCCCCCGACCGGGACCAGGGCGACGTGCTTGCCCCCCAACGTCACCGTCCGGTCGGGGTTGCGGGGGGCGATCTCGAACTCGGTGGGGGCGGTGGCCAGCGCCTCGGCCACCAGGCCGGGATCGAACCGGACGATCCGCTCGTCCTCGTCGACCGCAGCGCCCGCCGCGGCGTACGCCTCGCGGGCCGCCGGCAGCAGCACCCGCATGCCGCTGTCGGCCAACACCCGCAGCGCCGCCTGGTGGATGGTCTCGACCTGCTCGTCGTCGAGCACCCGGGGCGGCTCGAACGGGTTCACCAGCGTCCGGTACTCGCCGCCCTCCGGTGCCGGCGCCGTTCGCCGACCGCTCCGCCCTCGCCTCGTATCCGCCCGCGCCACCGTGTCACGCTACCGTCCGCGAATGACCTCCACCCGGGTGATCCGCAGCTACCTCGCGATCGCCGGGCTGTACACGCTGTCGGCGTCGGTGATCTGGGGCGTCAACACCCTGTTCCTGCTGGATGCCGGGCTGGACATCTTCGAGGTCTTCGTCGCGAACGCCGCGTTTACTGCCGGCATGGTGCTGTTCGAGATCCCCACCGGCGTCCTCGCCGACACGGCGGGCCGGCGGGCGTCGTTCCTGCTGAGCACGCTGGTGCTGGCGGCCGGCACCTTGGTCTACGTGGCGCTGGCGGCGGCGGAGGCGGGGGTGGTCGCCTTCTCGGCGGCGTCGGTGCTGCTGGGCCTGGGCTTCACGTTCTACTCGGGGGCGGTGGAGGCCTGGGTGGTCGACGCCCTCGCCGCCACCGGGTACGACGGCCAGCTCGACCGGGTCTTCGCCCGCGGCGCGATGGTGTCGGGCGGGGCGATGTTGGTCGGCACCGTCGGCGGCGGGCTGCTCGGCGACATCGGGCTGGCCTGGCCGTTCGTCGCCCGGGCGGGATTGCTGGTGTTGCTGTTCGGGTTCGCGCTCCGGGTGATGCACGATGTCGGCTTCGAGCGTCGGACCGTCGGGTGGAGGGCGGTCCCCGCCGAGATGACCCGCATCGCCCGGGCGTCGATCACGTTCGGGTGGCGGCGGGAGGCGGTGCGGCTGCTGATCGTCATGTCGATCCTCCAGGGCGCCGTGCTGATGTGGGCGTGGTACGCCTGGCAGCCGTACTTCCTGGAGCTGCTCGGCGACGACGCCGTCTGGGTCGCCGGGGTGGTGGCGGCCCTGGTGGCGGTGTCGACGATCGCCGGCAACTCGATCGTG
>JBFJZV010000089.1:0-13060 GCA_041621915.1 Acidimicrobiia bacterium | reverse complement strand
CGCCGAGCTGGGCCTGGAGGCCGCCGCCACCGCCTGACCCGGCAGGTCCGATGGCCTCTATGGGCCCGGGCGCAGCAGGAGTTCAATGGCGGCGAGGCGACGAAAGGAACTCGATGGGCGACCGCGCCAATCCCGCGCCGCTCGGCCTCATGGGCTTCGGCATGACCACCGTGCTGCTCAACCTGCACAACGCCGGCTTCTTCCCCATGGACGACCTCATCCTGGCGATGGGCCTGTTCTACGGCGGCCTGGCGCAGGTGATCGCCGGCGTCATGTCGTTCCGCCGCAACGACACCTTCGCCACCACCGCGTTCACCAGCTACGGCCTCTTCTGGCTCAGCCTGGTCGCGATCGTGCAGTTCGGGGACGCCGACCGCGTGTTCATGGGCTGGTACCTGTTCCTGTGGGGCGTATTCACGGCGTACATGTTCCTGGCGACGCTCCGCAAGCCGCGGGCGCTCCAGGTGGTCTTCGGCAGCCTCACGGCGCTGTTCCTCCTGCTGGCGGTCGGTGACTTCTGGGGCCTGGGCACCGTCACGGAGATCGCCGGCTGGGTCGGCATCTTCTGCGGGACCTCCGCGATGTACCTGGCGGCCGCCGAGGTGCTGAACGAGGCCGAGGGCCGCACCGTGCTGCCGATCGGGGCCCCGGCGCCTGCACCCTCCCCGGTCGGGACGAGCCGGCCCCGCGCCGCCTGACCGGCGGTACGGGGGCCGAGGATGGGGGCCGGGTTCCGCGCGCCGTAGAGTGACCGCCCGAACCGACGACACGGAGGCCACCGGGTGACCCGCTTCTATTACTTCTGCGGCCACGAGCAGTTCCAGCCCGAGACGCTCGTCGAGCACGCCCGCCTGGCGGAGGCGGCGGGCTTTGACGGCGTGGTGGTGTCGGAGCACTTCCACCCCTGGGTCGACGATGAGTCGGCCTCCGGGTTCGCGTTCACCACGATCGGCGCGATTGCGGCCGCCACCGACGCGCTGGGGATCGCCACCGGGGTCACGACGCCGCTGTTCCGCTACCACCCCGCCGTGGTGGCGCAGGCAGCCGCCACCGCAGACCGGCTGTGCGGCGGGCGGTTCGACCTCGGGGTGGGCACGGGCGAGAACATCAACGAGGGCCCACTCGGCTACGAGTTCCCCAAGTACAAGGAGCGGGCCGACCGCATGAGCGAGGCGCTGGAGATCATGCGCCGCCTCCTCGACGGCGAGAAGCTCACGTACGACGGCGAGTACTACCGGACCGACCGCGCCAAGCTCTACAGCCCTCCGCTGGGGCCGGTGCCGCTGTGGCTCGCTGCGGGCGGCCCCAAGTCCGCCGCGCTGGCGGCCCGCAAGGCAGAGGGGATCGTCACCAGCGTCAAGGTCCCGGCCGAGACGATGGAGCGGGTGGTGGAGCCCGCCCGCACCGCCGCCGAGGAGGCCGGCCGGCCGGCGCCGAAGCTGCTGGCCACCCGCTGGTCGGTGTTCGCCGGCGAGGAGGATGAGGCCTGGCAGGCCCTGTATCCGTGGCGCGGGCTCCGGGCCCCGGGCCGGTTGGAGGCGGTCGACCCGGCCACCCTGCGCCAGCGGGCCGACGAGCTACCGCGCGACGAGGTGCTGGGCCGCTACTCCATCGTGAGCTCCCCGGAGGAGATCGTGGCGACGTACCGCCCGCTGATCGAGGAGATAGGCGCCGACGTGGTCACCATCCAGATGACGTCGACGGACCAGGAGGCGCTGATCCCGATGCTCGGAAGCGACGTGCTGCCCGAGCTCCGCAGCATCGCGTCGGCCTGACCCGATCAGCCTTCGAAGGCAGGGGCCAGGAAGCGGATCAGTGCCTCGAGTTCTCGGAGCACGGCCGCATCTGCGCCGGGATCCGGCTGCTCCACCGCCGCGCGCAGCGACGGGATCTGGGCGACCAGCGCCTCCCGGGCCGTTTCGCCTGCTGGTTCGGGCGCCACCGCCGTGGCCAGGCTCCGCAGCTGGTTGACCAGCGCCGGCGCCAGTGTCGCGAGCAGGTCGATCCGCCAGCGTCCGCCGACGTCGGTGGTGATGAACCGGGTGCTGCCGGCGCCCGGTGCCAGACCCACGACCGCGGCGGCGTACGTGCGGCCGTCGATGCCGAACTCGTCGACCGCCGTCACCGAGAGGTTCTCGATGGGCTCTGCGAACTCCTCGAAGCCGGCCGCAAACGAGTCCCAGTAGTCCTGCTGCGCCGTCCCGGGGACGCCGTCCGCCAGCAGGCCGGCGAGCTGTTCGGCGTCGAGGTCGTTCTCGACGGCGATCAGGATCGGAAGCTGGCCATCGACGAGCAGCCCTGTCGCCTCTGCGGCTCGCCCTCCGCCCACGGCCGCGAACCATGCGTCGGCCGCCTCGGTCGGCGAGGGCCGGCCGGGGAGCGTGGTCGGCGCGCTTGCGGTCGTCGATGGCGAGGCGTCGCCGCAGCCCGTGACCAGCCCGGCGAGAACGGCAGCCGCGACGATGGCACCACGGCCGGGGATGGGCACCTCCGGGGTCGGGGAGCCGGGAGCGTATCATCGCCGCGGTGACCGTTCGCACCCGTGCCGCCGGCCTGGGCCTCGCCGCCGGCCTCGTCGGGGGCCTCTTCGGCGTCGGGGGCGGGGTCGTGGTCGTCCCCGGCCTCGTCCTGTGGATGCGGATGACACAGCACCGAGCCCATGCCACGTCGGTGGCGGCGATCGTCGCCTCCGCGAGCGCGGCGCTGGTGCCATTTGCGATCGACGGGCAGGTCGACTGGCCGGCCGCGCTCGCACTGTTCGCCGGCGCCGGGATCGGCGCCTACGGCGGAGCCCGCCTCATCGCCCGTATCTCCGAAGTCTGGCTGGCGCGGGCGTTCGTGACGCTGTTGCTGGTGGCTGCCGCCCGGTTGTGGCTGTCGGCATGATTGCGGTGGCGCTGGTGCTCGTGGGCCTGGCGGCGGGGGCGCTGTCGGCCACGCTCGGCATCGGTGGCGGCGTGGTGTTCGTGCCGGCGCTGGCCGTGCTCGCGTCGTTCGACCAGCAGCTCGCCCAGGGCACGTCACTGGCGGTGATCGTCCCCACGGTCGTGATCGGGGCCGTCGTCCACGCTCGCTCCCGACGGGTCGACTGGGCGGTCGCGATCCCGGTCGGCCTGGGCGGGATCCTCGGCGGCCTGATCGGCGCCCAGGTGGCGCTCAACCTCGACGAGACGCTGCTGCGGCGGATGTTCGCCGTGTTCCTGGTGCTCATGGCCGTCCGGATGCTGCTGCGCAAGGCCCGCTGAGGCGGCCGGGCGGGTCGCTCAGCAGCGAGGCGCCACCGGCTTGCCCTCCATCGGCACCCGGCCGGTGGCCCTCACCTCAGCCAGGTCGGCCCGCCGCGCCAACGCGACCAGGTACGCGAGACCCACCGCCTCGCCCAGCAGGATCAGCGGGTCGGTAATCGTGTCCTCCAACAGCGGCCACAACCGAGCCGGGTCCATCTCCGGGAAGTCGAGGCCGAGGAACGGCCACCAGAAGCCCTCCGGGTTGGCCCACTGGCCGTCGAGGAACAGGTGCAGCAGCGCACCGATCGGCAGCCCGAGCCACGCTTTCCGGCGTACGGAGCCCCGCCGGGTGACCAGCATCACCACCGCCAACAGCATCACCGGCGCCAACAGGGCGTGCCCGTAGACCCTGCCCGTCTGGAACTGGTCGACGAACAGCACGGACCCGATCGGCTTGTCAACGAGGTCGGGCAGCAGGGAGCCGATTGCGAGGAACCGCAGGTCCATGTTCGGGTCTTTGAACACGTAGCGGACGATCGCCAGTGTCGCCCCGACGTGCCAGAGGATCACGGCCCGGCGGCGGACGCGGCCCGCTCGGCGGCAGATCGCGCGAGGTGGTCGGCCTCCTCGTTGAGAGGGTGGCCGGCGTGGGCCGGCACCTTCTCCCACTCGATCTCCCGGCCGGTGAGCGCACGATCGATCGCCCGGATCAAATCCTGATTCTCGACGGGCTTGCGGTTGGCCGTGCGCATCCCCCGCCGCTTCCAGCCCTCCAGCCACTTCGTGAAGATGTTCAGCACGTACACGCTGTCGGTCTGGATGAGCAGCGGCTCGTCCGGCTCGGTCGCTTGCAGCAGCTCCAGCACCGCTCGCAGCTCCATGCGGTTGTTGGTGGTCATGCGGGCCGCCTTGGCGTCGGACCGTCCGTCCGTCGTCACCCAGGCCCAGCCGCCCGGCCCAGGGTTGCCCAGGCAAGAACCGTCCGTGGCGGCGACCACCGTCACCGTGGCTGCGGCACCAGGATGCGGTTGCAGTGCAGGCACCGGGGCGGGTGGTGCTTGAGCACCTCGTGCGCCTCGGCGGCGGAGAGGCGCAGGTGGCAGCCGCCGCACACCCCTTCGGCGAACCGGCCCACCGCCACCCCGTCGTCGCGCGCGGCGCGCAGCTCCTCGTACTGCTCGAGCAGGTCAGGCGGGATCAACGGGATGATGCCAGCCTTGCGCTGCTCCTTGCGGGCGATCTCGGCGTCGATCTCCGCCCACAGCGCCCGGACCTGGGACTCCAGCTCGTCCTCCGCCGCCTGCGCCTGCCTGCGCTCGTCGTCCAGGGCAGCGACCACCGCCTGCTGGCTCTCCTTGCGCTCCATCAGCTCCAACACGCCGTCCTCGGCGCGCGAGGACTGCTGGCCGAGCATCTCGACCTCCTGGCGCAGATGGTCGGTCTCGCGCGCGCTCTGGCCGCCGGCGTACAGCCGGCGCTCCTCGATCTCCCGCTTCTCCTCCAGCAACACCAGCTCGCCCTCTGCCTTGTCGAGGTCACGCGTCGTCAGCCGCAGCTCCTCCTCGGTGGCCCGTAGGCGGCCTTCGACCTCGGTGCGGGCATCGTGGGCCGCCCGGTACTTCTCGAGCTCGGGGAGGGTCGCGCGGCGATGGAGCGAGCGGTCGATCTCCAGGTCGACCACCTGGAGATCGAGCAAGTCCTCGAGGCTGCGGATCTCCTCCATCATGACTCCGTCTCGTGCCAGGGGCTGGCGTCGTGCCCGGTGAGGTCGATGACATCGCCCACCGCGTCCCGGATCGCAGCGTACAGGTTCCGGACGCCCGGGCGTTCGCTGGGTGCGTGGCCGGGGTCGACCACCGCCAGGCCCCGGTCGAGCGCGGCGCGAGCGCGGTGGTGGGTGACGTCGCCGGTGACGAGCACGTCGGCGCCGGCGGCCCGCGCCACCGCCGCATAGTCGCTACCGGCCCCCGGAACGACAGCGACCCGGGCCACCGCGGAGGCGGGTTCGCCGGCCACTCGCAGCACACCGCCACAAGCGGCGGCCACCGCCGCAGCCAGCGCCCCAAGGGGCTGTGGTTCCACGTCGCCGACCCGCCCGACGAACCCGGCGTCGCCCCGCCGCTCGTACACGTCGTACGCGGGCTCGTCGTACGGGTGCGCGGCAACCAGCGCGGCAACGGCCGCGTCCACCCGGGAGGCGGGCGCCACCATCTCGATCCGCACCTCGTCCGCGGTGCTCGGCTCGCCGCGCCGGCGCGTGGTCGTCCCGGCGGCCCGGAAGGAACAGGCCGTCGAGCCGCCGGCCTCCCCCGCCCCGGCGGCCGCCAGCGCGGCGGCGACGGCGTCGGCGTGCTCGTCGGCGACGAAGGTGACGATCTTCGCCGAGTCGGCGCCCCACACCGGCAACGCCCTCCAGACCGAGCGCGTCGGCCAGCGCGTCGGCAGTGCCGCCGGGAGCGGCGTCGAAGTTGGTGTGCGCGACCGCCACCGCCACCCCGGCCCGCACCAGCCGCCAGGCCCGCCCGGTCGGCGACCGGCCTGCGACGAGCCCGGTAGCGGGGCGGAACAGCAGCGGGTGGTACGTCACGAGGAGGTCCGGCGGGTCGGCTTCTGCCGCGGCGACCACGCTCTCGGTGACCTCGTGGCACACCGCCACCCGGGCGGCGGGCGCCGCCGGATCGCCGAGCTGGAGGCCGACCGGGTCCCACCCGAAGGCCTTGGCCCACGGCGCCACCCGGCCGAGGGCGGCGAGCACGTCCGCGACGGTCGTCGAAGGCACCCGGCTGATGGTAGAGCTGCGGTCAGCTCAGCCGTCGAGCCGCAGGGCGGCCGACAGAGCGCCGTCGAGGGGCCTGGCGCCCGGCGGGCCGAGCGACGTCACCGCCACTGCGCCGTCGGCCGCCGCCTCGACGTCGGTGCCCGCCAGCGACCCGAGCGGCTCCAGCGACCCGGAGAACGCGTACCCGAACGTCCCATCGTCGTTGGCTCCGAAGAGGCCGCCGTACCGCACAGTTGCCACCGTCGTCTCCCGCCGCGGGGTGGCCGGACCGGCCTCGGCCGGCATGTTGACACTGATCACCAGCTCACTGCCAGCCTCCAGCAGCGGCGTGGCCAGCTCGACGCCGATCGCGGCCAGCCGCTCCCACATCGGGCGCGACTCGTCGCCGAGCGCCCAGGGGCGCCATTCGCTCCAAGGCGCGACGAAGGTGCCGGCCGACAGGGCCAGGCCGGTGACGCCGGCGTTGCCCGCCTCGATGGCGGCGCCGACGGTGCCGCTCGACCCGAGGAACGCCGACCCGTGGTTGTACCCGACGTTGATGCCGGAGACGACCAGGGCCGGCGGCTCGTCGAAGAGGGCGTGGATGCCGAGCTGCACGCAGTCGGCGGGGTAGCCGGTGACGGCGTGGATCGGCACGCCGTCCCTGACGACCTCGGACACCGAGAGCGGCTCGTATCGCGTGAGCGCCTTGCCCACCCAGCTGCGCTCCCCCGCCGGCGCGACGACCCGCACGGGCGCGAGCTCCTCGAGTGCCCGGCTCAGCACCGGGAGCGCGGGCGCGTCGACACCATCGTCGTTGGTGAGCAGGATCCAGGTCACGGCGGCGGGTGGATCGCCGCTAGCGGTGCCGCCAGACGATGCGGCCTCGGGTGGGGTCGTAGGCCGACACGTCCACCTCGACCCGGTCGCCCGGGATGATGCGGATGAGGCGGCCGCGGCGCATCTTCCCCGAGGCGCGCGCGATCACCTCCAGCCCGCTGTCGAGCTTGACGCGGAAACTGGCGTTCCGCAGGGTTTCCACCACGGTGCCCTGGGTGCGGAAGGTGTCGTCGGTCGCCAACGTGTCTCGGTGCTCCTGGATCGGCAGGGTTCGCACCGGGCGCCGCCTCGCGGGCCCGGCCTGCGGTCAGGATAGTGCGGGACACTGGCGACCCCGAACCGCGGCGGAGGCCCGGATGGCGAGGGCAGGTAACCATCCGGGCGCCGCCGGCCCCGCCAGCGTGCGCGGACTCGGTGAGAGCCCGCTGAGACGAGGCTGAGAGTTCGTACAATCCGCGTTGTGACACTGCCCGCCACCCGGCCCGCCTCCCTCCCCGCCCACGATCCGGGCGACCGCCGGCTCCACGCCGACGAGCCGCTGCCCTGGGCGATGCAGCGGGTGGCGCTCGGGCAGTTCGATCGCATCACCCACGGACTCACCGACCGCAACGGCGACCGGGACGAGGCGGTGCACACGGCCCGCAAGGCCATGAAGCGGCTGCGGGGCATGCTGCGGCTGGTGCGGGACGAGGTCGGCACGCCCGCCTACCGGGTCGAGAACACGCTGCTCCGCGACACCGCCCGCCGGCTGGCGCCGGCCCGGGACGGCTTCGTGATGCTGCGCACCCTGGACGGGCTGCGGGATGCCTACCGCGGGGTGTTGCGGAAGCGGGCTTTCGACCACACTCGCTCCTACCTCCAGGCGCGCCACGACGAGGCGCGGCGCACCGTCATCGAGGATGACCAACTCATCGCTGACGTCGTGGTCACCCTGAAAGCCGCCCGGGCCCGCTACGCGGCATGGGAGGCCGCCAGCCTCGAGCGCCCGAACAGCAAGCTGGCTGCGCGCGGGATGCGGGACGACTTCGACGCCATGGCACCCGGGCTGCGGCGGGTCTACGCCCGCGGCCGGCGGGCGATGCGGCAGGCGTACCGGGACGGCACCGTCGAGTCGTTCCACGAGTGGCGCAAGCGGGTCAAGTACCTCCGCTACCAGCTCGAGGCGCTGGAGCCCATATGGCCGGAGCTGCTCGCCGCCCATGCCGGCCGGCTCGACGAGCTCGGCGAGCTGCTGGGCGACGACCACGACCTCGCGGAGCTGGGCGACATCGTCCGCGACGACGGCGCCGCCACCGCCGATCAGCGGGAGCGCACCCTGTTGCTGGCGCTGGTCCACCGCACCCGGCTGGAGCTCCAGTACGAGGCGCGCCCGCTGGGCTGGGCGCTGTACGCCGAGACCCCCGACGAGTTCGTGGCGCGCCTGGGCGCCTACTGGCAGGCCGCCCGAGGCCGGTAACGGCGGCTACGCGTCGAGCGCGGCGCCGAACAGCCCTTCCTGGATGGCGGGCTCTACGGGGGTGTCGAACGACTGGTTCGAGCCGTAGACGGTGCAAGCGCCGTCGCGGGCTGCGTAGATGTCGATGAGGATCGCGGCCGTGATCCCGCTGACCGCCAGGTCCATCGTGATGCGCACCCCGACGTCGGCGCCGGCGACTGCCAGCTCGTCGACGCTGAACGCGACTTCGGCGCCGGCCGGCAGCTCGGCGGCGAACTCGTCGAACAGGTTCTCGGCGAGGCACTCCCGGCCGTCCGGGGTGCCGAGCACGGTCTCGAGGACCGCGAACGCCTCGGCGGCCACGTCCTCGCTGACGAAGACCCTGGCCTCGACCTGCACCTCTGGATCGGGGAACAGCCCGCCGCCCGACCCAGCCGGTGCCACGACCTCCACCTGCTCGATGGCCGCGGACTGGGCGTCGAGATCGTTCAGGTCGAACGCATCCGGCGCCGCACAGGGTCCAAAGATGATGTCGGTGTCGTCACCGCCTGCGGTGGGATCTTCGAGCTGCGTGGCCGTCCAACCGGGGGGCGCCGCAGCGAGCACGGCGGCAGCCTTGGCGTCGACGATCGCCTGCGCATCGCCGGTGAGCGCGGGGGCGGTGGTGGTCGGCGCCACCGTGGTGGCGGCCGCCGCGGTGGTGGTCGGCGCAAGGGTCGTCGTGGGCGCGATCGTGGTAGCGGGCGCTGCCGTCGTGGTGGGCGCCACAGTCGTGGCGGGCGCCGCTGTGGTCGTGGGCGCCTCGGTGCCCGGCGGGGCCGTGGTGGTGGTGCCGCTGTCGCCGCAGGCCGTCGCCAGCAGGAGGAAAGCGGCCGCAACGGCCGCCATGCCTCGGGGTGCTCGAGTCATGCTGAGCACGCTACCAGCGGTGCGCGTCAGCGCGCCTTCGCCGCCCGCAGCGGCTGGCGGAACCGGCCCTCCGGTACCGGCGCCCCGGAGCGGAGCAGCGCCAGATGCCACGAGGGCGACGAGCCGAGGTTCCAACGCAAGACCCCGACCGCCGCCCTGCCGAGGGCGTGCGCCGCGGGCATCGGCTGCACCCCGAGGACACCGCCGAGCCGCTCCGGCAGAGTGGCCACTGCGGCGGCGAAGAGCACCCGGTAGACCGGCCGGGCGTAGGCCGGCAACGGCGGGGATCGCAGGAACCCCACCGCCTCGGCCATGCCGGGCGACGGGCCCACCGCAGGGTGCTCGGCGATCCAGGCCGCCAGCGAGGCGGCGGTCTCGGGCACCGGATCGGCGTCGAGGAGACGGCCGAGCGCCGCCTGCTCCGCGACGAACCGGTCGGCGTCATCGTCGTCGAGGCGTGCCTCGCCGAAGTGGCGGTAGGCGGTGAGGAACGAATCGGTGAGGGCGTTGTGCACCCACGCCGCCAGGCCGGGGGCGTCGGCGGCGTACTCGCGGCCCCGGTGCGACACCCCTGCGACGGGCCGGTGGGCGCGCCGCACCAGCTCCACGGCCCGTTCCACCTCCGGCATCGCACCGAACGCCGTGGCGGTCACGTAGGCCGACGTGCGCGACAACCGCCCCAGCGGGTCCTCGCGGTAGCGGGAGTGGTCGGCGACGCCGGCCACGACCTCGGGGTGGGCAGCCTGCACCAGGAGCGCCCGCACTCCACCGACGAAGGCAGCCGCGTCGCCGATCACCGGCCACGTCACCGAACCAGGGCCGAACAGGCCGGGGTCGCCGTCATGGCCGAGGGTGTTCGCCAGCGGGTAGGGAGCGTGATCGAACAGCGCAGTCGTGTTGGCGACGACGCGGTCGCGCACCCGGTCGAGAGGCCGGGTGACGGCGGCGCGGACGCGTTCGAGGGTCATGGTCATCGTCTTCCATTCGCAGCGGGACGTGGGGCCGGATGACCCTACCCTCGGCGCGATGCCTCAGCCAGACGTCCTGGTCGTGGGCGCCGGGATGGCCGGCCTGGTGGCCGCCCGCGAGCTGCAACACGGCGGCCGACGGGTGCTCGTGGTCGACAAGGGCCGGGCGGTCGGGGGGCGAATGGCGACCCGCACCGTCGACGGCCGCCGCTTCGACCACGGCGCCCAGCACATCAGCGCCCGCGATCCCGGGTTCGCCGCCGAAGTCGAGCGCTGGGTCCGGGCGGGCGTGGCGAGGGTGTGGCTGCGGACCCCGAGCGTCTCCCGGCCGGAGCGAGGCGTCGAGCCGCGCCACGCCGGCGTCGGCGGGATGCGGCGGATCCCCGAGCACCTCGCCGCCGGACTCGAGGTCCGCACCGGCGTGGAGGTCACCCGCCTCGATGCGACCGCCGGCGGGGTGGTCGCCAGGGCCGGCTCGTCGGCGGCAGGGCGCGGCAGGGTGGCGATCGTCACGGCGCCGCTCCCGCAGGCGGCCGGGCTGCTGGCCGACTCCGGCCTCACGGCGCCGGCCGGGCTGGGCGACGTCGAGTACGACGCGTGCCTGGCGGTGATGCCTCGCCTCGACGGCCCCTCGGGTCTGGCGGACGGCCACCGCGCGCCGGATGACGGCCCCGTCGCCTGGCTTGCCGACAATCACCACAAGGGAACGTCGCCGGGGCCGGCGGTCACGATCCACAGCACCCCCGAGTTCGCCGCCGCCCACCTCGACGAGCCACCGGACGGCTGGGTCGACGCGCTGTGCGCGGCTGCGGCGACGCACCTCGACGCCCCGATCACCGCCGCCGTGGGGCACCGGTGGCGCTACTCAATGCCGCGCACCACCCTCGACCGGGGCTGGGCAGCGGTCGACCGGGCACCGGTGCTCCTGGCCGGCGAGGCCTTCGCCGGGGCGCGAGTGGAGGGGGCATACCTGTCGGGCGTCGCCGTTGCCGCTGCGGCGGCCCGACTGCTCACTCCTTAGGTGGTGGCGCCTCCGGCCGACGGGGAGGCGAAGATGCGCTCGCCGGGACCCGAGCTCGTTGAACCGCCCGCGTTGTTCGGGGTGGCCGCGGGGTCGCTCGGCGCGGGCGACCTGGCCGGGCTCATCGAGCGCCTGCCCGTGCCGATCTTCCGCAGCACACCCGAAGGCCAGATCCTCGTCGCCAACCGCGCCCTCGCCCACCTGCTCGGCGTGGCCAGCGTGGCGGAGGTGTTGGCCCGCAGCTCCTACAGCTTCTATTTTGACGCAAGCGACCGCGAGACGGCGGTGCAGCGGATGGCCTCCCACGGATCCCTCGAACGGGAGCTGGTCCGCATGCGCACCGCCGACGGCCGCGAGCTGTGGACCCGCCAGACGGTGCGGCCGCTACGCGACGATGCCGGCTACGTATGGGCCCACGAGGGGGTACTCGAGGACGTCACCGAGCTGCTGGCCACGGCCGAGCAGAAGCGGGCGCTGGAGGCGCGCTTCGTCAGCGCGTTCGACGGCGCCCCGATCGGTATGGCGCTTCTCGACGGCCAAGGGCGCTTCACGCGAGCCAACCTGGCGCTGGCGACGATGCTCGGCTGTGAGCCGGGAGAGCTGGCTTCGGTGGCCGACATCGCGGCGGGTCGCCACGCCGACCTGATCTACGCCGAGGTGGCTCGGTTGGTCGCCGGCGACGCCGAGCCCAGCCGCGTGGAGCGCACGCTTCGCCGGCGCGACGGCGGCGACGTGCTGACCACCACGGCACTCGCGCCGATCTGCGCCGCGGACGGGACTTTCGAGGCGGCGCTGCTGCACGTCGTCGACCTGTCGGCCCGCCACGCGGCCGAGGAGGCGCACCGCGCCTCTGAGACCCGTTTCCGCCAGGCGTTCGAGCATTCCCCCATCGGCATGGTGATGACCGAGGCGAGGTTGCGGGCGGTCGAGGTCAATCCAGCGCTGTGCGAGATGCTCGGCATGACCCGGGAGGACTTCCTCGCCACGCCGATAGCGGAGCTGATGCACCCCGACGACGTCGCCGGGTCGCAAGAGAACTTCGCCCCCGTCACGAGCGGCGAGCTGGCCCCGTATCAGGTCGAGCGGCGGCTCCGCCACCGCGCCGGGCATTACCTCGACACAGTGCTGCACGTCACCGGCATGGCGGAACGCTCCGGCCGCGTCACCGGCGTCCTGACCCAGGTCATCGACCACACCGAGCAGCGCCGCAACGCCGCAGAGCTGGTCCAGCGCGATGCTGAGAACCGGGCGCTGCTGGACAGCATCCCCGACCTCATGTTCCGGATCGACACCGCGGGCACCTACCGCTGGGTACGGGCGGGACGGAGCCTCGACCCGGTCGTGGCACCGGCGTCACTGATCGGGAGGACCATCCACGCGATGATGCCAGAGGTGGCCGACCGGCTGGTCGAGGCAGTGCGAGAGGTGGTGCGGGAGCGGCGGTCGGCGACGGTCGAGTACCCGATCAGACACGGCGGCGAGACCAGGCAGTTCGAGGCGCGGCTCGTGCCGCTGGGTGCCGACGAGACGTTGTGGCTCGTACGCGACATCACCGACCTCAAGCGGGCGCAATTCCGGTTGGAGGACTTGGTGCGGTCGAAGGACGAGTTCCTGGGGTCGGTCAGCCACGAGCTGCGTACCCCGCTCACCACGGTGGTCGGCTTCGCGACGGAGCTGCGGGACCACTACGAGGCGTTCACCAAGGAGGAACGTCGCCAGTTCGTGGCGCTCATCGCCGAGCAGGCGCAGGACATGGCCAACATCGTCGACGACCTGCTGGTGGCGGCCCGCGCCGACGTCGGCGAGGTGGCCATCCGGGCGGCTGCCGTCGACATGCTGGCCGAGATCGGAGCGGTGCTGGAGGCGTGGCCGCAGCTCGAAATCCGGTTGCGGGCCGATGGG
>JBFJZV010000088.1:0-13133 GCA_041621915.1 Acidimicrobiia bacterium | reverse complement strand
GGCGGCGTCCTCCGCCTCGACGCATCTACCGATGCGCCTTCGTTGTGCGTCCTTGCCAGGAACGCCGATGCCTCGGCGAAATCGGCACGAACCTACGACGCAGGACACTCGTCGGTTACCGCTCGATGACGGTGACGTCGCGGCGCGGCTCGGTGGTGGTGTGGACCACCTCGCGGTCCCGGAAGAACCCGAGGCCGGCCACCGACAGCAGCAGGCCGATGAGGCCCACGACGAACAGGATGATGCCGATCGTGTTGAGGTTGAATCCCTCCGCCTCAACGTTCACGGCCCATGCCAGGACCGCGCCGACAGCGGTGAGGATCAGGCTGATGCCGAAGCCTCCGTAGACCATCTCGTTCTCCTTCGGTTTCAGGACGGTACTGCCCTGAACCTTCCCGACCGGGGGCGGGCCAAACCTATTCGTTGAGCAGGTCGCGGGCCTTGAGGCGGGCGTACCACAGGTAGAGCGCGCCCGCCCCGACCACTGCGACGCTCGCCCAGGGGAACCAGGTGCGGATGCCCGCGTCGTCGAACTCGCCGGTGACGGCGCTCAACGCGATCGCCGCTGCAGCGAGGCTGTACTGGAGGGCCAGGGTGGTGACGAAGGTGCGCTGGCCGCGCGGCACCGCCATCAGCAGGAAGGCCCCCACCGCCCACGCGACCAGGATGGCGCCGCCCCACCGCGTCGTGGCCAGCGCCGCCTCGGCGGAGCCGCTTGCGCCGGCGATCGTCCCCCACAGAAAGTCGGGGGCAAGGAGCAGCGGGACGCCGTATGCGAGGTTGACGGCGATGTACGCGAGCAGCGCCTGGTTGAGCGTGCCGCGGGGAGTGCGGGGTGTGCGGGCGGGCCGCTCGTCGGGTCGGACGTCGTCGGTCATGGGCAAGCATCCTACGCGGCTTCGGCGGGCCCCACGAGGTGCCGCTGGAACCAGTCCGCGGCCAGCCGAGCAACCTCTCCCAGCGCCCCGGGCTCCTCGAAGAGATGGCCGGCCCCGGGTATCACCGCCAGTTCCTTGGTGCAACGCAGCGCCCGCAGCGCCGCCTCGTTGAGGTCGAGCACGGTGAGGTCGGCCCCGCCCACGATCAGCAGCGTCGGTGCGGTGACCCGCGCCTCGTGCGGGTGCGCGAGGTCGGGGCGGCCGCCCCGCGACACGATCGCGCCGACCCGATCGCCGGCCTCCACTTGGGCGCGCAGCGCCGCGGCAGCCCCGGTGGAGGCGCCGAAGAAGCCGACCGGCAGCCCGGCCAGGTCGGGGCGCTGCTCGACCCAGGCCAGCGCGCCCAGCAGCCGTGCCGTGATCAGATCGATGTCGAACACGGCGTTTCGCTCCGCCGCCTCTGCGGGGGTGAGCAGGTCGAGCAGCACCGTGGCGGCGCCGACGTCGCGCAGCCCGGTCGCCACCGCCTGGTTCCGCGTCGAGAAGCGGCTGCTGCCGCTTCCGTGGGCGAACACCACCAAGCAGCGCGCCTCGTGCGGCACGCCGAGTAGCGCCGGGAGCCCGATGCCGCCAACCGTCACGATCTCCTCGCTCAGGCGGTCCACGAGGCGGGCTCCGTGCCGAATCCCGGCTCCAGCGCGGCGAGCAGACTCTCCTGAGCCCAGCTCAAGTAGTAGAGCAGCGCAGCCCGCGAGCTGCGGCCGATGCGGCGGTACGTCCACCCGTCGTCCTCGATGCCGAGGCGGGCGGCGAGCAGCAGCCTCGTCTCGTTGATCACCCGCAGCCACGCCGCCGCTAGCTCGGCGTCGAGATCGACGGCGCCCGCCTCCAAGCTCGCGAGCAACTCGTGTCGATCGGCCGCCCTGCCCCGGCTCAGCTCGGCAGCGGCCAGCCGCCGGAACTCGGCGTCGGCATCGGGGTCGTCGGGGTAGGCGCCCGGGGCCAGGCGGGCAGCCGCCGGGTCGTCGACGGGGTCGCCGAGGGTGTCGAGCAGTTCCGGCAGCCGGCGGAGCACGCCGACGTCGGCCGTGGACAGGTGGACCCGCACCCCGGCGCCGCGCGGCTCGAAGTCGATCATGCCTGCTCCAGCGTCGCCCACAGGCCGTGGGCGTGCAGCCGGTGGCAATCGAGCTCGGCCTTCTCGCGGGGCCCGCTGCTGACGATCGCCCGACCCTCGTGATGGACCGCCAGCATCAGCCGGGTTGCCTTCTCCTTCGAGAAGCCAAACAGCTTGCGGAACACGAACACCACGTAGCTCATGAGGTTGACCGGATCGTTCCACACGACCACCTGCCACGGCCGCGCTGCGTCGGTGTCCTCCCCGGTGGAGGGCGCGTCGGTTCGCTCGGGCGCAACGACGCCCACCGCAACCGCTTCTGGGGCCGTCACTGCGCTCGGCCGACGCGGCTGCGAGCCGCCGACTCCATCCGCTGGGCATTGAGCCAGTCCTCGAAGTCCTGGCGGGCGACCCGCCATTCGCGACCGAACTTCACGCCGGGCAGCTCGCCGCTGCGCAGCACGGAAGTGGCGACGAATGTGGACACTCCCATGTACTCGCAGATATCTGCGACCGACAGCCACTCTTTGCCGATATCGACCTGGATGCGCTCCATGGGTGCAGAGTATGGGTTGCGAGGCCTGGCGGCAAGGGGGTCGCTTCAGCCGGACACCGGCGCGTCGGCCGCCAGCACGGGGTCGTGGTGGCGGGTCGGCCGCGTCAGGATGAACGCCACGATCCCGATCGCCAGCGCGCCGAGGAGCACCCGCCACTGCGGCGAGTCGACGACCAGCACGATCGACAGCGTGAAGGTGGCGGCGATCATGACCACCGCCAGCACCTTCGCCCGCCGCGGGATGCCCAGCCCGGCCTGGTAGTCCCGCACCAAGGGCCCGAACCGGGGATGGGACAGGAGCCAGTTGTTGAAGCGCTCGGACGACCGGGCGAAGAAGAAGCCGGCCAGCAGCACGGGCCCGGTGGTGGGAATCAGCGGCAGCACCACGCCGACGGCGGCTACGCCGAGGGAGGCGAACCCGAGACCGAGGTAGACGGCCCGTACGGTCCGGGAACGGTGCACTTTGCCCGCCATGCGTCAACCCTACCGGCAGGGGCGAGTCAACCCCATGTCGGATAGACCGCAGCTCCGACGCTCAGGCGACGAAGACCACGAAGCCGGCGAACAGCCCCAGCAGGACCACCGCCTCCCTGCGCACCAGCCGGCGGCCGGTCGCGACGAACACCGCGGCGGCGGCCACCGCGGCGAGCATCCACAGCAGCGCCACCCGGAACTCCCCGTCGACGGGACCGGGACCGAACAGCCCGGCCACCCCGGCGACCGCCAGCGAGTTGAACAGGTTCGAACCGATCACGTTGCCGACCACCAGCCCCGCCTCCCCGCGCCGGGTGGCGGCGACGCTGGTGGCCAGCTCGGGGAGGCTCGTGCCCACCGCCACGACCACGAGGCCGACGAAGCCGGATTCGAGCGACGCCGCCTCCACCAGCCGTTCGGCGCCCCGCACCAGGACGTCGGCGCCGGCGAGGGTGGCGAGAAGGGCGGCGCCGCCCACCACGGCCTCCCGCCGCCCGACCGTCACCGCTTCGCTCGCCTCCGGCGCGTCGGCGCCGTCCGACCAGTGCACCAGCAGCACGGCGGCCACCACCATCCCGGCCGCCAGCCCGGCTCCCTCGGCCCGCGACACCTCGAGGTCCCACAGCACCACGGTGAGCGCGCCCAGCGCCGCCAGCATCGCGACGCCTTCGCGAGCCAGCACGCGGCTACGCGCCACCAGCGGCGCGACCAGCGCCGCAGATCCCAGCACCAGCGTGACGTTGCTCGCGTTGGACCCGACGATGTTGCCGATCGCGAGGTCGAGGTCGCCGCGGACCGACGCGATCGCCGACACGAGCAACTCGGGCACGGAGGTGCCGAGCCCCACCACCAGCGCCCCTACCAGGACCGGCGACAGGCCCCGCGCCCGTGACAGCCGGGCGGCGGCCAGCACCATACGGTCCGCCCCGGCCGTCAGCAGGACTAGGCCGGCGCCGATCAGCAGCGCAGCCGCTATCACGGCGCAGCAACGGGCATGGGCCGCGGATGGTACCGGTGGGGGCGCGCCGCCCCGTGCGGTGCCTCCGGTAGCCTTGCCCGTCGTGGAAGAGCAGCGCACCCGCAAGACGTGGCTCCAGTCGAACCGCACCGTCCCTCGCCGGTTCGTCCGGCCGCTGCTGGAGTTCACCCACGTGGAGGCCTCCGGCGGCATCGTGCTGCTGGTGGCGGCGGTGGTGGCGCTCGTCTGGGCGAACGCTCCGTTCGGGGAGACCTACGAGTCGTTCTGGGGCACGGAGATCGACTTCACCTTCGGGCCGCTGCACCTCACCGAGTCGCTGCGGGACTTCGTCAACGACGGCCTGATGGCGATCTTCTTCCTCGTCGTGGGCATGGAGATCAAGCGGGAGCTGGCGGTCGGCGAGCTGAGAGAGTTGCGCACGGCGGCGCTGCCGGCGATCGCCGCGATCGGCGGGATGGTGCTGCCGGCGCTGCTGTACGTGCTCATCGCGGGCGGTGGCGAGGCGGGGCGCGGCTGGGGGATCCCGATGGCCACCGACATCGCCTTCTCGGTGGGCGTGGTGGCGCTGCTGGGGGCGCGCGTGCCGGTGGGCGCCAAAGTCTTCCTGCTGGCGCTGGCCATCGTCGACGACATCGGGGCGATCGCGGTGATCGCGGTGTTCTACACCGAGGACCTGGCGATCTGGTGGCTGACGGCGGCGATCGCTGGGCTGGTCGCCATCCGGCTGGCGACCCGGATCGGCGTCCGCTGGGTCGGGTTCTACGTGGTCGTGGGTTTCCTGACGTGGTTCTGCATGCTGGAGTCGGGGGTGCACGCGACGCTGGCGGGCGTCGCCATCGGCCTGCTGACCCCGGCCCGCCCGCTGTACAGCGATTCCGAGTACTTGCTGCGCGCCCGGTGGATCATCGGCCAGTACGAGATGGACCGTCGCGACCCCCGCGGTCCGGAGCGGGTCGACGACCGGGCGCTCAACCTCGCCCACGTCGCCACGGAGTCGGTGTCGCCGCTGGCCCGCCAGGAGGCGGCGATCCACCCGTGGAGCTCCTTCCTGATCGTGCCCCTCTTCGCCCTGGCCAACGCCGGCGTCAGGTTCGCCGGGGTCGACCTCCTGGCGACGGTGACGTCGGCCGTGTCCCTCGGCGTGACCGCCGGGCTGGTTGTCGGGAAGTTCGTCGGGATCACGCTGGCGACGGTGATCGCGGTGCGGCTGGGGCTGGGCAAGCTGCCGCGCCGCACGACCTGGACGCATGTAGTGGGTGTCGCAGGGCTCGCCGGCATCGGTTTCACCGTCTCGCTCTTCATCACCGGGCTGGCGTTCACCGACCCGGTGATCGCCGACCAGGCCAAGGTCGGGATCTTCCTGGGATCGACCGTCGCGGGTCTGCTGGGCTACGCCATCCTGCGGCAGGTACCGGCACCCGCGGTCGACGCCGACCAGCGGCCGGGTTCCCAGATGCCCGCCGGGGTGCCCGGCTCATAGGTCAGAGTCCCAGCCGCCTGCCCTCGACGGCCGGGCAGCGGTCCATGACCACGTCGAGGCCGGCCGCCCGGGCACGGGTGGCGGCGTACTCGTCGACGACGCCGAGCTGCATCCACACCGCCTGCGCGCCGGCCGCTATGGCCTCGTCGACGTGACCGCCCGCGAACTCCGAGCGGCGGAAGATGTCGACCACCTCGATGTCGACGTCGGGCGGCACCGACGCGAGGTCCGCGTAGGCCCGCTCGCCGAGGACCTCGGTGACGTGGGGGTTGATCGGCACGACCCGGTAGCCCCAAGCCTGCAGGCGGCTCGCCACGCCGTGGCTGGGGCGGCCCGGGTCGGGAGAGCAGCCCACCACGGCCCATGTGTGGTAGCTCTCGAGGATCTTGCGGGGCACGTCGACCATCCCCGGCAACGCTACCCGGGAACACTGGCGGGCCGGAGCCGGTTGGTCGGCTCGTGAGCACCACGGTGCAGCCCGACCCTCTGACAGTGGCCCTGTCGGTGCTGCGCGCTCGCCGGGTCCGCCGGCCGCGACCCGCCGGCACGGGCCGGGTAGACCACAGCCGGCTCCGGCCCGTGCTGAGCGCAGTCGCCGCCGGCGGGGTCGCGGCTCTCGCCGGCGTACGCCAGGACCTCGACGCGTACCGGGCCTGCCTTCACGCGGTCGACCCCGACTCGCTGTCCCGCGCCGAGGCGCTCGCTTTCTGGATCAACCTCTACAACGCGGAGGCGCTGGCGCTGGCGGCCGACGCGGCCACCGGCGGCGCAGCCTCGGTCCTCAGGGTGCCGGGGGCCTTCGACCGAAAGCACGCCTCGGTCGCCGGCGAAGCGCTCAGCCTCACCGACATCGAGCATGGCAAGGTGCGGCGATTCCGCGACCCGCGGGTGCACGGTGCGCTGGTCTGTGGCTCGGTCTCGTGCCCCACGCTGCGCCCGGAGCCCTTCGACGGCCAACGTGTCGGCGCCCAGCTCGACGACCAGATGCGCCGCTTCCTGTCGGACGGCGGCGCGGCCGCCGACCGCGGCGCGGGTGTGCTGCGCCTGTCGCGGGTGTTCCTGTGGTACGGAGGCGACTTCGCCCGCCCCCACCGGATGCCGACCCTGCTGCCCGCCCACCGCCGCCGGGTCGCCGACGCGGTCCGGGCGTGGCTGGAGCCCCAGGACGCCCATTGGGTCGCCGCCCGCCGGCCGCAGGTGGAGCACCAACGGTACGACTGGGGGCTGAGCTGCGCGATCGGCTGAGACCGAAACGACGCCTGCGGGGCGGCCGTTGATGCGGCCACTCCGATGGGGGACGGTGGAGGTGCCCCGTCCTGGGGCCCGGCTCCGCGCGGCCGCCACCCATGCCTTGCTGGTCCGGGCCGCCGCCAGGGCGGGCGCGCCCCTGGCGGGGCGGCTCGGCGCCCGCGCCCTGGGCCGGCTGGAGCGCGGCTGGGCGGCGGCGATGCGTACCGCCCTGGGGATCCGGCTAACGGTGGACGGGTTGGAGCACGTCGACCCCGGGCAGCGCTACGTGGTGGCGGCGCTCCACGAATCGGTCGTCGACCCGATCGTCGTGGCCCGGCTCCCTCTCCCGCTGTGGTGGGTGGTGCGCGACGAGGTCGTCGGCTGGCCCGACGTGGGCCGCTACCTGCGCGCCGCTCCCCACGTGGCGGTGCGGCCGGAGCGGGGCGTCGCCGCGCTGCGCACGGTGCTGCGAGCCGGGGAGGAGGCAGAGGCGGCCGGCGCGAGCCTGGCATTCTTCCCGCAGGGGACGCTCCTGGGCATCGAGACCCGGTTCGCACGCGGCGCGGCCGTCGCCGCCGACCGCCTCGGCCGCCCGCTGCTGCCGGTGGTCGTCACCGGCAGCCACATGGTGTGGGGGCACCCCCTGTCGCCCCGGCTGCGCTTCGGCCAGCGGGTGGGGCTGCGGGTGCTGCCCCCGGTGACCGTAGGCGAGGCGCTCGTGCGCTGGCGGGAGGTCGAGTCCGCCATGAAACGGGAGGCCCTGGGCGGCGCCATGGCGCCACCGCGCCGGTTCGATCCCGACCGCGACGGTTGGTGGGACGGCTACCGGTACGAGATCGACCCGTCCTTCCCGGACGTGGCTGCCCGGGTCGCCGCCCACCGCGCTCAGGTGCGGGGCGGCTCGCCGAAGATCGCCCGGGGCCCCTCGCCGGCTGCGTAGTAGAGGTCGTACTGGCGGGCCGTGGCCGTGCCCACCGTGCATTGGACGACGTGCTCGGCGAGGCGGTCGAGCAGCCCCGACGCCGCGAAGCGGTCGGCGCTCTCCCGGTCGGCGAACTGGGTGAGGATCATCACCTGGTGGGGGTCGTCGGGGTCGATGAGCACCGCGTGGTGGAGCGGGGCGTCGGCGCCGGCCAGCGCGGCGCGCTCCCACTGCTGCACGGCGTTGAAGAAATCGGTCATCGAGCCGTCGGCGACACGGCACTGGGTGATCTTCACGTGGCGCACGAGTTCAACCTAATGCGGGTCCGACTCCCGTGCTGCGGCGACCCGCTCCTGGGCGATCTTCAAGTAGCGGTCGTCGGTGTCGTAGCCCACGAAGTGGCGCCCGGCCTCGACCGCCGCCACCGCGGTTGCCCCGGCGCCGATGAAGGGGTCCAGCACCAGGTCGCCCCGGAACGTGTACAGCTCGATCAGGCGCCGCGGCAGCGCCACGGGAAACGGCGCCGGGTGGCCCACCCGGCGGGCCGACTCGGACGGGATGGCCCACACCGACGTCGTCGCCGCCATGAACTCGTCCCTGGCGATGGTGTCGTCGCCCTTGCGCACCCGCCGGTACGACTCCTTGGAGGCGACCACGACGTACTCGTGGACATCGCGCAAGGTCGGGTTCTTGGCGGACTGCCACGACCCCCAGGCCGTCGACCCGCCGGCGCCCTTGGCTTTGTGCCAGATGATCTCGCCCCGCAGCAGGTAGCCGACGTCGGCGAGCAACCCGGCGAGGTGGTGGTTGAGCGGCAGGTAGGGCTTGCGGCCGAGGTTGGCGACGTTCACGGCGACCCGGCCACCGGGCTCGAGCACGCGGTAGGTCTCGACGAGCACCGCCTTCAGCAGCTCGAGGTACTCGCCGAGGGAGAGGTCGGCGTCGTAGTCCTTGCCGACGTTGTAGGGCGGTGAGGTGACCATCAGCGCCACGCAGTCGTCGGGGAGCTGGTCCATGCTCTCGGACGACTGGCAGAACAGGGCATCGAGGACGGCGGGCGGCGGTTCGGCAGGCTCGCCCGCCGAAGTGGCGCCGGGGGCGGCGGCCGACATGCGCCGGGCGTAGAACGCCGACGAATCGTGGTTTTCGCGCTTGCCCGAGCCGAACGACGCGGTCGTGGTGGCCAAGGCCCTCCTCGGGGGACCGCCGCACGGTAGCAAAGATTTCGCGAGTTGGCCCGGACGGTCAGGAGGTCACCCGCTCGACCTCGAGCAGCATGACCCGGCGGTCCGTGGCCTCGAGGACCCGGAACACGAGTCCCGACTCGGCGAACTCCTCCCCCGGGGCGGGGATGCGCCCGGCGAGACCGATCACGAGCCCGGCCGCGGTGGTCCACTCGCCGTCGGGAAGCTCGACGTCGAGCGCGTCTTCGAGCTCGACGAGGTCGCACGTGCCGACGACCCGCCACCGGCCGGCGCCGACCCGCCGGATGTCGGCCACCGCCAGCTCACCCTCGTCTGCGACGTCGCCGACGAGCTGCTCGACGACGTCCTCGATCGTCACCATGCCCGCGGTGCCGCCGTGCTCGTCGACGACGACGGCCAGGTGGAGGCCCTTCGCCTGCATCTCCCCGAGTAGGTCGACGACCCGCTTGGACTCCGGCGTCACGAGCACGTCTGCCGTGAGGTCCCGCACCACGTCCGGCTCGCCCGTTGCGACCGCGGCCGCGAGGTCGCGCAGCCGCACAACACCGACGATCTCGTCCAGGCTGCTCGCGAACACGGGCAGCCGGCGGTGCCCGGCGCCGAGCGCGATCTCGAGCGCCTCGCCGATGGCGGCGTCGATCGGCACGCCGACGATGTCGGTGCGTGGCACGACGATCTCGCCGACATGGCGGTCGCCGAGCCGGAAGGCCCGTTCGATCAGCTCGCGGTCGGTCGCCTCGATTTCGCCCGCCTGCTCGGCTTCGGCGGCCAGGGCCCGCAGCTCGGCCTCCGACACGGCCGCCGGGCTGGCGATACCCGACCCGGGAGCCTGGAGGTCTGCGAACTTCACGAGGACGCCGACCAGCGGCCTCAGCGCCGTGGACAGCACCCACACCGGCCACGCCAGCGCCTGAGCGGTCACCAGGGGGTATCGAACGGCGTAGGTCTTCGGGATCGCCTCGCCGTAGACGAATAGCACTGCGGTGAGGACGACCGAGCCCAGCGTCACGCCGAGATTGCCGAACCAGCGCTGCGCCAGCACCCCGGCGACGGTGGCCGCTCCGATCTGCACGAGCAGCACCGCCAGCAGCACGGCGTTGAGCACCCGCGGCAGGTCGTCGAGGAGGCCGAGCAGGCGGCGGGCCCGGCGCCCGCCGTCGGCGGCCATGAGCTTCACCCGTGTCTCGCGAACGCGCAGCAGCGACGTCTCGGCGGCGCCGAGCACCACGGCGGCGACGATCAGGGCTACCAGCAGGACGGCGAGCGGGAGGTCGCGGGCGAGGACCATCGGGGCAACCTACCCGGAACACCGCCCCAGCTATTCGCTAGCTTGAGGTGATGACCGACCAGGGGGGCCAGCCCGAGCGCAAGACGTGCTTCGTGGTCCAGGGCTTCGGGAAGAAGACCGACTTCCAGACGGGGCGGGTCCTGGACCTCGACAAGTCGTATGCGATGATCAAGCTGGCCGTCGAGGCTGCCGGGTTGGCGTGCACGCGCGCCGACGAAATCCCTCACAGCGGGTCCATCGACCGGGTGATGTACGAGCGGATCCTCGACGCCGACGTGGTGGTCGCCGATCTGTCCACCGCCAACGTCAACGCCGCCTACGAGCTCGGCATCCGCCACGCGCTGCGGCCCCGCACCACCATCGTGGTGGCCGAGGACCAGCTCAAGTTCCCGTTCGATCTCAACCACATCGTGATCCGCCCCTACCGGCACTTGGGCGAGGACGTGGGGTTCGAGGAGGTCCTGCGGTTCAAGGACGAGATCGGCGCGGCGATCCGCGAGATCCTCGAAGGCGGCGACGTCGACAGCCCCGTCTACACGTTCCTGGGCGACCTCCAGCCCCCCACCCGCGCGGACGGCGGGGAGGCGACGACCGAAGCCCCGCAGGAGGAGGCATCCCCCCAGGCGGCCTCGACGCGGGCACTGATGGATGCAGCCGCGGCGGCGCAGCAGGCCGGCGAGTGGAAAGCGGCGCGCGACATCCTCACCGGGGTGCGGGCGCTGCGCCCCAACGACTCGTACGTGGTGCAGCAGCTCGCGCTGGCCACGTACCGGGCCGAGGAGCCGACGCCGGAGGAGGCGCTCGCGGCCGCCGAACGACTGCTCGGCGAGGAGTTGGACCCGGCCGCCAGCCGCGACCCGGCCACGCTGGAGCTGTGGGCGGCGATCCGCACCCGGCTCTGGGACCTGACCCAGGACCCCGAGCACCTCGCCACCGCGCTCGCGGCGCGCGAAGGCACCTGGCACATGCGGGGCGACCCCGACGACGGGATCACGCTGGCATTCCTGCTGAACCTGCGGGCCACACGATCGGAACCCGCCGACGCCATCGCCGACTGGGTGCTGGCCGGGCGGGTGCGGCGCAACGTGGCGGCCGCCGCCGAGGCGGCGCTGGCCGACGCGCAGCCCGACGCCCGCTTCCGGCTGCTGGCGATCCTGTGGGAGGCGGCCGTGGGGCTCGGCGACGGCGATTCGGCCGCGAGGTGGGAGGCCGAGGCCCGGACTGCAGCGGCCGACGAGCAGGAGATAACCGACACGGAAACCCACATAGCGAACCTCCGAGCACTGCTGACGAAATCCCCGCTGGGCCTGATCACCGAGGACGGGTGAGCCGTCGGGTTGGGGGAGCCCGAAAGGGCAGGCCCCCTCGTCCCGATCCGATCGGCTTGCCGTGAGGATCGGAAAGGGAACGGCGGCCGCAGGCCGCACGATTCACCCCAGTCGGCGACGAATTCGCCGACTGATTCCTAGCGGACCACAGCCTTGTAGCTGCCCAGGACGCGCAGGTTCGAAAGCGTCGACGGGGTCGGGTCGAGGATCACGGCCAGGCCATCGGGTCCCGGCGGGTGGACGAAGTCGGCGTAGAAGCGGTACGACCACGCCTCGCCGGAGGGGCGGGACTCGATGCGGGTGAGGTTGGCGCCCCGCAGCCCCAGCTCGACCAGGGCCAGCGCCAGCGCTCCGGGTTGGTGGGCGACCTGGAACACGACCGACGTCTTGTCGTCGTCGGGCAGGCACACCGGCTCGCCGGAGGCCAGCACGACGAAGCGAGTCGTGTTGTGGGCCTTGTCGACCACGTCGAGGAGCAACACCTCCAGCCCGTGCTCCTTGCCGGCTTCGGGAGGGGCAAGCGCCACCTGGGCGGGGTTCTCGTCGGCGACCACCTTGCGCACCGCTCCGGCGGTGTCGTTGACGGGCACCGGCTCCCATCCCCTCTTCAGCAGGGTCGACTCGGCCTGCGACAGCGCCTCGGGATGCGACAGGACCCGCTTCACGAGGTTCAGCGGCGTGCCCGGTATGCCGAGGAGCGCGTGACGGATCTCCACCAGGTGCTCGGCGACGATGGCAGCCGGGGCGTCGACGAGGCGGTCGAGCACGGGAAGCACGCTGCCGGTGGTGGAGTTCTCGATCGGCAGCACCAGGCGCTCGTCGTCGCCCGACGCCAGCGCTGCGAAGGCGGCCGCGAAGCTCGGGAAGCCCACCGGCTGGGCGCCCGGGAACAGCTCCCGGACGGCGCGGAAGCTGTAGGAGTGCGGCTCGCCCTGGTACCCGACCTTCATGCGGAGGGACGATAGACCCTCGGGCCGACCCCTTGTGTTGCCTGATCCACGGCTGGCGGGCGGCTCGGTTGCTCCCCCCGCCTTCGCCTGACGCCGCAGGCCGGCCACGCAATGTGGCAGACTGAATGGGTCATGCCCGTCCCCGAGGCCCTGCCTCCCGCCGATCCCAACCCGCCCGCCTGGGTGGCGGACAGCGTCTTCTATCAGATCTTCCCCGACAGGTTCGCCAGGTCGCTCGACCTCGAGAAGCCGGCCGGGCTGGAGGCCTGGGACAGCCCGCCGACCGTGCACGGGTACAAGGGTGGCGACCTGCTCGGGATCGTCGAGAAGCTCGGCTGGATTCAGGACCTGGGCTGCGACGCGCTCTACCTCAATCCCATTTTCCAGTCGGCGTCGAACCACCGCTACCACACCCACGACTACTACCGCGTGGATCCGCTGCTCGGGGGTGACGAGGCATTCGACGCGCTGCTCAAGGCGTGCCGGCGGCGCGGGGTCCGGGTGATGCTCGACGGCGTGCTCAACCACGCCAGCCGCGGCTTCTTCCAGTTCAACGACCTGCTGGAGAACGGCCCGCACTCCCCATGGCTGGACTGGTTCGACATCCACGACTTCCCCCTGGGCGCCTACGACGACAACGGCAGCATCAACTACCGGGCGTGGTGGGGCCTGCCGGCGCTGCCTGAGTTCAACACCGACAACCCCCAGGTGCGGGAGTACCTGATG
>JBFJZV010000087.1:0-13393 GCA_041621915.1 Acidimicrobiia bacterium | reverse complement strand
TCAACGCCTACTTCCCGCTGCTTATCCCCGAGAGCTACCTGCATCGCGAGGCCAAGCACGTCGAAGGATTCTCTCCGGAGCTGGCCGTCGTCACTTACGCCGGCGGCAAAGAACTGGAGGAGCCACTGGTGGTGCGCCCCACCTCGGAAACCGTCATCGGCGAGATGTACTCGCGGTGGATCTCGTCGTACCGGGACCTTCCGGTGTTGATCAACGCCTGGAACAACGTGGTCCGCTGGGAGCTGCGGCCCCGCATCTTCCTGCGCACGACCGAGTTCCTTTGGCAAGAGGGCCACACCGCCCACTCCGACGAGGCGGAGGCCATGGAGGAGACCATGCGCATGCTCGACGTCTACGCCGAGTTCGCGCGCAACGTCGCCGCTGTGCCGATGATCGAAGGCGAGAAGACCCCGGGGGAGCGGTTCGCCGGTGCGGTGCGCACCTACACCATCGAAGGGATGATGCGCGACGGCAAGGCGCTGCAGTCGGGCACCTCTCACTACCTGGGCACCAACTTCGCCGAGGCGTTCGATATCACCTACCAGGACGAGAACAACCAGGTCCGATACGTGCACACCACCTCGTGGGGCATGTCCACCCGGATGATCGGTGCCGTGATTCTCGCCCACGGCGACGACCATGGCCTGGTGCTTCCGCCCCGGCTTGCTCCGATCCAGGTGGTGATCGTGCCCATCGGTCGCGGCGAAGGCGGAGAGGCGGCAGCTGCCAAGGCGCACGAGCTGGCCGCCCAGTTGAAGTCGGCGGGTGTACGGGTGCACGTCGACGACCGAGACCTGTCGCCCGGGTTCAAGTTCAATGACTGGGAGCTGAAAGGGGTGCCGCTCCGCGTCGAGCTGGGGCCGCGGGATCTCGAGGCCGCCTGCGTGGTCGTGGCGCATCGGGTTGGGGACACCGCCGAGCAGGGCCGTGCGACCAAGCAGCAGATCCCGTTCGCCGATTTCGTTGCTCGAGCGCCGAAGCTGCTCGACGACTACCACGACTTCCTCGTGGCTCGGGCCGAAGGGTTTCGCGAGGGACGCACCACCGTCGTCGACGACTGGGACGCGTTCACCGGCGACGTCGCGGTCGGCTTCGCGGTGGCGTTCCACTGCGGGCGACCCGAGTGCGAAGACGAGATCAAAGCGGAGACCGCGGCGACTCCCCGCTGCATCCCCAACGAAGGTGAGCGCGCCACCGGTACCTGCCTACGCTGCGGCCAGCCCTCCGCCTACGGAAAGCGCATCATCTTCGGCCGGGCTTACTGAGGGCTTCGGGAGGAGTTCCTCCCGGAGCGTCAGCGGTTCTGCACGTGCTGGAAGCCGAAGCGGCCCTTGATGCATAGGTGGCCGTTGGTGACCGAGTGGTCGAGGGGCGACGTGACCTTCACGATCGCGTTGTCCTGGACCCACAGCTCGATGTTGCAGCCGACGCCGCAGTACGGGCAGATGGTGCGCGTCACGGTCTGGGCGTCGGGGTCCCAGGTGCCGGCGGCCCGCATGTCGAACTCCGACTTGAAGATCAGCGCCCCGGTCGGGCACACCCCGATGCAGTTGCCGCAGTACACGCAGGCCGACTCGGTGAGCACCACCTCGTACTCGGTGGCGATGGTGGCGTCGAAGCCCCGTCCTGCCGCCGTGATGGCGAACGTGTTCTGGGCATCGTCGCCGCAGGCCTCGACGCACTTGTAGCAGAGGATGCAGCGGGCGTAGTCGCGCACGTACAGCTCGTCGTGGATCTTGGGCGGCTGCGCCACGTTCGCCCGGTCGTCGCTGTAGCGGCCGGGATCGGCGCCGTAGCCCTCCATCCAACCCCCCAGCTCGGATGACGCCCGGGAGAGGTCGACCGACGAGCCGAGGAGCTCCAACACCATGCGCCGGGAGTGGCGGACCCGCTCGGAGTCGGTACGGACCTCCATCCCTTCCTCGACCTGCCGGGAGCACGACGGCACCAGCGCCCGGGCCCCGGCGACCTCCACCACGCAGACTCGGCAGGCGTTGACCGGGGTGAGGTTGTCGGCGTAGCAGAGGGTCGGGGTGTCGGCGCCCCGGGCCCGCAGCACGTCGAGGATCGTGTCGCCTTCCCGCGCCGCGACGGGCTCGCCGTCGACGGTGAGCCCCACCCGGCGGCGCGGCAGGTCGACCGGCTGGGCGGTCATGTCTGGCTCCCGTCGAGCAGCCCGAGCCGGATCGCCGACTGGATGGCGCCCGCCGCCGTCTGGCCGAGGCCGCAGATGCTGGCGTCGACCATCACGCGAGCGATGTCGTCGATGAGGGCGGCGTGCTCGGCCCGGTCGCCGTTGGCGGCGAGCACTCGGCCCAGCGCCTCCTCCTGGCGCACCGTGCCAACCCGGCATGGCACGCACTGCCCGCACGACTCGTCGCGGAAGAAGGCGGCGATCCGCCTGGCGATGGCGCCCATGTCGACCGTGCCGTCGAAGGCCATCACGACCCCGGAGCCCAGCGTGGCGCCGATCTCCCGCACCCCCTCGAACGTCAGCGGGACGTCGATGCGGTCGGGGCCGACGAACACTCCGGCGGCGCCGCCGAGCAGCACCGCGCGCAAGTCGCCGGGCACTCCGCCGGCCAGCTCGAGCAGCTCCCGCAAGGTGGTGCCGAACGGCACCTCGTAGAGCCCGGGCCGAGCGACGGTGCCGGAGAGGCAGAACAACTTGGGGCCGGTGGACTGCTGGGTGCCGATGGCCGCGAAGGCCTCTCCGCCGTCGATCACGATGTCGAGCACGTTGACGAGCGTCTCCACGTTGTTGATGGCGGTCGGCTTGCCGAAGAGCCCGGCCGTGGTGGGGAACGGAGGCTTCTGGCGCGGCTCGCCCCGGAAGCCCTCGACGGAGTTGAACAGCGACGTCTCCTCGCCGCAGATGTAGGCCCCGCCGCCCAGCCGCACCTCGGCATCGAAGCCCTCGAAGTGTGGGATCGCCGCCCGCAGGCGGGCGGCGGCCAGCGGGTACTCGCCTCGGACGTAGAAGTACGTGCGTTCTGCGCCAACCGCGAAAGCCGCGACGGCGGCTGCCTCGACGACGGCGAACGGGTCCTCCTCCATCAGGATGCGGTCCTTGAAAGTGCCCGGCTCCGACTCGTCGGCGTTGACGACGAAGTAGTGCGGCCGGGTCGCCTCGGCGGCACACGCCTCCCACTTGACGCCGGCCGGGAACGCCGCTCCGCCCCGCCCCCGCAGGTTCGACGCCTTCACCTGGTCGATCACCCATCCCGGACCCTGCTCACGTGCCCTCGCCAGCGCCGCGAAGCCGCCATGCGCCCGGTAGCTGTCGGCGCTGTCCGGATCCACGACCCCGATGCGCCGCAGCAGGGCGCCTGCGTGACGAACCGACGCCCGCCGTCCGGGAGCGGGCTGCTCACCGGCGAGCGCCGCAGCTATCTGGTCCGGAGACACGGGCGCGATCACGAAGTCCTCGCCTCCTGCCACCTGGACGAACGCGGCGCTGCCTTGCTCGCACTGGCCGAGACACGGGCTGGGGTGCCCACCGGCGACGGCGCAGGCGCCGGCGGCGATACATGCGATGTCGTCGCAGACGTGGGCCACGATGGGCGGGCGCTCCTCGGTCGAGAGCAGCGCGTAGAAGGTGGCCACGCCGTACGCGTCGGCCGGCGGCACGATCAGCCGCTCGCATACGTAGTTCAATGCGCCGGGCGAGATCCATCCGATCGCCGATTGCACGGCCTGGAGCGCCGGCAGCAGCAGGTGGCGCTGCGCCTCGGCCCGATGGAATCCGCCGAACGCCACGTGGCCGTCGGGAGCGGCCGGTGGCCCGAGCAGCGCGTCGACGGCGGCCCGCTCGGCAGCGGTCGCCGCCGCATCCATCAGGTGGAGGTCGATGCTGCCCTCCTCACGTGAGCTTGTCGATGCGCACCGCGGTCGCCTTGAACTCGGCGGTGCCCGACTTGGGATCCCAGGCCTCGATCGTGAGCTGGTTGACGTCGGCGTCGTCCGGATTGTGCACCGACATGAACACGAGCCCCGGCCGGAGCGACCGGTGGTACCGCACGGGCGCCTCGATGGCGCCCCGCCGCGAGGCGATGCGCACCACCTCGCCCTCGGCGAGGTCCCACGCCGCCCCGTCCTCCGGGCAGACGTCGAGCACCGGCCCTGCCCGGATGGGCGAGTCGAAGCCACCGCTCTGCACACCGGTGTTGTACGAGTCGAGGCGGCGCCCGGTGGTGAGCCGCACCGGGTACTCGTCGGTCAGCTCGTCGACCGGCGGCGCGTGCTCCACCGGCACGAACGGCGCCGGGTCGCGTGGGAGCGGGTCCTCCCACAGCCAGCCGTGGAGGAACAGGGTGCCGGGATGGTCCTCGTCGGGGCAAGGCCACTGGATGCCGCCCAGCTCGTCGAGCCGCCGATATGCCATGCCGGCGTGCATCGGCGACAGGCTGCGCAGCTCGTCCCAGGTCTCCTCGGCCGTGGGGTAGCCCCACCCGTGACCCATTCGCTCGGCCAGCTGCGACAGGATCTCCAGGTCGTCCTTGGCGTCGCCCGGCGGGTCGAGCGCCTTGCGGACCCGCTGCACCCTCCGCTCGGACGACGTGACGGTGCCCTCGGTCTCCGCCCACGAGGCCGCCGCCGGCAGCACGACGTCGGCCATCTCGGCGGTCTTGGTGAGGAAGATGTCCTGGACGACCATGAAGTCGAGGCCCTCCAGCAGCGCCCGGGTGCGGCCGGCGTCGGCTTCCGACTGGGCCGGGTTCTCGCCGATCACGTAAAGCGCCCGCAGTTCGTTGCGCTCCATCGCCTCGAGCATCAGAGTGATGTGCAGGCCCGGCTCGGGGGGGACCTGCACGCCCCACAGCGCCTCGAACTTGCCGCGTGCCACCGGGTCGGCGACGTCCTGGAAGCCGGGGAGCTTGTTGGGGAGGGCGCCCATGTCGCCGCCGCCCTGAACGTTGTTCTGGCCCCGGATCGGCACCAGCCCCGACCCGTAGCGGCCGACGTGGCCGGTGAGCAGCGCCAGGTTGATCAGGGCGAGCACGTTGTCGGTGGCGTTGTGATGCTCGGTGATGCCAAGCGTCCAGCAGATCTGGGCGGTGGCGGCCGTGGCGTAGTCGTGGGCGAGGTCGCGGATGACGGTGCCGGGGACGCCGGAGAGGCGCTCCGCCTCGTCGAGCGTGTAGGGCTCCACCGACTCGGCGTACGCGTCGAAGCCGGACGTCGAGTGGGCGACGAAGGACTCGTCGGTGAGCCCGGCGTGGATGATCTCCCGGCCCACTGCGTTGGCGACGGCGATGTCGGCGCCGATGTCGAGGCCGAGCCACACGTCCGCCCACTGCGCCGACGACGTGCGCCGCGGGTCGACCGCGTACATCTTCGCCCCATTGCGCACGCCCTTGATGAGGTGGTGGAAGAAGATCGGGTGCGCCTCGCGCGCGTTCGACCCCCACAGGATGACGAGGTCCGTGGTCTCGATCTCCTCGTAGGACGACGTGCCGCCGCCCGCTCCCAGCACCGTCGCCAGACCGGCGACGCTCGGAGCGTGTCAGGTGCGGTTGCAGGAGTCGATGTTGTTGGAGCCGAGGACGACCCGGGCGAACTTCTGGGCCATGAAGTTCATCTCGTTGGTCGCCTTGGAGCAGCTGAACATCCCGGCCGCGGTGCCGGGGTGCGCCCCCAGTCCGGCGGCGGTCCGGTCGAGCGCTTCGTCCCAGGAGGCTTCCCGGAAGCTGCCGTTGTCCCGCACCAGCGGCGTGGCGAGCCGAGTGTGGCGTCTGCCCATCGTCGTGTCACCCCCTCTCGGATGGTGTGCTGCACGAGAGGGTAATAGGGGCGGCAGGCCTCAGCCGGTGGCGGTGGCGCACGGGCCGAGAGCGCTGAGTCCCCGGTTCCGCAATATGCACTCGGGTGACACGAACGACAGCTCGAGCTCCTCGCGAATGCGCCGGCTCTGGCGGCGCACCGGGACGTCGGCGGCGCCGGCGTGATACCCGGTGACGATCTCGACGTAGGCGGCGCCGCGCTCCTCGAACCACGAGCGCCACGACCGGTACCCTCCCGGTGCCTCAGCGTGCCCGGTGTCCTCGTCGACGTCGTCGAAGATGTCGTCCGGGAGCTCGCCGCTGAACCGTTGCTCGTTGCGGCGCCGCAGCACGGCCCGGGGGGCTGCCAGGCTGACCACCAGCATCCGGCTGAGCAGCTCGCGCTCCTGGTCGAACGGCCCGATGTAGCCGGTATCCCAAAGCGACAGCTTGGTCAGCAGCACCTTGTCGGCCTCAGCCTCGGCGATGTCGAGCTGGCGGGCGATCTCGGCGCGGATGGCGTCCGGTTGCACGTCCTGCCGCTCGCGGAGGCGGTCGTCGATCGTCGGGTCGAAGCGCATGAACCGCTCGTCGTAGCCCCACGCGTCCAGCGTCTCGACGGCGACGTCCCTAGCCAGCCCCTTGCCCGATCCGGGTGCGCCGATGAAGACGACGATGTCGGGCGTGCGCGCCGGTCTGGCCGGACCGTTCCGCGAGGTGTCGTTGCGGACCTCCTCTGCCCGCTCCTCCTCGGATTGCGCCCGCAACTCGTCGAAAAGCCGGCAGGCGTCGTCGGCGAGTTGCCAGCTCTCGTCGCACTCTGCGAGGCCGAGCTTGGCCTGGGCCTCCAGGTACCGGTCCCTGAACTCGTTCGACACGAGGAGCGCCTCCGCGTACGAGCGCCGCGCCGCCAGGAAGTTCCCGGCTCGCAACAGCACATCGCCTCGCAGGCGGGCGTGGTGGCCAAGCCGGCGCCGGTTGCCGAGCTTGACGAAGGCGGATTGGCCGTCGTCGAGGATCCGCATGAGGTCCTGGGGCGGCTCGTCGGCGTCCAGCCGCGCCAGCTTCTGCTCGGCGAGGTAGCCGGCGACGTCGCCGAGTATCTGGCGGTCCTCGTCTTCCTTCCTGTCGGCGCCGGTGATCTTCTCCTGGATCTCGTCGTAGAGCCTCTGCAGCTCGTCGTGGGCTTCGTCGCGGTCGGGGAGCACCTGCGCCAGCCGCAGCCTCCCCTGAGCTTCTTGCCGCTCCGGCGTGATCCGGGCCGGTGGGTAGGCATGTTCGGTGCGTTCCCACCCGCCGTCGATCAGTGCCCGCGCCGAAGCGATGACGTGACGCGCATGCAGCACCTTCTTCTGGTCCTCGTGGCCGCGCTCGCCCTCGATCGCCTCGTCACCACTCTCTGCCGGGTCGGCGGCGTCGTCGAGCTCGGCGTGAGCCAGGATCGTGGCCATCAGCAGGTGGGCCTCGCGGTTGAGTGTGCCGGCGTCACCCAGGTCCAGCTCCTCGGTGCGATCCACGAGGAAGGCAGCGATCTGGCGGGCTTCCGGCCAGCGCCCCGCCGTGTAGAGCAGCCGGCTGAGGTTGCGGCCCAGCCACAGCAGCCGTTCGACGCGATGCGGGTCCTTGCGATGCGAGCGCTCTTCCTCACCGCTCTTCTCGCCGGGGGGCTCCTCTCTGTTGGTCTCGGCTTCGTGGAGGCCGAGCCAGCAACCGGCGTCGAAGATGGAGAGCAGCACCGGCAGCCGGGCGGTCAACCGTTCGAACTGCACGTGGTCGACCTCCCACTTGCGCAGGGTCGAGACGACGCCTTCGGCCCACCGGAGCATCGACGCGCCAGCCTTCACCAGCTGGTCCCGGAACGCTTCGTTGGCGAGGATGGTGCTGCGCATCGGCGCAGTCACCGTGTACGAGCAGCGGCCCGCGCCGTCGGCGCCAGGGCCGCGCCGCGGGTCCCGAATCGCGAAGCCGGCGTCGGCCAGGTCGCCGCAGTCACGCGCGATCGCCCGCAGGGCGGCGACGTTGGCGGTGAGATTGCCGTTCTCCCCGTCGTCCTGCTCCGGCAGCGACACGCTCAGCCCGTCGAGCATCCCGGCGATCTCGGCCTCGTCGAGGGGGTGGGCCGAGATCGCCAGCGCCGCCAGGATCTGGGCAGCGGACGGCGTCATCTTCGGCAGCTCCGCCCGGAAGCGCGCCTCGCTCGGTTCGGCCAGCGCCGGTTCGGGCGGGGCCACCGCGCTCTCGGGGTCGGCGGCCTCGCTGTCGTGGCGGTACACCGCTCGGGAGCCGGCCGGCAGCTTGGTGGCGATCTCTGCGATCGGGTTCTCATCTGCGCCGTTCGCGTCGGGGCCTTCGCCGCCTGTCTGGTGCGCGTGCCACGCGAGCAGCGTCTCGGCGTCCTCGACCACCAGCAAGGCGCGCCGGCGCCGGCCCGGCTCCGTCTCCTCCAGCGCGCTGCGGAGGGCGGCGAGGTTGCGCTCCGGGTCCAGCGTGGCCGTCAGGCGGTGGGCGCCCAACTCCCCGGCGATCGCCCCGAAGAGGACCTCGGCGACCGTCCTGGTGGTCACCTGCCCTTCGGTTGGCGGGAACAGGCCGAGCCGGCGGGGCGAGAGCCACACGACCTTGTCGAACGTCCGACCCTTCGGCAGCTCTCGATAGCGGCGAGCAACGTGGCGCATCGTGGCGGAAGCCGTGGTCGGGTTGAGGCCACTGAAGGTGATCGCCCCCTGCGCAGTGCGCCGTATGCGGGCTTCGATCTCCTCGACCACCCGCGTCAGGTCGACCCTGGACGGCTTCCCCGCTTCCTGCTCCGGGTCGGCCTCCACGATCGCATCCCGGAACGACCGCTCCTCGTCCGTGCACGGGTCCTTGCCCTCCGGCATGTGGCTGGCCCGCAGCCACAGCTCGTAGAGGTGGTCGAGCTGGTAGTCGAGGTCTTTGTGTTCCGGCACGTTCTTGTCGTAGAAGATCGGCCGGATGCCGTAGGTCTTCTTCAGCATCCGCTCTTCGAGCTTCCTGCCGCTGTCGAGGAACGCGAAGTGGCGCGGGCGCTTGGCGCCGTGGTAATTCGACCGCCGCACCAGCTCCATCACATCGGGGTCGTTGAGCGATGCGCCGATGAAGACGACCGTCGTGGTGGCGAAGATCGAGAACATCCGCCGCTCCATGGCGTCGCTCATGTACTGGTCGTCGTATTGACCGAGCGTCAGCGTCATCTCCCCGTCGATCAACCCGTGCAGGTGCAGCACCGTTCGCTTGGGCTCGTCCAAGGCGAGGCCGGCGAGGAACTGGTTGAAGTCGCGGGTGGTCCGCCCGTTCAGGGCGCGGCAGGCGTCGTTGGGGCTGATCTCGTCGCAGTCATGAGACATGCTTAGCTCCGCCGCCATCGAATCGCGGAGCTCGGCGTTCACGGCCTGTTCGATCAGCCGGTCGTAGTTCGTGGTGATGAAGTGGCTGAACGGGAGGCGGGCGAGCTTGCGGTGGAACTCTCCGGCCGACCTCACCCGCTTGGCCAGGAGCGCGTTGCGCACCTCGTCCTCGAGATCGCCACGGTCGGCGAGCGTCTCCGCATACAGCTCCGCTTCGGAACGCAGGTCCAGGTCGGGAAGGGTGGTCTCGGACCCAACCGCGCGCACTCGCAGGCGTGCGACCAGCTCCCCCCACGTGGGGTAGTTGCAGCGCACGCTCGCCCCCGCGCCGACGAACGCGATCGTCCTGCTGTCGCGGGCCATGTGCTCCGCCAGCAGCTCGATTGCCTCATCTGCCATGCCGTTCTCCCGGGATCAGGTCGCGAAAACCATAGTTGCAGCGGTCTCGCGTTGCTCTGGCAGGACGATGCGCCCGGCGCCAGGCAGATACACGCCCGTGCCGGGCCGGTTGGACGCGCCGGAGCCCGGGCTCTGCCCGGGCGAGGTATCACGCGCCGGAGCCCGGGCTCTGCCCGGGCGAGGTATCACGCGCCGGAGCCCGGGCTCTGCCCGGGCGAGGTATCACGCGCCGGAGCCCGGGCTCTGCCCGGGCTCCGGTTTGTTCGTGGGTCGGTTCGCCTAGCTGGCGCGCTTGCGGCGCTCGGCCAGCCAGCGCTTGCGCAGGCGGCGTCGCTCGTCCTCGGCATAGCCCCCCCAGACGCCGGCCTCCTGGTTGGTTTCCAGGGCGTACATCAGGCACTCCTCCCGTACGGAGCACTGACCGCAGATCGCCTTGGCCTCGTCGATGAGGTCGAGGGCAGGGCCGGTGGTGCCGACGGGGAAGAACAGGGCAGGTTCCGAGTCACGACAGGCGGCCAGGTCGCGCCAGTCGGTGACGGTGAGCATCAGATTCCTCCTCAACGGGATTGTGATTGTGAACGCATTCACAAGCACGCTCCCTCTATGTCCCTTCGGACAAGCACCTTAGATGGCAGCTCGGGCCGGCGCAAGGGGTTTTTTCGACGCCGGTAACCTTCCCACGATGACCGTCAAAGACGAACTGACCGCCGAACTGCGGGCGGCGATGAAGGCCGGGGACAAGCCCAGGGTCGCCGCGGTGCGCCAGGTGGAGACGATGCTGGCTCAGGCGCGCAGCGCACAGGGTTTCACCGGCGACGTCGACGACGCCCTGTATCGGGAAGTCATCAAGTCCTACGTGAAGTCGATCCAGAAGTCGCGCGACGAATATCTCGGCTACGGCGAGCGGGGCGCGGCGCACGCCGAACAGCTCGCCGCCGAGATCGAGTTTCTCGAGCGTTGGCTCCCCCGGACACTTGGCGAGGACGAGACACGGGAGGCGATCGAGGCCGCGATCGCCGAGCTGGGAGCTTCGGAACCGAGGGACGCCGGCCGCGTGATCGGATCGATCATGAAGTCGGGCCGCGACGATCTCGACGGCCGCCTCGTGGCCCGCCTGGTCAAGGAGCGGCTGGAATCGGGCTGAGCCTGCCCCGGTACGAGCCGATGATGGCGGTGCAGTGGCCGGCCCCGTTCTCCGACCCCGGCTGGTCGTTCGAGCCGAAGCTCGATGGCGTGCGGGTGCTGCTGCACTGGGACGGCGCCGCGATTGAGCTCCGCACCCGGCGCGGCCGCAACGCCGCCGTCACCTACCCGGAGCTGGCCGGCTTCCGCCACGACCGCGCATGCGTGCTCGACGGCGAGGTGGTGGCGCTCGACGAGCGGGGGCTCCCGTCGTTCGAGCTGCTCCAGCAACGCATGAACGTGATCGATCGGGCCCGGGTGGCCAAGAAGTCGTCGGCCGTGCCCATCAGCTACGCGGTGTTCGACGTCCTCCACGACGGAGGGTCGCTGGTGGGGTCGCCGCTCGAGGAGCGCAGGGAGCGATTGGCGGTGCTCGAGCTGCCGGCTCCGTGCGTGCCGGTCGAGGCGGTGGCCGGAGACGGCGAGGCGCTGTGGGGCTTCGTGGTCGACCGCGGGCTGGAGGGCATGGTCGCCAAGCGGGCCGGCAGCCCGTACCGGCCCGGCACCCGGTCCCCGGACTGGCGCAAGGTCGCCAACCGCCATCTCGTGCGGGCGGTCGTCGGCGGCTACCTGCCCGGCGATGGCGGCCGGGCGGGCACCTTCGGTTCTCTGTTGGTGGGGTTGTGGGACGACGACCGGCTGCGCTGGATCGGTGCGGTGGGGTCGGGCTTCGACGACGCCACGCTGCTGGCCGTGCGGGGGGCGCTCGACGAGATGGGGCGCCCCGACTCGCCGTTCCACCCTGATCGCGAGATGTGGAGGCAGTCCCGCTGGGTCGAGCCCTCGCTCGTCGCGGTGATCGAGTACAAGGATTGGACGTCGGTGGGCCGGCTGCGAGCTCCGGTGTTCAAGGGCTTCACCCAGGACCCCGTAGACGAGATCACCTGGGCGATCGAGGGCCCTCAACCCCCGGCCGAGCAGGCTCCGCCAGAACACTAGAACGCGAAAGCCACCTCTTCACGTGCGCCCGCCACATGCCGACCTTGGAGGTGTGGACCTCCTCGCCGCTGCCGAAACCCTCGCGCTGGCGACGACCGCAGTGCTCAGCGTCTTGGCCGCCCGGGCCTACCACGTCCTCGCCCGGCGGGAGGCGGAAGAGACCCGCGCCCCCTGAGCCAGGCTAAGGGGGCGGGACGAGGAGATGGGGAGCGGCGGGGGACGGGGCCCAGGGGGGTCGAGCGCCCGCCGAGCCACCTACCGCTCCCCGATCTCGTTGCGGCGCCGCCGCTCGCCGAGGGTGCCTTCCCGGTCGAGGCGCCGCATGCGCGCATCATGGGGTCTGCTGCTCCTGCGCCAGCTCCATGAGCTGCTCGGTCGGCACTCTCAGCAGCTTCGGGCCCAGCCGCACCGAGGGGATACGGCCGTCCCGGATCCAGCCGTACACGGTCCTCGTCCTCACCCCGAGAAGGCTGGCAGCCTCCCTCACGGTGAGGAACGGGCCCGGCCCCGACTGGTTCGTCGCTTCCGACATCTTGGGAAGCACATTGCCCACGGTCTGGCAGTTGCGTCAAGTATTTCACATAAATTGGCAGGGGTGATGCGACAGACAGTACGTACTTCTCCGAAAATGCATACAACGGCGTGACGAATGTCGTATGATGGCGGCGTGGCCGATCCGAGGGCCTTTGGTGCCGCCCTCCGAGCCGCCAGGGAGGACGCCGGGCTGAGCCTGAAGCGTGCCGCCGAGTCGATCGGGGTGTCGCACAACGCCCTCGGCAACTGGGAGCTCGGGAAGCGAAAGAAGCGGCTGCCGCGCGCGACCGTGGAGAAGCTGGAGGCGACGTACGGCGTGGACGACCGCCGGCTGTTGATCGCCGGCGAGTACGTGGCCGGAGCTGCGCCGCCGGTGGGCGAGCCCCAGTCGCTCGCCTACGGCGGCGAGCCGCTCACGGCGGACGAGACCCGCGACGTGCTCCGGTTCATCGACTTCGTGCGATCCCGCCGCTCGGGCTGAGTTCCTGTCACTTCACCGCCGGCCATCCAGCGGTCGGCGCTCGCCCACGAGCTCAGCCGCGCCGAGCGAGCGCTGGTGCGACGGGCCGCCCGCGAGATGGGCCGGTGAACGCGCGCCGGGGGGCGGCCTCTCGGCCGCCCCCCGAACCGTTCGTCGCTCTAGGGCTGCGGGCCCGTGTACCTGAAGATCCACAGCCCCGAGTCGCGGTCGGAGCCGAGGATGTAGGTGGTCTCGGTCGGGTCGCCCGGAAGGCGGTGGGCTTCCACGCCCCAGAAGTCGCTGCCGCCCGGCGCGATGAAGTGGCCGACCTCGGTCATGCCGCCCGGGCCGAACGACAGCACCCGCATGCCGGCGTCGTAGTACGAGACGTAGCCGAGGTTCACGGCCTTGTCCATGGCCACCTCGTGCACGCTCAGCGTCCCCGAGCCGGTGGCAAACGCCGGGTTGATGCCTTCCGGCACGGCGTACGAGTCGATGGTCTGCAGCGTGGCGGCGTCCAGGAGGTGCAGCCCGCCCCAGCCGTCGAACGTCGTCTGCGCTGCGACCGAGGCGCCCAGCGTTCCGAGCGCGGGCAGGTCGCTGCCTTCCGGCGTGGACGAGTACTCGGGGGCGTCGTTGAACAGGAGGTGCATCGCCCGGTGGCCGATGCAGATCGCCGATGCGGTGATGGTGAACACGTGGCCCTGCCCGCCGCAGGTGAACCCGTTGGGGGTGAGCCCGTTGCGGGTTCC
>JBFJZV010000086.1:0-13445 GCA_041621915.1 Acidimicrobiia bacterium | reverse complement strand
CAGGAGACGTCGGACACCTCGCATCCCGCCGCCAGCGCATCCTCCCGCCGGCCGATGGTGACGGTGGCCGCAGCGGCGTCGACCGCCGTCACGTAGCGGCGCTCGCCTTGCGCCACCCCGAGGCCGCGCCGCTGGCCGATCGTGAACCCGGCCGTGCCGTCGTGGCGGCCGAGCTCCTGGCCGCCTGCGTCGACGATGGGGCCCGGACGCGCCGACGCCGGGAAGTGGGTGCGCAGGAAGTCCCGGTAGTCGCCGGCGACGAAGCAGATGTCCTGGCTGTCGGGCTTGGCGGCGGTCCGTAGCCCCAGCCGGGCGGCCTCGTCCCGCACCTGCGCCTTGGTCAGCTCCCCCACGGGCAGCCGCACTCTGGCCAGCACCTCCTGGCCGAGCATGTGCAGCACGTAGCTCTGGTCCTTCGCCCGGTCGGCGGCCCGCAGCAGTCGGTGGCGCCCGTTGCTCCGGATGCGGGCGTGGTGGCCGGTGACGAGCACGTCGCAGCCCAGCTCGTCGGCCCGGTCGAGCAGCGCCCGGAAGCGCACCCGCCGGTTGCACTCGATGCAGGGGTTGGGGGTGCGGCCGGCCAGGTACTCGGCGCCGAAGCGGTCGACGACGGCTGCCTTGAACTCGTCGACGTAGTCGAGGACGTAGTAGGGGACGTCGAGCTGGGCGGCCACCCGGCGGGCATCCTCGGCGTCGGCGACGGTGCAGCACCCGGCGGTGGGCAGCCGGCCGTCCGGGCCCTCCCACTGCTTGAGGGTGACGCCGACGACGTCGTGGCCGGCCTCCAGCATCAGCGCAGCCGCGACCGAGCTGTCGACGCCCCCACTCATCGCCACCAGCGCCCTCATCGCAGCTTGCCGATCACCGCGGCGACGATCTCCCCCGCGGCGTCGCCGCTCTCCGGGCGGTGATCCCACCCGAACGTGAACCGCAGGCACTCCGCGGCGTCCCCCGCCGGGATCCCCATCGCGGCGAGCACGTGCGACGTCTCCATCGCGCCGCTGGAGCACGCCGACCCGGCGGAGGCGGCCAGCCCGACCGCGTCGAGGCGGACGAGCATCGTGTCTGCGCGCACCCCCGGGATGCGCAGGTGGCTGTGCTGGACCAGCCGGTCGGCGGGGTCGAGCGTGAAGGCGGCGTCGGGAGCGGCGCGCCGGACCCGGTCCTCGAACCGCCGGCGCGCCTCGCCGATGCGCTCCCGGAACCCGGTGCGGTCGGCGACGGTGGCCCGCATGGCGGCGACCATGCCCACGACGCCGGCCACGTTGTGGGTGCCGGAGCGCCGCCCCAGCTCCTGCCCGCCGCCGTGCAGCACCGGCTCCAGATCGGTGCCCGGCCGCACGTAGAGGAGGCCGGTCCCCTGCGGGCCGCCGAACTTGTGCGCCGAGAGCGCCACCAGGTCGGCGCCGAGCGCCGGAACCGTGACGTCCTCGGTGACGAACGACTGCACCGCGTCGCAGTGCACCAGCGCCTGCGGCGCCTGCGCCCGAACCGCGTGCGCCACCTTGGCGACCGGCTGGCGGGCGCCGGTCTCGTTGTTGGCGGCCATCAGCGCCACCACCGCGGTGTCCGGGCCGCAGGCGGCCGCCGTGGCCTCGGGGTCGGCGACGCCCCGGTCGTCGACGCCCACGATCTCAACCGGGCAGCCGAGCCGCCCCGCGAACCGGGCGGCTTCCAGCACCGCCTCGTGCTCCACCGCGGATGCGACGACCCCGCCCCGCCGCCCGCCGGCCAGCGCCGCGCCGACAACGGCCAGGTTGTCGGCTTCGGTGGCGCCGGAGGTGAACACCACGTCCAGCGGGTGCTCGGCGCCGAGCAGCTCGGCGGCTTCTTCCCGGGCCGCCTCGAGCGCGTTCTTGGCGCGGCGGGCAATCCCGTGGGCGCCCGACGGGTTGCCGAAAAGGTCGCCGTGGAACGGCGCCATCGCCTCCCGGGCCTCGGGCCGCAGCGGCGTGGTGGCAGCGTGGTCGAGGTAGATCATGAGGCTCGATTGTCGCAGGTTTGCGCGCCCGCGCCCGCCCCCCTCCCCCTCGCCTTCGGCTCGGGGGCTCCCCCGGCACAGCGGGGGGTGCAGACCGCGCGGCCCTCTTGCCTCCCCAGCACATGCGGGGGAGGTGGGCCGGCGCCGCACGCGCCGGGCCGGAGGGGGCAGGCGCGGGTGCGCATCACGATTCGGCCAGCAACGCCTCGACCTGGGTGAACAGGCGGCGGACGGCCAGCTCGTAGCGGGGGCGGTTGGCGTTCCAGGCGAGCAGGTGGCCGATCCCGTCGAAGCGCTCGTAGGTCACCAGGTCGGGGCGGGCGTCGGCGAACCGGTCGCTGGACTCCACGGGCACCTGCTGGTTCGCGGTCCCGTGGATGAGCAGCATCGGCGTCTCCCACTCGTCGGCGCGGCCGACCTGATCGAGCCGGGACCAGCGCACGTGGAACCGGAAGGCGGCCAGCGCCTTGCCCGGCGAGGCGAGGTAGCGGGGTAGCTCCTCGGCTTCTGCGTAGGCATCGGCGATGTCGTCGACGGCCAGCACCGGCGAGTCGTAGATGACGGCGCGGGTACGGGTGCGCAGCGGCGACTCGTGGAGGAACATCGACACGAGCGAAGCGCCCTGGTCGTGGGCGAAGACGACGAAGTCGTCGGCCCCCTGGTCGCGCGCCCAGCGGGCGGCGGCTTCGACGTCCTCCCACTCGTCGAGGCCCCATCGGAACACCTCGTCGTCGGTCGGCGGGGCGGTGGGGTCGTCCCGGTAGGAGATCGCCAGCACGGGATACCCCAGCTCCGTGAACAGCGGCAGCACGTTGTTGACGCCGGACCGGTCGGCGCTGCCCCAGCCATGGACGTAGATGACCCAGGTGGTCCGCTCCCCCTCGACGAACCATGCCGGATACGTCCCGAGCGGGCCCTCGACGGCAACGTCGTCGAAGCGGATGCCCAGCGCGCTGAACGGGTCACCGGGGCGCACTTGCGAGCCGAGCACCGCAGCGTCGCCGACGTCGACCTCCCCGGCGATGAGGTTGAAGCCACGCACCACCGCGTCGGCGTCCACCGTCCGCACCTCCCCCACCAGCCCACGACCCCCGGGTGTCTCGATGGCGAGCACCCCGTTGAGCTGCGTGCGCGGCGAGCGGGCCAGGGTGATGGTCTCGGCCGTCACCGCCAGCACCTCGTCGGTCACCGCCTCGGGACGGTACCGGTAGGTCAGGACGTTGGCGCGCAGCTCGTCGGCGACGTCCCAGGACGAGGAGGCGAACCACCACACCGCGCCCACCAGGGCGGCCACCAGGGCCACCCGAGCGACGAGACCAAAGACGCGCTTCACCACGAACCGACAGCTTCCGGGAGGCAGTGCCCGATGCTAGGGGTGGCGCGCGGTTTAGCCTGCGCAACCATGACCCCCCACGTCGTCGTCCGGATCGAGATCCCTGCCCCGATCGACCAGGTGTGGGAGGAGGCGGCCGACGTCGCGAGCCACGTCGAGTGGATGGCGGACGCCTACCGGCTCGACTTCCTCACCGATCAGCGACAGGGCGTGGGCACCCGCGTCGAGGTCGAGACTCGGTTCGGGCCGCTCCGCACCACGGACGTCATGGAGTTCACCGCCTGGGAGCCGCCGCACCGCATGGCGGTGCGCCACAAGGGCTTGTTCACCGGGGCCGGCGAATTCGCGTTCGAGCCGTCCGGGCCGGGCGCCACGACGATGACGTGGCGGGAGCGCATCGACTTCCCGTGGTTCTTCGGCGGGCCGCTGGGAGCGTGGGCGGCCAAGCCGGTGTTCGGCTGGGTGTGGCGGCGCAACCTGCGCCGGTTCCGCGACCGGTTCTGACGGCTACCGGCCGGTGAAGGCCGGCTCCCGCTTGGCCAGGAACGCCGCGACGCCCTCCTGGGCATCGTCGGTGGCGAAGCACGTCGCGAACGCCTCCGCTTCGGCCGCCATAGCATCGTCGATCGGGCGGCCCCAGCCCTCGTTCATCGCCTGCTTGGCGGCGCCGAGCGCCACCGTGGGCCCGGCGGCGTAGCGGGCCGCGTCGGCCTTGGCGGTGTCGAGGAGCTCGCCGGCGGGCGCGACCTTGGTGGCGAGGCCGATCGCCAGCGCCTCCTCGGCCCCGACGAACCGGCCGGTGTAGTTGAGCTCCTTGGCGCGGGCGAACCCGACCAGGCGGGGCAGCCGCTGCGTGCCGCCGGCGCCCGGGATGATCCCCAGCTTGATCTCGGGCTGGCCCACCTGCGCGTCGTCGGCGAGGTAGATGAAGTCGGCCCCCATGGCCAGCTCCAGCCCGCCGCCGAGGGCGTAGCCGCGCACCGCGGCGATCACCGGCTTGGGGAGCCGCTCGAGGTCGCGCACCACGCCGGCGAGGCTGAGGGCGAGCGAGTCCTCGGCGCCGGAGTCGAAGGCGGCCTGGAAGCCGGTGATGTCGGCGCCGGCGGCGAAGTGCGGCGCGCCGGTGATCACCACCGCGCGGACCGCGGGGTGGGCGGCCTGCGCCACCGCGTCGCCGACGGCGGCGACCAGGTCGGCGTTCAGCGCGTTGACGGGCGGGCGGTCGAGGGTGATGACGGCGACGGCGCCGTCGACCTCGTAATCGACCAGGCTCACGGTGCTCCTCCACGTAGATGAGGGGCCCAATCTACGAGGCGCCGTCCAGGATCCGCTCCGCGGCCGCCCATGGGTCGAGGCGGCGCTCCCGCACCTCCGCCAGCACGCCGCCGACCCGCTCGCCGCCGGCCGCTCGCCGCAGCCGGCGTTGCACCGTGCTGGTGATGGCCGTTTCCACTTCGCGCTCGAGCCGAGCAGCCCGCCGCTCGGCCAGCCCGCCGCTGTGGCGCATGTGGTCGCGGTGGCCAGCGATCGCCTCCCACAGCGCGGCGATGCCCTCGCCGGCGCTGGCGGTGGTGATCACCACCGGTGGTCGCCACGGGCGCTCGCCGCCCATGTCCAGCATCTGCTCGAGATCCCGGACGGTGGCGTCGACGCCCGGCCGGTCGGCCTTGTTGACGACGAACACGTCGCCCACCTCCAGCAGGCCCGCCTTGGCCGCCTGGATGCCGTCACCCCACCCGGGGGTCACCACAACGACGGTCGTGTCGGCGTTCGAGGCGATCTCGACCTCGGCCTGGCCCACCCCCACCGTCTCCACGAGCACCACTGGGAAGCCGGTCCCGTCGAGCACGGCCAGCGCCTTGGGGGTGGCTGCGGCGACGCCGCCCAGGTGGCCGCGGCTCGCCATCGACCGGATGTAGACGCCCGGGTCGGAGACGTGGTCCTGCATGCGGATGCGATCTCCGAGGATCGCCCCGCCGGTGTACGGGCTGGAGGGATCGACGGCCAGCACCGCCACTTCGACGCCGGCGGCCCGCAACACCCGGATGAGGCCGTCCGTGATCGTGCTCTTCCCGGCGCCGGGGGCGCCGGTGAGGCCGACCACGTGGGCTTGCCCGCCGGCGCCGAACACCTCGGCGAGCACGGCGGGGCCCTCGGAGCGGTCGTTCTCCACCAGCGAGAGCATCCGGGCGAGCGCCCGGCGGTCACCGGCGCGAGCGGCCGACACGAGTTCGAGCGAGTTTGCTGACGTGGCCACGACCCGGCGAGGTTATCGCCCCGGCCGGCGGATCAGACGGCGACGACCTCTTCCACGCCGGGTACCCGGTCGCGCAGGATGCGCTCGATGCCCGCGGTGAGCGTCATGGTCGACATCGGGCACCCGCCGCAGGCGCCGACGAGCTGCAGCGTGACCTTGCCCTCCTCGGCCCCGAGCAGGATCAAGTCGCCGCCGTCCGCCTGGAGGGCGGGGCGGATGTACTCGAGCGTCTCGTCGAGCAGGCCGAGGTCGATCGGCTCGGCCTCGGTAGGCGCCTGCTCGTCGGCGAGGATCTGGTCGGTCATGGCACTCCTGGCAACCAGGGGACGGTTTCTCCTGTTCCCATAGTGTAAATGGGAAGGAGCGCCTAACGCGAAACCCGGCCCCTCAGCTCTTGCGATGCTCGGTGAGAGCGCGTTTCGAAATCACGCTCAGATGGCCATCGTCCCACCGCACCTCGACGGTGTCACCCCGCACGGCCTCGACGGTGCCCGACCGGGGGACCTGGCCCGCCTTCTTCGTGAGCGCCTCGACTTTGGTTCCCTTCTTCACGTAACACCTCCTCGGGTCAGATCATATTCGGCCGGTCAAGGCGGCCCCCAGGGCGGGAATGCCCACCGGGCGGGGGCCGAGCAGATCGCGTAGCCGGGCCAGCGGCGGCACCACCGCCACCCGCCCCTCGCCGTCGTAGAGCAGCCGCCACGGCCGCCCGTCGCCGAGCAGCGGCTCGCCGTCACCGGCGAGCCGCGCCTGGCCGCCGACGACAACTTCGCCCTGCTCCCATGCGAGGCCCACCGCGATCTCGTCGGGCAGGATCCCGCCGTCCGCCTCGGGCCGCAGGCCGCCGTAGTAGTGGGCGAGGATGTCGGCGTAGCTCGCGCCCGCCCGCGCCATGGCGAGCGCCCCGTACTGGCTCATGCCGACGTGGTGACCCCAGCCCCGCCCGCTGATCACGACGCTGGTGTCGGGCGGCAGGTCGTCGTCGGGCACCAGGCGACGGATGCTCGGCGACAGCCGGGCCCGGGGGCGCTCCAGGGCGAGGTCGAACCGGTACGACAGGATCGCTTGCGGGTAGGGGCGCCCGTTGGAGCGGCGGGCGGGAAGCAGCTCGGGGTACAGGTCGCCGCCGTGGCGGTTCAGGGCGGCCCGGATCTCGGCGATGTCGACGACGTTGGCCTCGCCACCAGCCACCAGCCGCACCCGCCACACGCCGCTGCCCGGTGGAGCGGGGAGGGTCTCCACGGCTTCCAGCTCCCCGGCCACCTCCATCCCTGCGGCCGTGAGGATCCGGGTGAACGCGCGGGCGGGCAGGGTGACCCGCCAGTCGGCGAACGGTGACGGCTCGCCGGGCGACTCGGCGCCGACCAGGTAGGGCACCGGCGTGCTGCCGGCCCACACGTCCTGCACCGGCTCGGTGCGGCCGCCGCTGGTGGAGTGGTAGAAGGTGCGGGCGGGGCCACCGCCATGTACGAGAATCTCGCCGGCGGTCGCGGCGATGGCTGCCGCCCATCGGTCGCCTCCCTCCTCCGTCTCCAACCCGGCGCCTGCGTACACCTGGCAGGCGGTGGTCGCGCAGATGTCGTACCCGTACTTGCGGCCGCTGTCGCTGCGGCCCCTCGCCAGGTCCGACGCCAGGTAGCTGCGAGCGGCGACGACCTGCGCCGCCAGCGCGTCGTCCGGCCACGAGAACGGCACTTCGCGGATCCCGGCGAGGTAGCCGTCGAGGTCGGTGCGCTCCACGACCGCCAGCCCGTCGTCGTGGGCCCGCACCACCAGCGTCCCGTCGTACGCCCGGCCCCGGTACTCGAGCGCCCCCCCGGCGGGCTCGATGGTGACGGTCTCGTAGACCGGCACCAAGCCCTCGGGGACGTGAGCCGCGGCCGGTGGGGCAAGCGAGGCGAGGCCGAGGGCGCATACGGCGAACCGCATGGCGGTGGTGGGGCCCATGGCGGAATTCTACGAGCCGGCGCCGATATCGAGCCCTGTCCGCCAGGCTTCGGCGTGGGCGTCCCAAGTGTTGTTGGGGGCGCGGATCTCGATGCCGATCGCGCGCGGCCCGTCGACCGGCACCAGCCGGTACCAGAGGTGGAGGCCCTCGAGGCGGCCTTCGGCCTGCACCGAGCCGTCGGCGAGCAGCTCCGGGTCGCCTTCGATCTCGGCGTCCTGGTCCTGGCCGAGCAGCTCGAAGAACGCCCGGACGACATCCTCGGTGGGGGCGGGCCACGAGCCGCCGGCGTTTGTGACCAGACCCTCCATGTCGACTTTGCCGACCGAACCCAGCACCCGATCCGGGTCGAGCGGGTGGGCGAAGGTGAGGAACGTGTCGCCGACCTCCACGTCCCAGCCGGTGGGGTGCTCGGCGCACCCGTCGGCGAAGCAGTCGGTGGTCAGCGCCTCGACCGGCGGGGCGTCCGGACCGCTGTCGGATCGGGAGGCCGCCACCGCCACCGAGATGCCGGCGACGACGGCGGCGAGCAACGTGAGGACGGCGAATGGGCGCACCAGCCGCAGCGTACCGAGCACCGGGGGTAACCTCGCGTCCCCGAGACGGAGCCCGATTTGCGCGTCGCCATCGGCAGCGACCACGCCGGTTACGAGCTGAAACAGGTGCTGGCGGCGCGGCTGGCCGACGCCGGGCACGCGGTGACCGATCTCGGCACCCACTCGACCGAGTCGGTCGACTACCCCGACTATGCGGCGGCAGTGGGCCGTGCCGTCGTGGCCGGCAAGGCCGACCGGGGCGTGATCGTGTGCGGCTCCGGGGCCGGCGCCGCGATCGCCGCCAACAAGCTGGACGGGGTCCGCTGCGCCCAGGCCCACGACACCTACACCGCCCACCAGTCGGTCGAGCACGACGACGCCAACGTCGTGGCGGTCGGCAGCCGGGTGATCGGAGAGGAACTGGCGTGGGACGTCGTCGAGGAGTTCCTCGGCGCCCAGTTCACGGGCGAGGCGCGCCATCGCCGCCGCCTGGCGAAAGTCAAGGCGCTGGAGGAGTCCCACCGGTAGGTTGTCGCTGCGTTTGGCGGTGGCGTGGGTGCTTCAGCCCCGGACACGTGGGGGGCTGCGGTCCCTGCCATGCGCCGGCGCGAGCAGGCGGCGCCGTTGCGGTGGTGAATCCGGGTCGATGCGGTACCCCGATCCGTGGGCTATTCGTGTTGAGTTGCGACTGAAGGCCTGGCCGGTTGAGCGCAACTGCGAGCCCGAAATGAGGGCGAGCGGACCGGCCACTCGTCCGCTGCGGCAGGTCGAGAGACGCGTTGGCGGCCGGTCCAAGAAGCATGGTGGTGGTACCAGCACAAACAGCAGAGGTTGGTCGGGTCGTTGGTGCCGCCGAGGCTGCGGGGCACGATGTGGTGGGCTTGGAGGCGGTAGCGGGAGTTGCAGCCGGCGACTGAGCAGACGCCGCCGTCGCGGGCGATGACGTGGCGGCGCACCCGGGGTGCGACGGCGGCGGCGAGGGGGCCGACGCCGAGGGGGCGGGCGCCGTTGACGTTGACCTCGACCCGGCCGTCGCAGAGGATCTCTTCGAGCGTGTTGGGCCCGATGCGGGTACCGCCGGTGATGTCGGCGCCGGCTTCGCCGCGGGTGGCGGCGGCCAGTTCGGCGTCGACCATCACCGTGGCCACCGGACCCGCCGGGGCTTCGCCCTCCGGGGCGTCGCCGCCGAGGGTGTCCTGGGCGATCGCCACCAACGCGTCCGCCATCCGCTGGGCCTTGGTGGCGCGCCCGTCCGGCGGGTCAGGTAGCTCGTCGGCGCGGCGGGCAGCGGCCTGGCGGAAGACCTCGGCGTCGACGCCGAACAGCGACAAGCGGACATCGGCGCGGCTGGAATCGAGGTTGGACTGCATGAAGAAATACCGGCCCTCGTACGCCTCCCGCTCGTCGACCTTGGTGAGCCGACGCCGCCTCGCCACCAGCCGATGCACCCCAGCGATGTCCCAACCCCGCGACGCCAGCCGCTGCGCTTCGGTCGCGCCGGCCTGGACGAGGCGGGTCTCGGCCACCGCCCGCTCGAACCCGACCACCCCGGCGGCCAGATCGGCCCAGATCTGAGGGTGGCGGCTGCGGGAGACCCGCACCAGGTCCTTCGCCGTGGCATGCGACGCGTCCAACCGGCCCGCCGCCCGCACCCACTACGACACCGCCCTCCCCCGCTACCAACAAGTCGGCGACGTCCTCGGCGAAGCCAACTGCATCAAACTCGGCGACCTCGCCCTCGCCCGCTCCGACCACGACACCGCCCGCACCCACTACGACACCGCCCTCCCCCGCTACCAACAAGTCGGCGACGTCCTCGGCGAAGTCAACTGCATCAAAGGCCTCGGCGACATCGCGCTCGCCCGCTCCGACCACGACACCGCCCGCACCCACTACGAGGAGGCTATGGAGCGCTACATCGCGGCGGAGCGCCCGTGGTCTCATTGGCCTTGCTCACCAGGCTCTGGCGCGGGTGGCCGGCGATGACGAGGAACGCAACCACCACGTCGAGTCGGCACGCGCAACTTGGCAAGGCATCGAGTTCGACCACCTGATCGCCAAGCTCGACGCCGAGTTCGGCGCCCCCCAACGCCCCTACCAACCCCAGGTCCCCGGGCCGCCCTTGAAGGGGCCCTCGATGTCGCCGGTGATCCAGCCGCCGTAGAAGTCGCCTTCCTGGGCCTCCACCCGCTCGTCGCCGACGAAGCAGGCGTCCACCCGGCTCGGATAGAAGGCCAGGTGGTCGCGCAGCGCTTCGTACCCCGGCGCCGGCGACGGGTACGACCACGCGGCGTCGCGGATCACCGACTCCCCCACCCGCAGGTCCCAGTAGTGCGCCACGCCCTTGAACTCGCACACCGTGCGCCGCTCGGACGGCTCGAGGACGCCGGCGGCGACGTCACCGGGCGGGATGTAGTAGCCGGGCGGGTGGCTGGTCTCCAGCACTCGCAGCGCGCCGTCCGACACAGCCACCTCGACGCCGGCATGCTCCACCCGCACCGGCTTCGCGGCCGGCTCCACCTTCGGCGGCCTCGGATAGTCCCACACGGATTCGGGCATGCCTGCCACGGTAGGCCCAGAACTAGCCAAGGCGGCATCGGTAAGATGCTGCCCTCGCATGACCGACGTCGACAACACCACGCGGTACTTCAACCGCGAGCTCTCGGTGCTCGACTTCCAGGCGCGGGTGCTCGCGCTGGCCGAGAACCCCGATGTCCCGCTGCTCGAGCGGGCCAAGTTCGTGGCGATCGTCAGCGGCAACCTCGACGAGTTCTTCCAGGTGCGGGTCGCCGGGCTCAAGGAGCAGGTGCTCGCGGGGGTGGCCGCCACGTCGCCCGACGGGATGACTCCGGAGGCCCAGCTCGATGCCATCCGTCGCAAGGTCGTGCCGCTCATGGAGCAGCGGGACAAGGTCTTCATGAAGGAGATCCTCCCCGAGCTCGAGGAGCACGGCATCCGGCTCGCCGACTACAGCCAGCTCGCCGGCGACGACCGCAAGGAGCTCGACGAGATCTTCGAGAGCCAGATCTACCCCGTGCTCACCCCGCTGGCGGTCGACCCCGCCCACCCGTTCCCGTACATCTCCAACCTGTCGCTGAACCTCGCGGTGCTCACTGCCGACCCGACCGACGGGGACGTCCAGTTCGCCCGGGTCAAGGTGCCGCCGATCCTGCCCCGGTTCATCGTGCTGGCCGACGGTGAGCGGTTCGTTCCGCTGGAGCAGGTGATCGCCCACCACGTCGAGCGACTGTTCCCGGGGCGGCGGGTCGTCGCCCACCATGCCTTCCGGGTGACGCGCAACGCCGACCTGGCGATCGAGGAGGAAGAGGCCGAGGACCTGCTCGACGCGATGGAGACCGTGCTCCAGATGCGGCAGCGCTTCTCGCGGGCCGTCCACCTCGAGATCCACCCGGACATGTCGCCCGACGCGCTCGAGCTGCTGATGCGTGAGCTGAAGCTCGACCTCGACGAGCTGTACATCTCGGAGGCGCCGCTCGACCTCTCGGGGCTGTGGGCGCTGCACGGCCTGAACAGGCCGGATCTCAAGGACCCGCCCTGGACGCCCACCACCCAGGCCCGGCTGGCCAAGGTCGGCCCCGAGACTCCCGACTTCTTCGAGGTGCTGCGCAGGGGCGACGTGCTGGTGCACATGCCCTACGAGTCGTTCGCCACCTCGGCGGGGGCCTTCCTCGCCCAGGCCGCCGCCGACCCTCACGTGCTGGCGATCAAGCAGACGCTCTACCGCACCTCGATGCCCGACGACCCCGCCCTCGGTGGCGAGGAGTCGGTCGTGCGCTCGCTGATCGCAGCCGCCCAGAGCGGCAAGCAGGTGGTGTGCCTCGTGGAGCTGAAGGCCCGATTCGACGAGCAGGCGAACATCCGCTGGGCCCGGCTGCTCGAGGAGGCCGGCGTCCACGTCGTCTACGGCGTGATGGGGCTCAAGACGCACTCCAAGGTGTCGCTCGTGGTGCGCAAGGAGGGCAGCGAGCTGCGCCGCTACAGCAACGTCGGCACCGGCAACTACAACCCCAAGACCGCCCGCATCTACGAGGACCTGGCGCTGTTCACCTCCGACCCGGACATCGGCGCCGACCTCTCGGAGCTGTTCAACGTGCTCACCGGCGGCGGGGTCCGCACCGACTACCGCAAGCTGCTGGTGGCGCCCACCACGCTGCGGCCCGGCCTGCTGCGGTTGATCGAACGGGAGATGGAGCTCGGTCCCGAAGGGCGGCTCGTCTTCAAGATCAACCACCTGCTCGACACCGCGATGATCGACGCGCTGTACGAGGCGTCCGAGGCCGGGGTCCAGATCGACCTGGTCGTGCGGGGCATCTGCGCCCTGCGGCCCGGGGTGCCGGGAATGTCGGAGAACATCCGCATCCGCTCCTTGGTGGGCCGCTACCTGGAGCACTCCCGCATCTACCGGTTCGGCCATCCCGGCCGGGGCGCCACGTACTTCCTGGGCTCGGCCGACCTCATGCCGCGCAACCTGAGCGGGCGGGTGGAGGCGCTCGCACCGGTCGAGGATCCGGCACTGCAGGAGCGGGTGGAGACCGTCCTCCAGGTGAACCTCGCCGACGACATGCTGGCGTGGCACCTCGAGCCCGACGGCACCTGGATCAAGGTTGCGGTCGACGAGGGGGCCAACGCCCACGAGCGGTTCCAGGAGCTGGCGCTCGACCGCACGCGACCGCACGGGTGAAGGCTGCGCCGACCGCCGTCGTGATGGCGGGGGGCGGCGTGCTGTACCGGCGGCGCAGCGGTGCGGTCGAGTACGCGGTGGTGCACCGCCCGCGCTACGACGACTGGTCGCTGCCCAAGGGCAAGGTCGATCGCGGGGAGTCCGTGGCGGAAGCGGCGGAGCGGGAGGTCGAGGAGGAGACGGGCTGGAGCTGCCGGCCCGGCCCGCTGCTGGGATCGGTCGCCTACCGCACCGGCGGCGGCGACCACAAGGTCGTTCGCTACTGGCTGATGGAAGCCGCCGCGGGCGAGTTCGCCGCCAACGACGAGGTGGACGAGTTGGCCTGGCTGCCCGCCACGGCAGCCAGGGAACGCCTGACCTACCCCCGCGACCGGGCGGTGCTGGAGTGGGGCGACACCCTCGCCGCCGACCCGGCCCGGTCGACGATCTACCTGGTGCGGCACGCGTCTGCCGGTCGCCGCGACGACTGGGACGGCGACGACCGGGAGCGGCCGGTGCAGGGCGACGGCTGGGCGGAGGTCGAGTGGCTCACCGAGACCCTCAGTGGCATGCCGGTGACCCGCGTGCTGACGAGCCCGTACGTGCGGTGCACGCAGACCGTCGAGCCGCTGGCGGCCGCCCTCGGCGTCGACGTCGAAGAGGAGCCCGCCCTCACCGAGGGGGCACCGCTCGCGTTCACGAGGCGGCTCGT
>JBFJZV010000085.1:0-13449 GCA_041621915.1 Acidimicrobiia bacterium | reverse complement strand
TGTCCGGCAGCGGGCCCGCCCTGTACGCGTACTTCGTCGACGCAGGCGAGGCCGCCGCCGCGGTCGACGAAGCCCCGGTGGGTGCCCGCGCCGCCCGCGCTGCGGCGCCCTGGCCGCGGGGAGTGGAGACCGGCAGCGGTACACTCGCCTGACCCGCCCAGTGGGGGGTGGTGTAATTGGCAGCACGAAGGGTTTTGGTCCCTTTAGTACAGGTTCGAGTCCTGTCCCCCCAGCGGACGAGCCGCGGGTGAGGCCGAGCGAGGAGGCCGGCGGAATGGCGACCAGAGCCGTGATCATGGCGGCCGGGCAGGGCACCCGGATGAAGTCCTCTCTACCAAAGGTCCTCCATGAGGTCGCGGGGCGGCCGCTGGTGGCCTGGGTCTTGGAGGCGGTCGCCGGGACCCAGCCCGATGAGGTCGTCGTGGTGGTCGGCCACGAGGCAGACGCCGTGCGGGAACAGCTCCCGGACGGCGTCCGCACGGTCATCCAGGACCGCCAGCTCGGCACTGGGCACGCTACGCGGATCGCGGTCGAGGCGATGGACGGCGCCCCCGGCGACGAGGTCCTGGTGGTCCCGGGCGACACGCCACTGGTGTCCGGCGCCGCGCTGGCCGGCTTGCTGGCGGCGCATCGGGAGGAGGGGGCGGCGGCGACCCTTCTCACGACCGAGCTGGACGACCCCACGGGGTACGGGCGGGTGCTGCGGGCCGACGACGGCTCGGTGCGGGGCATCGTGGAAGATCGCGATGCCGATCCCCGCCAGCTCGGCATCCGCGAGGTCGGCACGTCGATGTACGCATTCCGCTTCGGTGCCCTCGCCGCTGCGCTCGACCGGCTGGGCACCAACAACGCGCAGGGCGAGGAGTACCTCACCGACGTGATCGGGATCCTGGCCGGCGACGGCGAGCAGCTCGCCGCGGTGCTCGGCGATCCCGCAGAGGTCACCGGTGTGAACTCGGTCCAGGAGCTGGCGGACGCCGCCGCGGCGATGCGGCGGCGCATCAACGCGGGCTGGATGGGGGAGGGGGTGTGGATCCTCGACCCCGACCGCGTGTACGTCGACGCCGGCGTCGTGCTGTCGGCCGGGGTTCGCCTCTACCCGGGCGTGCACCTGGAGGGAGACACGGTGGTGGCGGCCGGCGCCGAGATCGGTCCCGACGTGCACGTGCGGGACTCCCGCATCGGCGAGGACGCCATCATCCGCTACTCGGTGCTCAACGGCGCCGAAGTCGGGGCGCGAGCCAGCGTCGGCCCGTATGCCGTGCTCCGGCCCGGTACCGTCCTCGGCGCCGAGGCAAGAGCCGGCACTTATGTGGAGCTGAAGAAGACCGTGGTGGGGGACCGCAGCAAGGTCCCGCACCTGTCGTACCTGGGTGACGCCGAGATCGGGGAGGACGCGAACATCGGGGCAGCGACCGTCACCTGCAACTACGACGGGTACCAGAAGCACCGCACCGTGATTGGCGATCGGGTGAGGATCGGGTCCGACACGATGCTGGTGGCACCGCTCGAGATCGGTGACGACGCGTGGACCGGCGCCGGGTCGGTCATCTCCAAGGACGTGCCGCCGGGCGCCCTCGGGGTGGCTCGTTCGCAGCAACGCAACATCCCCGACTACGCTGCGCGCCGGAAGCGGGCAGAGCGGAGCGGCGACGCATGAGACTCGCGGGCGAGAAGCGGATGATGGTGTTCTCCGGCTCGGCGAACCTGCCGCTCGCCGACGAGGTCGCAGAGCTGCTGGGCGTGAAGCTGGGCGGCGTCGAGCGGGGCACCTTCGCCAATGGCGAGATCTACATCCGCTACACCGAGAGCGTGCGGGGCGCGGATTGCTTCGTGATCCAGAGCCACTCGAAGCCCATCAACTTTCACATCATGGAGCAGCTCCTGATGATCGACGCCCTCAAGCGGGCGTCGGCGAAGCGGATCACCGCGGTCGTGCCGTACTACGGCTACTCCCGCCAGGACAAGAAGGGACTGCCGCGGGAGCCCATCAGCGCCCGGCTGATCGGCGACATGTTCGTGGCGGCGGGGGCCGACCGCATGGTGTCGGTGAACCTCCACGCCGGGCAGCTCCAGGGTTTCATCCCCAAGCCGTTCGACCACCTGACCGCCCTGCCGGTGTTCACCGAGTACCTCCAGGAGCGCACCGAGGGGCCGCTGACCGTGGTGTCGCCGGACTCGGGCCGGGTGAAGCTGGCGTCGAAGTACGCTCGCCGTCTCGATGCCCACGTGGCGTTCGTCAACAAGCGGCGCAGCCCCGACGAGCACAACGTCTCCGAAGCGCTGGAGATCGTCGGCAGGGTTCGGGACCGGCACTGCGTGATCATCGACGACATGATCGACACGGCGGGCACCATCGTCTCCGCCGCCGAGCTGCTGAAGGAGCGCGGCGCGTCGAGCGTCATCGCCCTCGCGACTCACGGCATCCTGTCGCACCCGGCGGTCGACCGCCTCAAGAACGCCCCCCTCGAGGAAGTCATCATCACCAACACGCTGCCGGTGCCCCAGGACATCGAGGTGCTGGACAAGCTGACGGTGCTGTCGATCGGCCCGGTGCTCGCCGACGCCCTGAAGGCCATCTTCGCCGACAGTTCGGTGAGCGGCCTCTTCATGGGCGAGAACGTCTGAGCCTCCGCCGGCGGTGGACTCCATCGAGCTCTCGTTGACGACCGGGCGCAGGCGCGCTGTGGTGGACATCACGCCGGAGGCGCGGGAGTTCGTCGCCGGCAAGGGGGACGGTTTGCTGTCGGTGTTCGTGCCGCATGCGACCGCCGGGGTGGCAATCCTGGAGACCGGGGCGGGCAGCGACGACGACCTGCTCGACGTGCTCGACGACGTCGTGCCCCGCGAGGACGGGCGCTACCGCCACCGTCACGGATCGCCCGGCCACGGCGCCGACCACGTCCTCCCCGCGCTGGTGGCGCCGTCGATCACGGTGCCCGTGCTCGCCGGCCGGCCGGCGCTGGGAACCTGGCAGTCCATCGTGCTGGTCGACGTGAACGCTGACAACCCAGACCGGCGGGTGCGCCTCAGCTTCCTGCCGGGGTGAGTACCCGCCAGCGCGCGATCTGTTGGCGCGTCCCGGCGAGCAGCCGCTCGAGCTCGGCGACCGACGCGCCGCCCCGTGCGGCGATGTTGACGCCGAGCACCGCCCCGATGAGCAGGTCGGCCCGGGCTTCGACGTCCACCGCTCCGATGTCGCCGCGCGCCGCGGCCCGCCGCAGCGCGCAGCGGAGCGCGGTCCGCACCCGGCGGCGGTAGCGGCGGGTGCGGACCCGGATCTCCGGCGTTGCCCCGCCGTCTTCCGCCATCAGGTTGATCACCATGCACCCGCGCCGCCCGCCGTTGGTCACCCAGTGGCCCAGGGCGACGAAGAAGCCGTCGACGGCGTCGAGACCTGCGTCGGCCTCCGCCAGCGGGCGGACCAGGTCGGCGTCGATGCGAGCCTCGTACCGGTCGAGCGCTGCAGTGAGGAGCGCCTGCTTGGATCCGAAGGCGTTGTAGAGGCTCGACTGGCTCAGGCCCAGCTCCGCCTCGAGATGGCGCGTGGTGGTGGCCTGGAAGCCTCGCTTCCAGAACAGCTCGAGCGCCTGGTCGAGCACGTGATCCTCGTCGAACTTGCGTGGTCGCATCGGGTCCCGTTGACAGCGGCGAGTCTTGGAGCATACGCTGCAGAATGTTCTGATGCGGCCGCTCCAAAAAGGGGCGGGCACTCCAAGAGGAGGGGCTATGGCCAGACTGCCGTACATCGAGCCCGCCGACGCCGACCCGGTGACCAAACAGGTCTACGACGACGCCGAGGCGCGCTTCGAGATGGTGCTCAACATCTTCAAGATCACGGGCAACGCCCCGGAGATCGCCGACAAGATGTGGCAGATCTACTTCGACATTCTCCAGGAGGGCCCATCGCTCACCTGGTACGACAAGGAGCTGCTCATCCTCAAGGCCACCAAGATGGGCGACTGCCTGTACTGCGTGACGCAGCACGAGGTGGTGGCGGCCCGGGTCGGCGTGCCCGAGGAGAAGCAGGCGGACATCGTCGGCCAGGTCTACCGGGCCTCGGAGCACTACACGCCCAACGAGGTGGCGATCCTCGACCTGTGTGCCCACGCCGTGCTCGACCCCGAGCAGATCCCCGCCGAGGTGTGGACCCGGGTGAAGGAGCACTACGACGACGCCCAGATCGTGGAGATCGTCGCCACCATCGGCGCTTACCTCCAGGTGTCGAAGTTCGGGGACGCGATGGGCGTGGAGCTGGAGCCGGTGTGGCACGGCCACCAGCCGATCCTGTTCGCCAAGGAGCCTCCCAAGTCGAAGGCCTCCCAGCATCACCTCGACCACTTCCTGGCCCAAGCGCCGGCCGGCTCCTAGGAGGGACCATGCCAGTCGTCACCCCTGTCCACACCCCCACCGAAGAGCTAGCCGAGACCTACGCCGCTGCCGAGGAGCACTTCGGTCACGTACCCAACTTCGTCAAAGCGATCGCCCCGAACCCGGCGTTCTGCAAGTCGCTGACCGCGTTCATGATCGGCGCCCTCGGCGAGGGCCGGGTGAGCTGGGCGTTCAAGGAGTTGGTCATCCTCAAGACCCTGCGAGCGATGGGCTGCTACTACGGCTACGGCGCCCACGAGAAGCTGGCCGCCGACCTGGGGAACTCCGCCGAGCGGATCAGCGACCTCGCCCATTCGCTGTGGCGCAACAGCCCCGCCTACACCGACGCCGAGCGCGCCGTGTTCGCGCTGGTCGAGCAGATCGCGATCGACGCCAACGACGTCGGCGACGAGATCTGGGGCCCTCTGCACGATCACTGGGACAACGGCCAGCTCCTGGAGCTGAACGCCGTGATCACTACGTTCATCAACATCGGCCGCATGGGTGACACCCTGGGAGTGTCGGACCCGGTGCTGTTCAGCAAGCCGGTGGCCTCCTCCGCATAGGGGGCTCCGGCACGCTGCCCGGTCGGGCGCGCATGCGTCCCGCTTTGGCCCCGCCGCGCAAACACGCGATAATGCGGTCACCCCACACCGCACCCCACAGGAGCGCGCCCCGATGGACCAACTCACGCTCAGCGCCGAGCCGCGCACCGAGTACGGCAGCCGACCGGCGCGCCGCATGCGCCGCGAAGGCCGCATCCCCGCCGTCGTGTACGGCCGCGAGGTCGAGGCCACCCCCGTCTCGGTCGACGCGCGCGACCTGTACGCCGCCCTTCACACCGAAGCCGGCTTGAACGCCCTCATCAACCTGCAGGTCGACGGCCAGAAGATCCTGACGGTCGCCCGCGAGGTCCAGCGCCACCCGGTGCGGGGCGAAGTCATCCACCTGGACTTCGTGAACATCTCGCTCACCGAGTCGATCGAGGCCGAGGTCGGCATCGACTTCGAGGGCACTCCGAGGGGCGTCGTCGACGACGGCGGCGTCATGGAGCTGGTCCGCAACTCGGTGATGCTGGAGGCGCTGCCCACCGACATCCCGCAGGAGATCACGATCGACGTCAGCGCGCTCCAGATCGGCGACTCGCTGAAGATCTCGGACCTGCCCGAGATGGAAGGCGTCACCTACCTCGAGGACCCCGAGGCGACGATCGTCACGGTGCTCGCGCCCCGCCTTCCCGAGGAGGAGGAGCCGGAGCTCACCGAGGAGGAGCTGGCTGCGCTCGAGGGCGAAGAGGGCGAGGAAGGCGCCGAGGGAGTGGCAGGCGAGGACGCCGGCGAGGGCGACGAGGGCTAGGCCCCGGTGCCGCTCGTCGTCGGGCTGCGGAACCCCGGGTCGGACTACGACGGCACCCGTCACAACGCCGGCGGCGACGTCGCCGCCATCCTGGCGGAACGCCACGGCGGCAAGTGGAAGAAGGCCCGCCTCGGCATCCGCGCCGAGGTGGCCGAAATCCGCATCGCCGGCGAGAAGGTTGCGCTCGTCCGCAACCGCACGTTCATGAACGAGTCGGGCCAGGCGATCGCCCCGCTGCTGCGCTACTACCGCGCGCCCGCAGCCGATGTGCTGGTGGTCCACGACGACATCGACCTGCCGTTCGGCAAGCTGCGGGTCCAGGAGAACGGCGGCGCCGGGGGCCACAACGGGGTGACGTCGCTGGTCAAGTCGTTCGGCACGAAGGACTTCTGGCGGCTCAAGTTCGGTGTTGGGCGCCCGCCCGGCCGGATGGACCCTGCCGACTTCGTGCTCAAGCGGTTCACGTCGACCGAGCGGGCCGAAGTCGACGTGCTGCTGCAGCTCGCCGCCGACCTGGTCGAGCTATACCTCGCCGACGGCCCGGAGGAAGCCCGACAAAGGGCAGGGGAGTTGACCGCCACATGAACGTTGGGGTGCCCAGCCGGGCTGGGAGGCACGGCCGCCGTGGGGTTGGGGCCCCACGTTGCGGAGGAGGCTGGGTTGGGGTGCCCAGCCGGGCTGGGAGGCACGGCCGCCGTGGGGTTGGGGCCCCACGTTGCGGAGGAGGCTGGGTTGGGGTGCCCAGCCGGGTAACAAGCAGACCATGAGGTACGTCGGGGCGATCGATCAGGGGACCACGTCGACTCGCTTCGTCGTGGTCGACGAGCGGGGCCAGTTCGTGGCCATGGCGCAGCAGGAGCACGAGCAGCACTACCCGCAACCGGGCTGGGTGGAGCACGACGTCGCCGAGATCTGGCAGCGCACCGAGGCCGTCACCGCCGCGGCGCTGTACCAGGCCGGTCTCCGACCCGCCGACCTCGCCGCCGTGGGCATCACGAACCAGCGAGAGACCGCTGTGGTGTGGGACCCGGACACCGGCGAGCCGCTGGCCCCGGCGATCGTCTGGCAGGACACCCGAACCGACGGCCTGTGCAAGGAGCTCGGCGGCGACGCCGGTCCTGGGCGGTTCCGCGCCACCACCGGGCTGCCGCTCGCCACCTATTTCTCGGGCCCCAAGGTGCGCTGGCTGCTCGACCACGTCGAGGGGCTGCGAGAGCGGGCGGAGAGCGGCGGTGCGCTGGCCGGCACCGTCGACGCCTGGCTCATCTGGAAGCTCACCGGCCACCACCGCACCGACGTCACCAACGCCAGCCGCACGCTGCTGATGGACCTGCGGACGCTCGACTGGGACGCCGCCATCGCCGGCGAGATGGGCATCCCGGCGGCGATGCTGCCCGAGATCCGGTCCTCGGTAGGCGACTTCGGAGAGGCCGGTGGCGTGCTCGCCGGCGTGCCCGTGACGGGCGTGCTCGGCGACCAGCAGGCCGCGGTGTTCGGCCAGGCCTGCTACCAACCCGGCGAGGCCAAGAACACCTATGGCACGGGCTGTTTCATGCTGCTCCACACCGGCACCGAGATCGTGCCGTCGGAGCACGGTCTGCTCACGACCGTCGCCTATCGCATCGGCGACGAGCCCGCCAACTACGCGCTCGAGGGGTCGGTGGCGATCGCCGGCGCCGCCGTGCAGTGGCTGCGCGACAACCTGGGGCTCATCGAGTCGGCGCCCGAGGTCGAAACGCTGGCCCGCACCGTCGACGACAACGGCGGCGCCTACTTCGTGCCGGCGTTCAGCGGCCTGTTCGCCCCCCACTGGCGGAGCGACGCCCGCGGCGTAATCGCCGGCCTCACCCGGTACGTGCGGGCCGGCCACCTGGCCCGCGCCACCCTCGAGGCGACGGCGTTCCAGTCGGCCGACGTGCTGGAGGCCATGGAGCAGGACTCCGGCGTGGGCATGTCCGAGCTGCGGGTCGACGGCGGCATGGTCGCCAACGAGCTGCTGATGCAGTTCCAGGCCGATGTGCTCGGCGTCGCTGTGGTGCGCCCGGCGATCGCCGAGACGACGGCGTTGGGCGCCGCCTACGCTGCCGGGTTGGCGGCGGGCGTGTGGTCGGGTCTCGACGAGCTGCGCAGCCTGTGGCGGGAGGACAAGCGCTGGCAGCCCGGCATCGCGCAGGCGGAGAGGGATAGACTGCGGGGCCGCTGGGCGCAGGCCGTCGAGCGCACGCTCGGATGGGAGGACTGATACCGCGCTTCGACGCCATCGGCATCGTGGTTGCCGACATCGACGCCGCTATCGACTTCTACAGGCGGCTCGGCCTCGAGGTCACGGCGCCGGCGGGGGAGTCGGGAGGCCACGCCGAGTTGGGGTTACCCGGTGGGCTGCGGCTGATGCTCGACACCGAGGCGACGATCACCTCCTTCAACCCCGACTACGTGCCGCCACCCCGCGACGCGACCCGCCGCATCGGCCTGGCCTTCCTCTGCGACGACCCCGGCGCCGTCGACGCCACGTACGCCGACCTGACCGGCGCCGGCTACGAGAGTCACCTGGAGCCGTGGGACGCGTTCTGGGGGCAGCGCTACGCCGCCGTCCGCGACCCCGAAGGCAACATCGTCGACCTCTTCGCGCCGCTCGGTTAGCCCGGCTATCGCCGCGGCGCCGGGCGTGGCCGATGGCGTCGGTAGCCGGGCCACGAGACGCCCGTGGCGTACTATCGGGCGCACCTTGACCAGCACCCGCGTCTCGATACCCGACCGCATCGCCTTGCTGAGGATCCTCCTCGTCCCGGTGGTGATGTGGCTCGTGCTGGAGGGCCGGTTCGGCCCGGCGTTCGTGGTGTTCGTGGTGGCGGCGGTCACCGACTTCGTGGACGGCTACCTGGCCCGCCGCTGGGAGATCACGTCGGTGATGGGCGCGTTCCTCGACACCATCGCCGACAAGCTGCTGATCGTCGGCACCCTGTTCGCGCTGGTCGACGTGGGCCGGGCGTGGACGTTCGCCGCGTTCGTCATCGTCGGCCGGGAGGTGGTGGTGATGGGACTGCGCGGTATCGCCGGGCTGTCGGGCACGCCGGTGCCGCCGTCGATCTGGGGGAAGGCGAAGGCGTGGGCGCAGTTCATCGCGGTGGGGTTCGCCGTCGTGCGCTTCTCTGACAAGGCCGGGCCGCTGTTCTTCGACGAGTGGCTGATGCTGGTGGCGGTGGTGGTCACCCTGGTGTCCGGGGTGCAGTACTTCGCCCGCTTCCAGCGCGTGCTCCGCCCCGTCGCATAGTGGGCGGCACGCTCGTCACCGGGGGCACCGGCTTCATCGGGGGAGCGTTGCTGGAGCGGATCGCTCTCGACCCCGAGTTCCGGCCCGTGCGGGCGCTGGTCCGCGACCGCACCGGTGGGCAGACGGTGGAGGCGGCGGGTGCCGAAGCGGTGCTCGGCGACGTGCTGGAGCCGGACACGCTGCAGGAAGCGGCCGCCGGTTGCGACCTGGTGTTCCACGTCGCCGGCGTCAATGAGTACTGCCAGCGCGACCCGCTGCCCATGTTCAGGGTCAACGTGACGGGAGCGGTGAACGTCGTGGAGGCGGCGGCCGCGGCGGGGGTCACCCGCGTGGTGCACACGTCGTCGGCGAGCACGCTCGGCGAGGACCGGGGGACGATCGGCGCAGAGGGCACCGAGCACCGCGGCTACTACCTCTCCGCGTACGCCCGCTCGAAGCACGAAGGCGAGCGCGCCGCGCTTGCGGCCGGTCGCCTGTCCGGCGTCGAGGTGGTGTCGGTGAACCCCACGTCGGTGCAGGGCCCGGGCCGCAGCACCGGGACGGCCCGCATCCTCGTCGACTACCTCGAAGGGCGGATGAAGTCGGCGGTCGATACCCGGGTGTCGCTGCTCGACATCGCCGACTGCGCCGAGGGCCACGTGCTGGCGGCCCGCCACGGCGAGCCCGGCCACCGGTACGTCCTCAGCCCGCCATGGCACTGGCTGCGGGAGGTCGTCGTGCTCGTCGACGAGATCACCGGCCTCGAGCAGCGGGTGCGGTGGATGCCGCGCTGGCTGGCGACGCCGCTGCTGCTCGCGGTGGGAACCGTCGCTCAAGTCACCCGCCCCAAACCGCCGATCTGTAGGGAGATGGTGCGCATCCTGCTGCACGGCAACGCCTACGACGGTTCGCTGGCGACGCGAGAGCTGGGAGTGGACTACCGCCCCCTCGCCGCGACGCTGCGCCGGACCATCGAGTGGTACGTCGAGTACGGGTTCGTGCGCCGCAGCCTGCCCAAGTTCACGAGGTAGCCATGGCGCTCCCCATGCCGACCGCCGGTCCCGACCGGGCCGAGCTCGCCGCGTACGTGCGGGTCGTCGCGCGCGCCGCGGCGGCCGCGCTGCCGAGCTACCTGTCGATCCTGTGGAAGGGGTCGGCGTACAAGCCGTGGGACGGCCCCTACGACTTCATGCCCGGTCTGTCCGACCTCGACGTCCACGTGTACCGCCCCGGCGGGATGGGCGACGCATGGGCGCTGCGGGATCGCGTGGTGGGCGAGGCCGGCCCGGCGCCGGGTGGCATCCCGCTGCAGCTCATGGTGCTCGACACAGACACGCTGCCGACCTGGTGGACGGTCCTCCCCGGCACCTACGGGGTGCTGGCAGGCGGGCCGCCGCCGGTGACGGTGCCGCCGCTCGAGGTGCTGCTGGAGCGGGACCGCATCGGGCTGGCGGAGGCCGCCGGCAACGCCGCCCGGGTCGACAACGGGGTGGTGGGCCGTGGCGACGCCGAGCTGTGGGACTATTTGGTTGCCACCCGCTGGATGTACGTGCCGGCGCTGTACCGGGTGGTGGCGCTGGCCTCCGGTTCGCCGGCCGAGGTGTGGGCGATGAACCGGACGACGCTGCTCGCAACCGCTCGGCGGCTGCCGTCGGTGCGGCGGGTGCTGGCGGCCGGGGAGGCGTTCCTCGCAGCGGCGTTGACGGCATCGGATCGCCGGCCCGACGGGGCGGCGGCGGGTGAGGCGTTGAAGGCAGGCCAGGCGCTGCTACGGGCGGCGGGGGAGTGGGCGGCCACCCGCGAGGACGCCGTGGTGGAGCGGCGCGCCCCGGGTTGGTGGCGGGAGGCGTAGCGGGCGGGTGCTGGCGGCCTGTGGCAAGCGGAGGCAAGCGTTTTCCCGCCTGGCGGCGGGCATGTCGCGAACTCACATTGACAGAGTTTCAATCGAGGCGGAGTGACTTCAGACACCTCGCGATCCGAAGCGCCGATTTGCCGTGTTGCGGCGAGCGCTGAGAGCCCAGATAATGAAGGCGTCAGCCGAGTTGGACTGTGTTCTTTGCCACACCCCCGTCCAGTTCGGCTTCGGTGGTCCCGGGCCCGCCGTGCGAGCTGGCCGTCGTGCGCTGCGACCTGCTCCGGCCAGGTGCCGCATGAGTCAGCGGAGCAGGCTCCTCTTCGCGCTCGTCCCTGCCGCTTTCGTCGAAACCGTGCTCGAGACGACGGACCCCGCTGCGCTCGTTCGTCAGACGCTCACGTGGCTGGCAGTTTTCGCTGCAATCGTTGCATTTCTCCCCGGTTTAGGGGCCGAGTTGATCTCGGAAACGTGTCATAGGCGGCTGGTACGTTGCTCGGTATGGATGGGATCGACTGGTCACAGTTGACGAATGATCAAGTGGAGCAGGTGCTGGTCCGCTGCGAGGCGAACGTCGCGGCGATCCGGGCGGTGCAGGCGGCCGGGTTGGCCGAAGCGGACCGCCGCCAGTTGCCCACTGCGGACGGGTCGCGGTCCTTGCAGGAATGGGCGTCCGGACGGCTCGACGTGTCACATTCGACGGCGAAGGACCTGGCGCGGCTGTCCCGCAGCCGCCACCCCCGGGTGCGGGCCGACCTGGCGTCCGGCGAGATCACCTTCGAGCGGGCGGTGGCCGAGACCCGCCTCGTCCAGGCCGGCGCCACCGAAGCCCAGCGAGTCGCGTCGCGGGGTTGGGACATCGCCGGGGTGTTCCGGCTTGCCGGGCGGCGGCGCAGGATGTCGAAGGTCGACGAGCGAGAGGCGTACGAGGGCCGGTATTTCTTCATGCAGCCCAACCTCGATTCCAGCCGCGCCGATGTCCGCATGTCGCTGTTCGGCGTCGACGCCGAGATCCTCCGCCAGGCCGCCGCCCGCCGCGCCGACCAGTTGCCCGACCCGCCCGACGGGCGCGCCACCAAGGCCCAGCGCATGGCCGACGCGTTGGTGTCGATCGCCCAGGACTCCCTCGGCGGCGACCTGCCCGACGGCCTAGCCGGGCCCGGCCCGATCGCCACCGTGATGGTCGACGCGGCCCTCGCCGCCGCCACCCGCGGCGAAGCCGGCGCCGAGATACCCGGCGGCACCCGCATCGGGCCCAACACCCTCGAAGAGATCCTCTGCGACGGCCGGGTCGAGGTCAACGTCAACGGCGCCCGCCCCCTCGGCGTCGGCCCACTAGCCGCCGTCGTCTCCGGGCGGCTGCGCCGCCACGTCATCGCCCGCGACGGCGGCGTCTGCTCGGTGGCCGGCTGCAACTCCGGCTATCGCCTGCAGGTCCACCACATCGTGCCTCGCAGCCTGGGCGGCACCAACGACCCGTCCAACCTCTGCTGTTTGTGTTGGTACCACCACCACGTGATGATCCACGGATCCGGGTACCGCATCGACCCGGACTCGCCGCCACAACGCAGGCGGCTGCTCGCCCCCACCCACGTCAGGGACCGCAGCCCCCCACGGGTCCGGGGCTGAATCATGCAGGAACGCGATCTACGCAGACGAACTGCGGTCAGGAGCCGGCGGGACCGGCTCGTATCCGTCGAGGCCCAAACGATCCTTGACGCGTGCCGCCAGCGCCAAGTATTGGGCCTCGTGCTGCGGCGGCATCGGCTCGTTCCGCGCCCGGACCACCGGCTCGCCCACCTCGAACCCGTCGCCGAACTGGCCGCCGGTCAGGTCGACGTCGACGCCAGACGGCAGCCGGGTCCAGTAGTGGTGCTCCACGTGCTCGCCGTCCCGGAAGACCTTCGCCTCCAGCAGGTCGCCGCCGAGTAGGTCCTGCACCACCATCGCCGTAGTGCCGCACTGGGCGCGTTCGGGCAGGGCCGGATCCCACTGCTCAGGCGTGTGGCACGTGTCCGGGCCCCAACTCGCCCGGATGGCGTTCTCCAGCTCACGGAGCGAAGCACGCATCGACCCTCCCGGCAGACGACTCGGAGCGCTAGCCACTCACCTCGACGAGGAGTGGGCGTCCACGCGGGCTGCGTCCCTGGAGTCCGGGTCTGGCGGCCGCTCCGTGTGCCGACGGGCCGCCCACCACGAGTTGGGCTTGGCCGCCCGCAGCGCAGCCACCAGGGCGACGAGGCCGGTGACGGTGCCGAAGAGCAGCCACGCCGCGATCAGGAGCGACCAGCCGACCTCGACAGCCTTGTCGTGGTCCGGGTCCGTCGCGTCGCTCAGCCACAACTCGGCCCCGAGCGATATGGCGGCGATCACCACCGGCAGCGCCGTGACCGATACGAGCAGCCAACCGAGCCGTGCCTTGCCCTTGAGGAAGCAGACGCCGACCACCACCAACCAGACCAGCACGGTCGCCAGCAGGAACGAGAGACCTGCGATCATCTCAGCCCTCCGCTTCCAGCCAATCGGGCCGGGGACCGGGCGTCAAGGGCCCTTCGGCCTATCTGGGCCGCCGGGCCACGGCGACGAGGTGGGGGCTGGCGCCGAGCATCGACGGCTCCGA
>JBFJZV010000084.1:0-13605 GCA_041621915.1 Acidimicrobiia bacterium | reverse complement strand
GCTCGGCCCCGACCAGCGGCAGGAACCAGGCCGTGTCCTCGTCCCGGGGGTGGGTGGCCACCGGGAACCCGAACTCCGACGGGAGCCCCTCGTGGATCGGCTGCCAGGTGTCGCCGCCATCGTCGGAGCGGAACTGGCCCACGTGGTTCTGCTGGAACAGGCGCGCTGCCGACCCACCGCCCAGCCGGAACTTGTGGCAGCACTGGCCGGCCACCGGCGGCTCGGTCGTCTCCCAGGGCGCGCCGATACCGGCGTTGCGCGGCTCCCACGTCTCGCCGCCGTCCGTGGTGCGGTACACGCCGGCCGCCGAGATCCCGGTCCACAGCACGTTCGGGTCGGTGGGATGCGGGACGATCGTGTGCAGGATCAGGCCGGCGGCACCGGGAGACCAGTGCTCTGCGGTCGGATGCGTGCGGAGCGCCGCGAGCTCCGCCCAGGTCTTGCCGGCGTCGGTGCTTCGGAAGAGGCCCGCGGGGCCGGCGCCGGCGTACACGACGCCCGGCTCCAGGGCCGCTTTCACCGCCCAGGCGCCCCGCAGCTCGGCGCCGCCCTCCCCGTAGGTGAAGCCCTCGCTGGAGCGGTCCCAGGTGCGGCCGAGGTCGTCGCTGCGGGCGATGAGGGGGCCGTACATCTCCGAGGTCACTGCTGCGTAGGTCGTGCCGGTGCGGGGGTCGTGGTCGACGGAGTTGACCTGCCAACCGGCGAACTCGGGACCTGCCGCCTCCCAGCCGCTGCGGCTGTCGTCGGCAGTCAGCGTGAACAGGCCCTTCCTCGTGCCGACCAGCAGCGTGACCATCGGGCTCCTCCCTTGTCGCCTGGGGGGCCGATTCTACGGATAGGGAACCCGGTCGAGCACGGTCGAATTGCCGTCCAGCAGCAGCACCGTGTCGCCGCCGTTGTTCCACACGGGGTCGTCAGAGCACCAGTGCAGGTCGGCGGCGCCGTCGGTCCCGCAGCCGGTGCGGACCCGCACGGCGGCGCCCGGCGCCAGCTCGAAGCCGTCGGGGAACCGGTAGCGGTTGGCGGAGGATTCGTCGCGCAGGGCCCAGCCGGTCATCGGCGCCGCGAGTTCGCCGTTGTTGCGGATCTCGACCCATTCCTCCGTGAGCGCCTCCTCGTCGCGCCCGGGCGGGTCGGCCTGGATCTCGCCGACCACCACCGCGCGCTGTGGCACGCCCTCGCCTCCGCAGGGCGCCGTGCCCCACAGCCCGACCTGCTGCTCGAAGGCCTCTTCCTCGACGGCCCGGAACTCGGCCTGGCGGGCGTGGCCGGTGCTCAGCGACACGGCCTGGCCGTTGGCCAGCAGCGTGCGGTTGACGTCGATCGGGCCGGCGAACACGTACCGCAACAGGCGCCCGAACCGGTCGCGGTCGTCGCCCGCCGGGTCAGTCGCCAGGATGACCTCGGTGCCCGCCACCCGCGTGGCGAGGTTCTCGCGAGCGATGTCGCCGAAGCACTCGTCCGCCTCGGGGGCGTTCACGCCGATCAGCCGGACCTCCTCCTCGACGCCGTCGATGTCGACGACGAGAGAGTCGCCGTCGAGGGCGCGCACGGCCAGTGCCCGGTCGCCGGGCGGGATGGTCGGCGGGACGGTGGTCACCGGCAGCACGGTGAGCGTCGTGGGGACGACGCCGGGGTCGTCGGTGCCGCCGCTCGTCACCGGCGCCGAGATCGTCGGGTCGTTGTCGAGCGTGCAGGCCGCCGCGGCGAGGGCGAGCGCCAGGACCAGGATGAAGAGGCGGGACACGGACGCCACGCTACCGCGGCACGCAGCTATCGCGACTGCAACAGCGGGAGCGCCTCCACCGTCGCGCCGAGCACGGCGGTGGGGTCGGCCGAGAGCCACGTCTCGAGGACGGTCGCATAGACCGAACGGAAGTCGACGGTGTGCGCCGGGTTGCCGCGCCCGTCGAGGTGTTGCAGGTCGACGGGCTGCCCGTGCCGCCCGCCGGCGACGGCCGGCCCCACGACCAGGTGAGCGGCGGCGGTGCCGTGGTCGGTGCCGCCACCGTTGGACGCCGCCCGCCGCCCGAACTCCGACGCGGTCATCACCAGCACCCGGTCGGCAGCATCTCCGGCCGCCACGGTGTCGAGGAACGCCGCCAGCGCCTCGTCCAGCTCGCCTAGAAGTGCGGCGTGGCGGTTCGGCTGGCCCTGGTGGGTGTCGAAGTCGCCGAAGCCATGCACGTACAGGACGGCGGGCGACACGTCGGGGGAGAGCACCAACCTGGCGGCCACGTCCAGCGAGCTCGCCAGACTCCCTCGGCTGGGCGCAGGGGCGTCCCCCGCCGGGCCCACGGCGCCGGCCAGCCGGTCGTGCGCAGCGGCCGTGACGGCGACCGCGTCCCGCACCCGCCCCAGCAGCCCGGGGGAGTCCATCGGAGCCGCGGCCAGCCCGGCCCATGCCGCCACCAGCTCGGCGGGCTCGTCGACCCACGGCGGCACGCCGGGCGAGAGCCCGCCGGCGTCCTGCACCGTGACCGCGAACGAGGTGTCGCCGGCGAGCGCCGGGGCGGGCCCCGGACCGATGGCGATCGCCGCCAGCGGGTCGCCGGCGCCGACGGCGCCGTCGAGCCAGCGGCCGAGCCACCCCGTCGCTCCGACTGCGCCCGGCTGCCCCGACCACCACGTGCTCAGCGACGCGAAGTGCGACAGGTCGGGCTCGGGGTAGCCGATGCCCTCCACGATCGCGACGCCGCCCGCTGCGTACCGGGCCGCCAGGCCCGGCATGGCAGGGTGGAGGCCGACCTCGCCGTCGAGGTCGATCGGGTCGGCGACCGCCAGCCCGCCGCGCAGGTCGTGGTAGGCGGCGCTCTGGTGGGGGACCACCATGTTGAGGGCGTCGTTGCCGCCGCCCATCTCGATCACCACCAGCGTGCGCTCCTCCGGGACGGGCCACGAGCCCGGCGGCGGCGCCGGGGCGGCTGCGGCCGGGTCGCGCCCCCACACCGAGATCCCGTAGCGGCCGGCCGCGACCACGGCGACCGTCGCCCCCAGCCCCTGTACGAAGCGGCGGCGCGTCACGAGGGGGCACGACTCGGTCATGCGACGAGGTACTCCGGGGCGTTGACCGCCAGCGCCAGCCGGTCGGCCGGACCACCCGCCCGGTCGACCCGGTCGATCGTGGCGGCGTCCACGTCGAAGACCCCGAGCCGGGCGAACAGGCCGGACGCTCCCAGGCGGCCGAGCCGGCGAGGGTCGGCGAGCGTCGCGAGGTCGAAGCCGTGGATCAGGCGGTGCGGGTCGAGCAGCCGCTCGCCCGCCGGGAAGCCGGCGACGTTGGGCGGGAGCCAGGGCACGTAGCCGGCGGTCCGCAGCCCCCGCAGCAGGGCCTGGCCGGCGCGGTCGGAAGTGGCGAACCCCTGCGCGATGCCGATGGCCCGCTCCAGCGGCGTCCGCACCCTGGCCCGCACGGCGGCGTCGGAAGTGAAGGCGGGATCGGCGACGATCGCCTCCACGAGCGCCATCACCGAGTAGTCGCGCCGGAACGCAGCACCCAGCCGCTTCCTGGTGGCCTCGTCGGCGGGAAGGCCGACCAGGCAGCCGTACAGCTTGGCGGCGACGTGCTCCGCGGTGGCGGGATGGCCCAGGAGCACGTCGATCGCAGCCGCCGCGTCCAGCCGCCCCGTCACGCCGAGCAGCGTCTTCGACCCGCCGTCGTGGCGGAAGGGAAGGAACACCGCTGTCCACGGGTCCACCCGGTTGGGCGCCTGCAGCCGGCCGGGCACCGCGACGACCCACCCACTGAACGCCCTGGCCGCTGCCACGACGTCGTCCTCGGTGTAGTGGCCGCGGCCCAGCGTGAACAGCTCCATGACCTCGCGCCCGAAGTTCTCGTTGATCGCGCTGCGTCGGTTGCTGGCCCCGTCGAGGTACAGCAGCATCGCCGGGTCCACCGCGATCGCGTGCAGCAACTCGGCGAAGCTGCCCGTGGCGAGGCTGCGGACCGTCAGGTGCTGCTGCCACATCAGGTACGGAACCCGCACCTTGCGGAGCGACGTGGCGAAGTGGTCGTGCCAGAACCACACCAGCCGTTCCTCGACGAGGCGGGGGCTGGCGGCCATCCGCCCCAGCCAGTAGCGAAACGCGGTCTCGACGTCGCCGTCGTTGCGGGCCGACTCGCGGTCCGGCGGCGCCGCCATGTCGGGCGGGGTGGTGGGCGGCTCGCTCAGGTCGAGGGCGGCCGCGATCGCCGCTTCCGGCCCGGGCAGCGACGCCGCCAGCTCGGCGGCGGCGCCCATGCCGAGCCTGCGCAGCACGTGGCTGGTGCGCTCGCGGGTCGAGTAGCCCATGCCGCCAGTGTCGGGGGCAGATGTTCGAGCCCGGTGAGCGGGGTGTTAGACGCTGAAGTCCCAGCGTTCCCGCGAGGCGCGCGCCTCGGCGATGTCGACGCGGGACAGCAGCCAGCCCCCGGCGACGAAGAACACGATGAGCGACAGGATCGAGTTGCGGGCCGAGCCCGTGGCCTCGTTGACGGCGACGAAGATCAGTGGTCCCCAGATCGCCGAGAACTTGCCGAACACCGAGAAGAACCCGAAGAACTCCGCCGACGCCTCCTCGGGGATCATGGAGCCGTACAGGCTTCGACTGAGCGCCTGCACCCCGCCGAGCACGAGCCCGACCACGGCGGCGAGCACGTAGAAAGGCGCAGCGTCGCCTTCGGGCAGGAAGTAGGCGGCCACCGCCACCGCTCCCCAGGCGGCGATCGACACCAGCAGCGCGTCCCGCGCCCCGAGGCGTGCCGCCAGCCGGCCGAACAGCAGCGCGCCGCCGAACGCGACGAACTGGGCGATCAGGAACCCGACGAGGATCGACTCGGTCTTCAGCAGCAGCGTGTCCTTGGCGTAGACGCTGGTCATGGCGATGACCGTCTGCACCCCGTCGATGTAGAGCATGTAGGCAACCACGAACAGGAGGAGTTGGCGGAACCCCAGTAGGCGCCGGGTCGTGGCCCACGTGCGGGCGAAGCCCACGCGGGCGTAGGCGGTGAGCCCGCGGCCGTAGCCGGGCGGGAGGGGCGACGCGGCGCCGGTTTCGGGCACCCGTGCCATCGCGAACCAGGTGAACGCGGCCCACCACAACCCGGCCATGGCGATGCCCGCCCGGGCGGCGGTCGCTTCGCCGATGCCGAGCGTCTCGTGGAACAGCACCAGGGCTGCGGCCAGTACGAGCTGCAGCCCGCCTCCGACGTAACCGAACGCGTAGCCGCGCGCCGAGTGGTGGTCGATGGTGCCGTCGGTCGTGAGGTCGGGCAGGAAGCCGTCGTAGAACACGTTCGCTCCCACGAACCCGAGGTGGGCGACGAAGAACAGGCCCAGGGTCAGCAGCACGTCGCCCGAACCGACGAAGAAGATCGTGGTGGTGAACAACGCGCCGCCGTAGGCGAAGACCTGGAGGAAGCGGCGCTTCGAGGCCGTGAAGTCGGCTATGGCCCCCAGCACCGGGGTGGCGAGGAAGAGGACGAACGCGCCCACGCCGACCACCGCCGCCCACAGCGTCTCACCTTCGACGGCGCGGCCAAACACCTCGAAGCCCCCGTCGGGCACCACCTCCTCGGCGAAGAACGCCGGCAGCAGCGCCCCCGCCACCGTGGTCGCGTACGCCGAGTTGGCCCAGTCGTACATCGCCCAGCCGAACAGGGTGCGGCGGTCGTTCTTGGTCCCGGCGGTGGTGGTCATCGGCGAGCGGAGGGTAGGACGCAGCATTGGCCCCGCGCAGGGATAGCCTCGGCGGCCGTGAGGTTCGTTGCTGCGCTCTGCGCCCTCGGCATGCTGGCGGCCGCCTGCGGCGACGCGGCCGGCGGCGACCCGCCCATCGGGCCTGGTACCACCGCCCCGTCCACCACGACGTCGGTGACTGCCACCGTGCCCGACGGGGCGCTCGCGGGCCTGGCGCTGGAGCCCTTCGCCGTGGACGTGGGGACGGTGCAGGCCATCGCCACGCCGCCGGGCGGCGACCGGGTGTACCTCGGCGTGAAGGAGGGGGTCGTGCTGGAGGTCGCCGGCGGCCAGGTCCGCGAGTTCCTCGACGTTTCCGGCCGGGTTGGGGCGGCCAGCCTCGAGCAGGGGCTGCTCGGCCTCGCGTTCCATCCCGGCTACGCCGAGAACGGCCGGCTCTTCGTCCACTACACCGATCGCGAGGGCGACACGGTCGTCGCCGAGTACAAGGCCGGCGGCGGGGACGACGACCGGGTGCTGCTGGCCTACGATCAGCCGGCCCCGAATCACAACGGCGGCATGTTGGAGTTCGGGCCGGACGGGTACCTGTGGGTCGGGTTGGGCGACGGCGGCGGCGCGGGGGACCAGTTCGAGAACGGGCAGGACCCGGCGACGCCGCTCGGAACGCTGCTGCGCCTCGACGTCGACGCGGCCGATCCGTACGCGATCCCGCCCGACAACCCGTTCGTCGCCGGCGGCGGCCTCGCCGAGGTGTGGGGCTACGGGCTGCGCAACCCGTGGCGGTTCGCATTCGACGACGGGCAGGTGTACGTCGCCGACGTCGGCCAGGCCGACTTCGAGGAGATCGACGTGGTCGACGCCGGAGCGCCCGGCCTCAACTACGGCTGGCCGATCGTCGAGGGGCCGCAGTGCTTCGCGATCGCCGAGTGCGACCCGGGCGACTTCGTCGAGCCGGTGCTCGCTTACCCCCACGACGAGGGCTGCTCGGTGACCGGCGGCTACGTGTACCGGGGCACGGCGATCCCCGAGGTTGCCGGCCACTACTTCTACGGCGACTACTGCCGGGGGTGGGTGCGGTCGTTCCGCCACGCAGCCGGCGAGCCGGCCGACCAGCGGGAGTGGCTGACGGGTGTCGGCCAGATCCTCACCTTCGGCCTGGACGGCGGCGGGGAGCTGCTCGTGGCCACCGACGACGGCACCGTCCACCGCATCGTGCCGGTCAGGGGATGAAGCGGCTGCTGGCCCTGCTGCTGGTCGTCGCCGCTTGCGGCGATGGCGCCGACCCGACGGTGCCCCCGGCGACCGAGCCGCCGCCGGTGACGACGACGACAGCCGTTCCGCCCCCGCCGACCACCGTCGCCGAACCGGCGCCGACCACGTCGACGGCGCCTCCCGCGACGACCACGTCGTCGGGAAGCACGACGACGATCGGCTCGGCCGTGGACGTCTCGCTGGGCCTCGAGGTGGTCGCCGAGGGGCTGGAGGCGCCGGTGTTCTTCACGTCGCCCCCGGGAGACCCGCGGTTGTTCGTCGTGGACCAGCCGGGTCGCGTGCTCGTCGTGGCACGGGAGGGCGGCGCGCCGCAGGTGTTCCTCGACATCGAGGAGCTGGTGAGCTTCGGCGGCGAGCGAGGCTTGCTGGGGCTGGCGTTCCACCCCGAGTACGCCGCCAACGGGCGACTCTTCGTGCACTACAGCGACAACGCCGGCGACACCGCGCTGGTCGAGTACCGGGTCGACGCCGCCGACCCGGGCCGGGCCGACCCGGCGACCGCCCGCCGGCTGCTCGACGTCGCTCAGCCGGCGGGCAACCACAACGGCGGGATGCTGGCGTTCGGTCCCGACGGGATGCTCTACCTGGGCCTCGGCGATGGCGGTGGCGCCAACGACCGGTTCGGCCATGGTCAGCGGCCCGACACGCTGCTGGCCGCGATCCTGCGCCTCGACGTCGACGCCGGCGACCCATACGCCATCCCGTCCGACAACCCGTTCGTCGCCGGGGGCGGGGCGCCCGAGGTGTGGGCCTACGGGCTGCGCAACCCGTGGCGCTTCGCCTTCGACCCCGCCGACGGCTTGGTCTACGTCGCCGACGTCGGCCAGAACGAGTGGGAGGAGGTCGACGTGGTGGGCGCGGGGACGCCCGGCCTCAACTTCGGGTGGCCGATCATGGAGGGCAACGCCTGCTTCTCGCAGCCCGACTGCTCACCGGACGGGCTGGAGCTGCCGGCGTTCGCCTACGACCACTCGGAGGGGTGCTCGATCACCGGCGGCTACGTGTATCGCGGCGCGGCTCTCCCCGAGCTCGACGGGCACTACTTCTACGGCGACTTCTGCACGGGGTTCGTGCGGAGCTGGCATCGCGACACGGCCCGCACGTTCGACTGGACGGCGCAGCTCGGGCAGGTCCGGGGCCTCGCGTCGTTCGGCGTCGACGCCGCCGGAGAGCTGTACCTGACCTCGACGGTGGGCACGGTGTGGCGGCTGGTGCGGGGTTAGGGTCTCGGTTCCGCCGCACCAGGCTCTCGACGCGTGGCCGGGCTCCTCATTCCCGTCGAGCCATTCCACGGTGCGCGAGCCGAGGGGCTGGATCGGGCGCCGGTCGTCGCTGTACAGGTTTTGGAAGGCGGTGACCCGCCGGCTACGCGTCCACCCAGGCGAGTCGCATGCCCACCCGCCCGTTGTCGGCGACCTCCTCGTGGCTGCCCGCCACCGAGTACCCCCAGCCCTCCAACAGCTCGGCGACAGGCCGGGCGACCGCCCGGTCGCTGGTGGTGCTGCCGTACGAGCAGATGATCACGCGCCCGCCCGGGAGCACGAACCGGTCCAACAGCCGCGACACCAGCTTCGGGCCGAGGTGGTCGGGGACGTAGATCAGCTCGCTCCGCACGAAGTCGTAGCGGTGGGGCGGGTCCCACGTCATCACGTTTCCGGTGTGGATGCGGTTGGCCCAACCGGGGAGGCGCCTCCGGGCCAGGTCGGCCAGCGAGGGGATCAGCTCCAACCCGTGGGGCTCGATCCGCCGGCCGTCTTCGGCGGCCCAGCGTTGGGCGGTCTCCATGAGGTAGCCGCTGGCGCAGCCCACGTCGAGGAACGTGCCGTCGCGGTGGAACGCCCTGGTGACGGGCCGGCGCAGCCACTCCCACTTGGCGTCGTCGCCGGAGAAGCCCGATTGGCGGCGCGGGTTGTCGCCCGCGAGGTAGGCGTCCTCCAGTAGCTCCCGGCTCCGCTCGTAGTACGCCGCGTCCTCAGGCGGGATGGTCACCTTCCGAGCTCCTTCGCATGGGCTGCTCAGACTAGGAAAACGTGCCCCGGCCGCGCCGACCCCCATCGCTACCATCGCCCGAATGGCGAAGCTGTACGTCGAGCAGTGGGCGCCCGACTACGGCAGCCCGTTCGAAGCCGACGAGGCCATGGCTCCGGTGGTCGGTTCCGTCGACGCCGGCGTCGAGGTCGACGGGCATTGGGCACCGGTGCCCGGCCGCGACGACGGCGTCCCCGTCGTGGCGTTCGTCGACGGGGTGCGCCGGGTCGATGCCCGGGTCACCGTCGACGACCCGGCCCACGGCCCGGTTCCCGGCATCTGTGGCTCGTACGGCGTCGGGGCTGTGCTGTGGCGCCGCACCGAGCGCAGGTCCGAGGTCGTGGAGATCTCCATCGATCGCATCGCCGTGCTCGCGGGCGGTCGCGACGAGCAGTTCCCGGTCGCCGGGCCGCAGCTCGCGTACCGCACCGAGACCGTGCCCGACACCGACCCGGCGGCGCTGATCCGCCACTTCCACGGGGCGATGCGCAGCGCCGAGAGCCGGCTGGCCGAGGACCTCGCCCACGGCGGGTACTTCGTGGTGGCCGACGGGCCCCTCAACGAGCTGTCCGGCACCGACAAGGTCGGCTACGTCAAGTCGCACCGGGCGCCCTACCTGCCGCCGGAGAAGGCCGCGGTGGTGGCTGCCCTTGCGCCCGGCGAGCGCACCCCGCTGTTCGAGATCACCACGTATCCGCGATACTCGTGGTACCTGCGGCTGGCGGTGCCGCCCGGCGGGCACAGCTGGACGGGGGTGGTCCGCTGCGAGGTGGCGGCCGCGGTCGGCCTCGCACGGGCCCGCCTGCTCGCCGACCGCACCGCCGCTCTGCTCCCGGCGGTGGGGTCCCAGCCGCACGTCGACCCGCGGGCTCCCCAGAACCTCGTCCCCATCGCCGCCCTCGAGCGGGAGCTGCGGCGCCGGCTCGGCGACCCGGCGTTCGTGCACCGCCAGCTCCAAGCGGCCGCCGCCCGCCAGGCGGTGGCGCCGTGACCGCGGACCGCAACGGTGTGGGCCGAGTCCTCGGCAACCAGCACACATCCACCCGGGAGTTCCGGGTGCTCATCGACGACGACGAGTACCTCCAGCTCGACGACCTCGTGGTGCTCCGCACTCAGGTGCCCAAGGCCGGCGAGGTCTCGACCTATGGCGTCGTCACCGAGGTCGAGGCGCTGTACGAGGGAGCGAGCTTCGAGTCCGACACGCACCGGATCGCCGCCGAGGGCATCCTGCCCGCCGCCAAGGTGCGATCGGCACGGGTGGCGGTCACCCGGGTCGATCCCGAGCTGTGGGTGGCGCCGGACCCGGGGGAGGTGGTCGAGCGGGCGCGGGGTGAGGAGCGCATGAAGGCCCTCTACGCCGACGAGATGGAGCGCCCGCTGCCGGTCGGGCTCGGCCGCGACGGCGACCCGGTGTACGCCGACCTCGACTTCTTCGACGGCCGCAAGGGCGGCCACATGTCGGTGTCGGGAATCTCGGGCGTCGCGACCAAGACGTCGTTCGCGCTGTTCTTCCTCCGGATGCTCACCGGCCGGCCCGACATCGTCGGCACCGCCGCCCAGAACCTGCGGGTGCTGGTGTTCAACGTCAAGGGCGAGGACCTGCTGTGGCTGGACATGCCCAACCGTCACTTCGGCGACGAGGCCGCCGCGGTTTGGGCGAAGCTAGGGGTCGAGCCGGCGCCGTTCCCGTCGGTGTCGTTCTGGGCGCCGCCCCGGGGACGCAGCGGCGACGTGGTGGTGCCCGATCTCGGCGGGCGCCAGGAGGGGGTGGGAGCGTTCGCCTGGACGCCTCGCGAGTTCGTCGACGAGGGGCTGCTGCGGTTCCTCTTCACAGACGCGTCTGACTACCGCAACCAGATCCCGTTCGTCGAGGAGCGGGTGCGGTCGCAGCTCCAGCGCTTCGCCGTCGACGTCGCCGGCGAGCCGGGCGCCATCGTCCTGCGCGACCCGGCGATGGGCCACAAGCCGGGGGAGCAGGTGCGTCCCGGCAAGGGCGAGCGGGTCATCCGCAACCTGGCGACGCTGGCCGAGGCCCTCGACGAGTTCCTCGACCCCGAGGACGGCGAGCCCGACCAGCGCTGGACCGGCCGGACCCAGCCGGGCACGATCTCGGCGTTCACTCGCCGGCTGCACGCGGCCGAGCATCGCCTCGGCCAGCTCATCCGCACCGGCGAGAGCCGCCGCATCGACCGCAGCGCTGCGCAGGTCACGGTCGTCGGTATCCAGTCGCTGCACGACCTCGGGCAGCGCTTCGTGGTCGGCGCGCTGCTCGCCGAGGTCTTCAAGGACAAAGAAGCCACCGGCCAGCGCCTGCCGCTGTCGGTCGTGGTGCTCGACGAGCTCAACAAGTACGCGCCCCGCGAGGGTCACAGCCCCATCAAGGACATGCTCGTCGACATCGCCCAGCGGGGCAGGTCGCTGGGTGTGCTGCTGGTGGGTGCCCAGCAGACCGCGTCGCGGGTGGCGCCCGAGGTGCTGGAGAACGCCGCCCTGCGGGTCACCGGCCGGCTCGACGCCGCCGAGGCGGAGCGGGCCGAGTACGGGTGGATGTTGCCGTCCACTCGGGCCCGGGCACGGCTGTTGAAGCCCGGCACGATGGTCATGTCCCAACCGTCGATCCCGGTGCCACTCGTCCTCGACTTCCCGTTCCCCCCGTGGGCGACCCGCAAGGAAGAAGTCGCCGAGGAAGACGACCCGTTCGCCGGGCTCTAACTCGTGCGGATCCTGCACACGTCGGACTGGCACGTCGGCAAGCGGCTGGGGCGCTTCGACCGGATGGGCGAGTACCGGGAGGCGCTCGCCGAGGTCGCCGGCATCGCGGACCAGGAGGCGGTCGACCTGGTCGTCGTCTCCGGCGACCTGTTCGACCGGCCGCTGCCGCCCGTCGAGGCGCTGCAGGCCGTGTTCGCCGGCCTCGTGGCACTCAGTGACGAGGGGCGCCGCCCGGTGGTGGCGGTGGCCGGCAACCACGACTCCCCGGACTTCCTCGAGGCGCTGGCGCCCTTCCTGACGCCCGTCAACATCCACCTGGTCGGCAACGTCAAGGCGCCGTCCGCCGGCGGCGTCCTCGACCTCGCGACCCCCGCGGGGCGGGCGCTGGTGGCCTGCTTCCCGTTCCTGCGGGAGGGGCGGGTGGTCGACTTCATGGCCGAGACCGGCGACTGGTACCAGGACTACGCCCATCGGGTGCGCCGCCTGTGCGAGGAGTACGCGGCCCACCTCCTCCGCGAGGCGGGCGGCGGGGCGGTCACGGTGCTGGCTGCGCACTTCATGGTCACCGGGGCCCGCATCCGCACCGGAGTGCCCCGGGGCGAGCGGGAGCTGCACATCGGTGAGGCGTACACCGCCACCGAGGAGGCGGTCCCGACCGGGCTGGGGTACGTCGCGATGGGCCACATCCACGCCCCCCAGCCGGTGCCGCACGCCAACGTGCCAGCCCACTACGCAGGGTCGCTGCTGCAACTCGACTTCGGGGAGGCGGGGGAGGAGAAGCGGGTGGTGATCGTCGACGTCGAGCCGGGCCGGCCCGCCGCGGTGCGGAGCGTCCCGCTGGCAGCCGGCCGCCGGCTGGTGCAGGCGGCGGGCACGTGGGACGAGCTGGCCGCGCGATCCGACCTGGTCGGCGCGTTCCTCGACCTCACCGTCCACACCGACGGGCCCGACCCGGGGCTGGCCGACCGTGCCCAGCAGGTCTTTCCCCACGTGGTCAACGTGCGGGCCGACTACCCGCGGGCCGCCGACGAGCGGCCCGCCCGCGCCGGGCGGCCCTGGCACGAGCTGTACGCCGAGTACCACGCCGCCGCGCACGGTGGCCCACCCGCCGAGGACCTGACGGCGGCGTTCCGGTCGGTGCTCGAGGAGGTCGCGGCTGCGCCCGCTTAGCCTGACGCTGCGCGGCTTCCGGTCGTACGCCGGAGAGCACTCTTTCGACTTCCGCGGCCGCCGGCTGGTGGGCATCGTCGGGCCGATCGGCAGCGGGAAGTCGTCGCTGCTCGATGGCGTCGCCTTCGCCCTCTACGGCAAGACCCCCACCTTCGAGCGCAACACGCGGGACCTCGTCAACCAGCGGGCCGCGGCCGCCCACGTCGAGCTGTGGTTCGAGGTGGACGGCGAGCACTGGCGGGCGGTGCGGGTGCTGCGCAGCGGCAAGGGCCAGGCCGGCCACGCGCTGTACCGGCATGCCGCCGACGACCCGGGTTCCGAGGTGCTGGAGGAGGTCCTCGGTGCAGCTCCGGCCACCGCGCGGGTCGAACAGCTCCTGGGCCTCGACTTCGCGGCGTTCCGGCGGTCGATCCTGCTGGCTCAGAACCAGTTCGCAGGCTTCCTCCGGGCCGGCCCAGCCGAGCGTGACGCGGTCCTCAAGGGAGTGTTCGGGTTCGACAAGGTCGAGGCGATGCAGGCGGTCGCCAAGACGCGGCGCGACGCCGCCCGGCACGAGCTGGCGGACCTGGAGCGCCGCCGGCGCGAGATCGAGGAGGACCGGCTGCGCCTGGAAGAGGCGCACGCCGCCGCCAAGGAGGCCACCGAGCGAGCCGCGCTGTTCGACGAGACCGCGGCTGCGGTGGCGGCCGCCGACGACGCCATCGCGCAGACGCGCGCCGACGAGGGTGCCGCGGGCGCGCGGCGC
>JBFJZV010000083.1:0-13707 GCA_041621915.1 Acidimicrobiia bacterium | reverse complement strand
GACAACAACTCGTCCGTCGGCGGGCCCGGCGACGCGTTCGGGTTCGGGTTCTTCCCCGGCCAGTTCGGCATGGTCGTGTACTCGATGCATCCGATCGACGTCAACGACGTCCGGACGTTCCAGAACTTCCTGTGGAAGGACATGCCCGGCGCGCTGCTGCCCGACGACCCGAACACCGCAGCGCCGGCCGACTGGTACTCGCCGGCCGAGCTCGCCGTGTTCCGGCTCTCGTCGAAGAGCCACTGGGACGTGCCGATCGAGATCGGCAAGGGCACGGTGCACTTCCTGGTGAGCCACCCGACGCCGCCGGTGTTCGACGGCCCGGAGGACCGCAACGGCACCCGCAACCACGACGAGATCCGCTTCTGGGCGGACTACGTCCACCCGGGGCGCAGCGGCTACATCTACGACGACGACGACAACGTCGGCGGGCTGCCCGCCGACGCGCTGTTCGTCATCGCCGGCGACCAGAACTCCGACCCGCTGGACGGCGACAGCATCCCCGGGTCCATCCAGCAGCTGCTGGACCACCCGAAGGTGAACACCAAGGTGACGCCGGACAGCCCGGGGGCGGTCGAGCAGGCTGCGCTCCAGGGCGGTGCCAACGCCACCCACCTGAGCGACCCGGCGTTCGACACCGCCGACTTCAGCGACTCGGCGCCCGGCAACCTGCGGGCGGACTACGTGCTGCCGCGCAAGAACATGAAGATCACCGATGCCGGGGTCTTCTGGCCGCTCAGCAGCGACCCGCTGTTCCCGCTGGTGGGGACGTTCCCGTTCCCCAGCTCGGACCACCGTCTCGTGTGGGTGGACGTCCGGCTCTGACGGCCGGAGTCCGGGGCGGGGCTACTCCCCGCCCCGGACGGCTCCGCTGACCAGCACGGCGACGCCGAGGCCGATCAGCAGCAGCGGCCACACCTGCGCAGGCCCGAGGTCCCACACCCCGGCCGCCTCCAGGAGGAACACGCCGCCCATCATCACGAAGAACACCCCCACCGCCAGGGCGCCGGGGTGCCAGCCTCTCATCGCTCCACCACCACCTCGCCTACGCCGACGGCCAAGTCCAGCAGCACCGCCGGCGCCCGGCCCTCGTCCACTGTCAGCTCCACGTCGAGGCCCTCCGCCGACTCGCCCAGCACCTGCACGCTCCCGGCGGCCGCACGCGCCTCCACCCGGACACTCGCGCCGGTGGGCAACCGCACCACCAGCCGCCCCACGGTCACGCTGGCGACGACCTCCGGCGCAGCCGCCCCCAACTCGGTGTCGCGCAGGTCGATCTCCAGCTCACCGATAGCTAGCCGGTGGGTCTCGTCACCGTCGAGGGTGGCGGGGCGCAGCACTCGGTCGCCGAACCCGCCGGCGAACGGCACGTCGCCGAGGCCGCCGATGCTGCTGACCAGGGCCAGCAGCACGGTCAGCACCAGGCCCACCCCGATGAGGCCCCCCGGGGCGCCGGTGCGGGCGCCGGCGATCACGCCCGCGCCCACGAGCACTAGCGCCAGCGGCGCCAGCAGCTCCCAGCGGACGTCGACGCCGGCCACCACCTGCAGCAGCCAAGCAACGCCGATCGCCACCAGCACCAATCCGAGCACCACCTGCCCCACGGAGGGGCGGCGCGGCGGGGCCGAGGTCGGCGGAGGGCCGGCAGAGGTCATCGCCGCCACGTTAGGAGCGCAGCAGCCGCCGCGGGCTAGCCTCGACCCATGGATCTCTTCGAAGCCCTGTACACCACCCGCGCGATGCGGCGCGTCCACCCGGATCCCGTGCCCGAAGAGGTTGTGCGCGCCATGCTCGACGCCGCGATCCGCGCTCCTTCAGGCGGCAACGCCCAGCAGTGGCGGTTCGTCGCCGTCACCGACAAGCAGGTGATCGGGGAACTGGCGCCGCTCTACAAGGACGCGTTCGCCACGCTGCAGGAAACCATCTACGCCGGGCAGAAGGAACGCGCCGAGGCCACCGGGGACGACCAGTCGTTGCGGGTGATCTCGTCCTCGCAGTGGCTCGCCGACAACTTCGCCGAGCTGCCGCTGGTGGTGCTCGTGTTCCACCGCAACGACCCGACCGGCGCGTCGATCTACCCCGCGGTGTGGAACATGATGCTGGCCGCCCGCGGCCACGGCGTGGGAACCACCCTCACCACCATCCTCGGATTCTTCAAATCCGACGAGGTGTTCGAGATCGTCGGTGCGCCGCAGGGCAAGGGATGGCAGATCTCCGCTGCGGTCACGGCGGGATACCCCCGCGGGCGGTGGGGCCTCGCCAAGCGCCCCCCTGTGCACGAGGTTGTCTACGCCGACCGGTGGGGGGCCCCGCCCAACTGGACCCAGCCCGGGCCGGTGTGGGACGGCGAGTGACGGTGGGCTGACGTGGTCGCCCGGCCACTGCTGCGCCCGCCCCGCGAGGACGTGCGCAACCAGGCGGCCCGGGTGGCGGCGCTGGCTCTCGACCGCCGCCGCCTCGCCTCATGGCGGGGGCCCGGTCATGAGGGCGACGCCACGGTGCACCCCATGGGCCCGCTGGCCGACGACCCGGAGGCCGCGGCGGTCGCCGCCGCCCTGGCCCACCCGCCGCGGCTCGGCCGGCGGCTGCTGCTGCCGGCAACCCTGCCGCCCGGCTTGGATCCCGATCTCGATCGCGCCCTGGCCGCGCTCGCGCCCGACGCCCGGCTGGCCGTCACGCTCCGGTGCTGGCTGGGCTGGGAGGTGCACCGCATCGCCGATCTCCTGGCACGGTCGGTGCCGGAGGCCCAGACCCTCCTCGCCGAGGCAGTGGACAGCGTCGATCGGGAGCAGGAAGCGGTGGGCCGGCATCTGGGGGTGCGGGCGCAGGAGCTGCGGTCGCGGCCGACCCCCGTCGTGCCGGGTCGAGCGGTGGGCGCGGCGTTGGCGGTGGTCGTCGTTGTGGCCCTGGTGATGTTCGCCGGCGCCGCCTCGGCGCCGCTGCCCACGGTCGGCGTGCCGCCCGAGCTCGACCTCACCCTGTCCCTGGTCGGCGACGAGCCCGCGCCGGAGGCTGCATTCCCTCCGACCGACGAGGTGGCGCACCGAGAGGCGGGCGCCGGCGAAGCGCTCGCCTGGACGGCCGGCGAGGTGCCGCCCGGCGTCGCGTTCCGGTGGGTGCATGCGGTGGAGGGCGGGTTCGTGGCCATCGGGGTCGACCCGGCCGCGGCAACCGACCCGCTCGTGCGCCCTGCGGGGTTCTGGTCGTCGTCCGACGGGCTCGCCTGGCAGCCGCTGCGCGCCGACGCTGCCGCGTTCGGGCCGGAGGACGTCGTCGGCGGTTTCGCGGCGGGTCCGGCGGGCCTCGTCGCCGTCGGCGGCGCGCGGCACGGGCCGGACACGGTGGTGCGGCCGATGGCGTGGCGGCTGGCGCCCGGCGCCGCCGCCTGGGGACGGGCCGGGCTGCGCACGCCCCCGCTCGGCGGCCCGGCATCGATCCGACAGGTCTACCGCCACCTGTCGGTGGTGGCGGCCGGCAGCGAGTTCTTCGCCCACGCTCGCGGCGCGTTCGCGCCCACCGGCCGCAGCCTGCCGGCTGGCTTCGAGTACGACTTCGACGAGCTGGGCGTGACGCTGCGGGGGCCGGCGGGCGCCGCGCTCGAGCGGCTCCACTTCGACGACATCGGACTCACCAGCTCGGCGGCGGCGCGCCTCGTCACCGACGAGGTCGGCCATGCCGCCTGGCGATCCGCCGACGGCCGGCGGTGGGAGCCGCTGGCGATCGAAGCGCCGCGCCGGCTCGGAGCGCCGGTGGACGCCGCGGGGCGCCTCTGGTCGGCCGCGGGCGGCACGCTGGCGTCGTCACCCGACGGGCGGCGGTGGGCGCCGGTCGACCTCGGCGTCGAGCTTGTCGCGACTGCGGTCGCCGGCCACCCGGGCGGCCTGGTGGTGGCGACCGGCGATCGCACGCTGGTGGGCGCCGACGCAGCCGAGTGGTTCACCGTGGGGCTGCCCTCCGCGGGCAATGTCTTCACGGGAGCGCGCTGGGTGGCGGGAGGTCCCGCCGGGGTCGTCGCCTACGGGACCATGGGCAGCGACGCCGGCACCGTCCTGGTGCCGCAAGTGACGGTGCCGGGGCGCGACGCCGTGATGGAGCTCGACCTCTTCACCGGGCAGCTCGACGTGGTCGAGCCCGACGGGGCGGTCCGCCACACCGGCCGGTACTACGAGGGCGGCACGTTCCGAGCCGACTTCGGCGGCGGGACCTTCCAGGTCGTCGACGGATTCGGCAACGTCCACATGATCGGGCGGCTCGACGACTGGGCTGCCGCGGTGGCGGCGGCGGAACGCACCCCGTTCCCACCACAGGGGCCGATCGCGGTGTGGTACTCGACCGACGGGGTGGGCTGGCGGCTGCAGGAGCTCGACGCTCGCGGGTTCCCGTCGTCTGTGGCGGTCGGAGAGGAGCGGATCGTCGTGGCGGCCATCCAACCGCGACGCGTCGGCCGGGCGGCGACACCCCAGGTCTGGGTCGGGGCGACGCCCTAGGAGCGGCTCACGAGGTCCTCGACCACGTAGCTGGCGGCGTCGGCCGCTGCCGCGGAGCCGTCGACGTCGACGAACGTCTCGCCGGCCGCCACCAGGAAGGCGCGGGCCCGGCCGTATGCCGCCTCGACCTCGGCGGCAGCAGGGCCGGAGTCGTACCGCTCCGGAGTGCCGGGCCGCTCGCGCAGGCGCCTCTCCCGCTCGGCCCGGCCCACGTCGAGGAAGTAGGTCAGCTCGGGCCGGGGCGCGAACCGGTTGAGCCCGGCGCACCATTCGATGGCGCTGTCGAGTGCGATGCCGTGGTCGGCGGCGATCCGGGCGCCCTGGTAGGCCAGCGTCGACAGGTAGTAGCGGTCGCACAGGACCCAGGTGCCCGCCGCGAGCGCCGGCCCGATGACGCGGCGGGCGTGATCGAGGCGGTCCCCGCTGAAGACCATCGCCATCACCAGCTCGTCGAAGTCGACCTCGTGGCGCAGGAAGCGGCGGGCGAGCTCGCCCAGCGGACCGTTCGAGGGGTTGGCCGCCGCCAGCGCATCGTGGCCGGCGGCCCGCAGCGAGGAGGCGGCCAGCGCAGTGAGGGTGGTGGTGCCGGCGCCGTCGAGCCCTTCGATGACGATGAGGCGGCCGGGCATGGCCGCGATGTTACGGCGGCAGCCCGGGGATAGAGTCCGCAGGATGACCGACCGGCCCGCGCTCGACGTCGACCTGGTCGCTGTGATCGTCGCCGTCACCGACGACGAGCCGCGGCTGCTGGCCCGCCAGGACGATCCGCCGCGGCTCCCGTCGGGCCGCTTCGACCCGGTGGCCGACAAGACGCTGGACCGCGGAGCGCGACGGTGGGCGCGGGAGCAGACGGGCCTGGAGGTCGGGTATGTCGAGCAGCTCTACACCTTCGGCGACCGGGGCCGCGGCGCAGGGGTGCCGCGGCTGCTGTCGGTCGCGTATCTGGCCTTGGTGCGGGAGGAGCAGCCCGCCCCGGGCTCGGCATGGCTGCCGCTGTACGACCTGTTCCCCTGGGAGGACCATCGCCACGGCCGCCCGTCACTCCTCGACGGGCTGATCGCCCCGGCGCTGCTCGCGTGGGCTGCGGCGGCGGAGGCCGGCGCTGAGCGGGAGGACCGTGCCGAGCGGGCGCAGATCGCATTCGGCCTGGGGCCGGCCCGCTGGGACGAGGTGCGGGTGCTGGAGCGCTACGAGCTGCTGTACGAGGCCGGGCTGGTCGCCGAGTACCACGCGGATCGCGGCGGAGATTCCGGCACGCCGGTGGCGTCAACCCTCATGGCGCTCGACCACCGCCGTATCGCCGCCACGGCGCTGGGGCGCATCCGCGGCAAGCTCGGCTACCGGCCGGTGGTGTTCGAGCTGGTGCCCGAGGAGTTCACGCTGTCGGGGCTGCAGCAGGTGGCCGAGGCGCTGGCCGGCGTCCGCCTGCACAAGCAGAACTTCCGCCGCACCGTGGAGCGGGCCGGGTTGGTCGAGCGCACCGGCCGCCAGGACCAGCACACCGGCGGGCGCCCCGCCGAGCTGTTCCGATTCCGCCGCGAGGTGCTGCGCGAGCGGCCGCGCCCCGGCGTGCCCATCCCGCGTCGGTAGCGGGGGAAGACGCGGCCGGCCGGATGGGTTATACTCACAGTGAGTATAAGGAGACCGTCATGACCACCCTCACCCTGGACCGGCTGCAGCGCGCGCTTCCGGACGCCGAGATCGCCGCGATCGAGCCGACGATCGCCGAGATCGAGCGGCTGAAGGCCGCGCGCAACGCCATCGTGCTCGCCCACAACTACATGACGCCCGACATCTACCACGGTGTCGCCGACTACGTGGGCGACTCGCTGGGCCTGGCCCGGGAGGCGGCCCGCACCGGCGCCGACGTCATCGTCATGGCCGGCGTGCACTTCATGGCCGAGACGGCGAAGATCCTCAACCCCGCCAAGACGGTGCTGATCCCCGATCTGCGGGCGGGGTGCTCGCTTGCGGAGTCGATCACGGGCGCCGACGTGCGGCTGCTCAAGGAGCGCTACCCGGGCGTGCCGGTGGTGACCTACGTCAACACCTCCGCCGACGTCAAGGCCGAGTCCGACGTGTGCTGCACGTCGTCGAACGCAGTGCAGGTGGTCGAGTCGCTGGGCGTCGACCGGGTCATCTTCCTGCCCGACGAGTTCCTCGGCCGGTGGGTGGCCTCCCAGACCGACGTCGAGATCATCCTGTGGTCGGGCCACTGCATGGTGCACGAGCGCTTCACCGCCGAGGAGCTGCGCGCCTATCGCGTCACGCACCCTGGCGTGCAGATCATCGCTCATCCCGAGTGCCCGCCCGACGTGCTCGGCGAGGCCGACTTCGTCGGTTCCACGTCCGGCATGATCGACTGGGTGGGGGAGCACAAGCCGGCCCGGGTCGTGATGGTCACCGAATGCTCGATGTCGGACAACGTCGCCGTCGAGCATCCCGACGTCGAGTTCGTGCGGCCCTGCAACCTGTGCCCGCACATGAAGCGCATCCGCCTCGACGGGATCCGAGACGCGCTGGAGCACCTGCAGCACGAGGTGGTGGTGGAGCCCGAGGTGGCCACCCGGGCCCGCCGCGCCGTCGAGCGCATGCTGGCCGTGCCGCTCAAGTGAGGGTCGTCGACCACCCCGCCCTGGTCGTCGGCGCCGGCGTCGCCGGCCTGTCGGTCGCGCTGGGGTTGGAGCGGGCCACCGTGCTGACCGCTGCCCCGCTGGGCGCCGCCGGCTCCACGGCCTGGGCGAAGGGCGGTATCGCCGCGTCGCTGGCCGCCGACGACTCACCCGCCCGCCACGCGGCCGACACGGTCGCGGTCGGCGGCGGCTTGGTCAACGAGGAGCTGGCCGCGGCGCTCGCCGATGGTGGCCCGGCGGCGATCGACCGGCTGCAGCGCCTCGGCGCCCGGTTCGACGCGGGCGGCGACGGCGAACCGGCCTTGGGCCGGGAGGCCGGGCACAGCAGGCGCCGGATCGTGCACGCCGGCGGCGACGCCACCGGGGCGGAGCTGAGCCGGGTACTCGCTGCCGCGGTGCGAGCCGCGCCGGGCGTGGAGGTGCTCGAAAGGGTGGTGGCGGTCGACCTGGCTCGCGACGGCGCGGCTGTGACCGGGCTCGTGGCGCACCACCCGGACGGCTCCCTCGTGCTGCACCGCGCGCCGGCGGTGGTGCTCGCCACCGGTGGAGCGGGCGGGGTTTACGCCCGCACCACCAACCCGCCCGACGTCGCCGGCGACGGCCTCGCGATGGCGGCCCGGGCGGGCGCCCGGCTCGCCGACCTGGAGTTCGTACAGTTCCATCCCACCGCGCTGGCCGCCGAGCTCGACCCGATGCCACTCCTCAGTGAGGCGCTGCGGGGCGAAGGCGCGGTGCTCGTCGACGACGAGGGCCGGCGGTTCATGCCCGGCCTGCACCCGGACGCGGAGCTGGCGCCTCGCGACGTGGTGGCGCGGGCCATCTGGGCGGTGCTGGAGTCGGGCCGCAAGGCCTACCTCGACGGGACGGGCGCCATCGGGTCGCGGTTCCCGTCCCGTTTCCCCGCGGCCGCCGCCGCGGCCGAGGCTGCCGGGCTCGACCCGTCGGCCGACCGGCTCCCGGTGTCGCCCGCCGCCCACTACTTCATGGGCGGCGTCGCCGTGGACTCCGCCGGGCGCAGCTCGCTGCCCGGGCTCTGGGCGGTGGGCGAGGCGGCCGCCAACGGTCTCCACGGCGCCAACCGCCTGGCCAGCAACTCCCTGCTCGAAGGCCTCATATTCGGCCGCCATGCCGCTCGCGATGCCCGCTCGGCGTCCGCCGAGCGGCCAAGGGCGACTGCCATACCGGCTGAGCTTCCAGAGCTCGGTGTTGGCGATCCGGACGTGGTGACGGCTGTTCGCGAGCTGATGTGGGGCAGCGTCGGCGTTGTGCGGACCGGGCCGGGGCTGACCCGGGCGTTGCGGGAGCTGCGGGGGTTGCCGGCGGCCAGGGGTCTCAGAGAGAGGAACCTGCGAGTCGTGGCGCGGCTCATCGCCCGGGCGGCGCTGGCGCGGCCGGAGAGCCGCGGGGCGCACTTCCGGGCCGACCACCCGGCGCCCGATCCGGCGCTGGCGCGGCGGGCGTTCTGGGCCGAGCCGGCGGTCCCGGTCGCGCCGTGACGCTGCCTCGCCATGCCTATGAGCCGGTGATCGCCGCCGCGCTGGCCGAAGATCTCGCCACCGCCGGCGACCTGACCACGGACGCAGTGGTCGCCGCCGCCGCGACCGCCCGCGGCGCGCTCGTGGCGCGCCGCGCCGGCCGGGTGGCGGGACTGGAGGTGGCCGCCGCCGCGTTCGTCGCCGTCGACCCCGCCGTGGAGTTTCTCCCGATCGTCGCGGACGGTGACGACCTGGGCGCCGCCACGGTCCTGGCGCGGGTGCGGGGACCGGCCCGGGGCATCCTCACCGCCGAGCGCACAGCCCTGAACCTGCTGGGACGGATGAGCGGCATCGCCACCGCCACCCGCGACCTCGCCGCCCTCGTCGCCGGGACCCGGGCCCGGATCGCCGACACCCGCAAGACCACGCCGGGCCTGCGAGCGCTGGAGAAGTACGCGGTCAGGGTCGGGGGAGGGGCCAACCACCGCTTCGGTCTCCACGACGCCGTGCTGATCAAGGACAACCACCTGGCGGTCGCCGGCGGCGTGGCGGCCGCCGTGAAGGCCGCCCGCGCCCACGCCGGCCACCTCGTCAAGGTCGAGGTCGAAGTCGAGTCGCTGGACCAGCTCGACGAGGCGATCGCCGCCGGCGCCGACGTGGTGATGCTTGACAACATGGCGCCCGCCGCGCTGCGGGAGGCAGTGGAGCGCGCCGCCGGCCGGGTGGTGCTGGAGGCGTCGGGCGGGATCACCCCGGACACCATCCGGCCAGTGGCGGAGACCGGCGTCGACCTGATCTCGGTGGGCTGGATCACCCACAGCGCCCCGGCCCTCGACGTGGCGCTCGACTTCGAGCCGGGCTGAGGCCGGCTACTCGTCGAACAGTGCCGAGTGGACCCGTGTCGCGTAGCGGTCGGTCATGCCGGCGACGTAGTCGATCGCCTGCGTGGTGGCGTCGGCCTCCTCGTACGACCGGTAGGTGGCGGGCACCTGGTCCGGGTGGGCGATGAAGTGGTCGACCAGGTCGCGGATAAGCCCGATCGCCCGCTCTGCCTGCGCCCGGACCTCGCCGCGCAGGTAGACCCGCTCGAACATGAACTCGCGGATCTCGTGCATGGCGTCGAGCTCGTCGGGCGGCATCGCCACTTCGCCCGCGCCGGTGGCATGGTCGACCACGGCGTTGATCATGGTGTCGATCCACTCCCGGCCGGGCTCGCCGAAGACCTTGCTGGCCGCGCCCGGCAGCTCGGCGTGGGTGATGATGCCGGCCCGGACTGCGTCCTCGACGTCGTGGGTGAGGTAGGCGATGCGGTCGGCGTAACGGCAGACGTCACCTTCCGGGGTGGCAGGCGGCGGCGCCACCTTCCAGCTGTGGGCGCGGATGCCGTCGAGCGTCTCCCAGGTCAGGTTGAGCGGCTCGAGCACCCTGAAGATGCGGACGCTCTGCTCCGAGTGCAGCCATTCACCGTCGACGTAGGCCGACAGCGCATCCTCGCCGATGTGCCCGAATGGGGAGTGGCCGGCGTCGTGGCCCAGGCAGATCGCCTCGGCGAGCGGCTCGTTGAGGCCGAGGTAGCGGGCGATCGAGCGCCCGATCTGGGTGACCTGCAGCGTGTGGGTGAGCCGGGTGACGAAGTGGTCGTCGGGGTTCACGAACACCTGTGTCTTGTGCTTGAGCCGCCGGAAGGCCTTGGAGTGGATGATCCGGTCCCGGTCGCGCTCGAAGGCGGTGCGGTGCGGGTCGGGCGGCTCGGGCTGCTCCCGGCCCCGGGACCGTGCCGACCTGGTCGCCGCTGGGGACAGCAGCTCGTCTTCCAGGCGCTCGGCGTCCTGGCGCGTGCGCAGCGTGAAGGCACGTTCGGGAGCGGTCACCGGGGCATGGTATGGCCCTCATCGGCCGCACGGCGACCCGGTACCATCGGCGGGGCAGTGCCTGCCGCCCTCACCCCCAACGCCCGCACGGTGCTCGAGCGCCGCTACCTGCTACGCGGCGCCGGCGGCGCGCCAGTCGAGACCGCCGACGATCTGTTCCGCCGGGTCGCCGGCGACGTCGCCTTGGCGGAGCTCGAATGGGGTGGCGATTCCGGTCCCTGGGCTGAGCGGTTCGAGGCGGCGATCACCGCCCTCGACTTCCTCCCGAACTCCCCGACGTTGATGAACGCGGGGAGGGACCTGCAGCAGCTCGCAGCCTGCTTCGTGCTCCCGGTCGAGGACTCGCTCGACTCGATCTTCGAGACGCTGAAGCTGGCGGTGCTCGTCCACCAGTCGGGGGGCGGCACCGGGTTCTCCTTCTCCCGGCTGCGACCGCGGGGCGACGTCGTGAAGTCGACGATGGGCGTCTCGTCCGGTCCGGTGTCGTTCTTGCAGGCCTACGACGCAGCCACCGACGTGATCAAGCAGGGATCGTTCCGGCGGGGTGCGAACATGGCCGTGCTGGCGGTCACCCACCCGGACGTCCTGGAGTTCGTCGACCTCAAGAGAGCTGGCGGGGTCACCAACTTCAACCTGTCGGTCGGTGTGACCGAGGCGTGGATGGAGGCGGCGGCCACCGGCGCCGACTACGCGCTCGTTTCCCCCCGCGACGGTGCAGCGGCCGGCACGGCCAGCGCCGCCGAGGTCTTCGACCACATCGTCGATGCCGCGTGGGCGACCGGCGACCCGGGCATCGTGTTCCTCGACCGGATCAACGAGCCCCGCACCAACCCGACGCCGTCGCTCGGGACGATCGAGGCGACCAACCCCTGCGGCGAGCAGCCGCTGCTGCCTTTCGAGGCCTGCGTGCTCGGCTCGATCAACCTCGGCCGGTTCGTCACAGGCGGCGACCTCGACTGGGACAGGCTCGGCGAGGTCGCCCGTCTGGCGGTACGGTTCCTCGATAACGCCGTCGAACGGTCGCGCTACCCGGTCGACGCCATCGAGAAGATCCACAAGCTGGGCAACCGCAAGATCGGGCTCGGCGTCATGGGGTGGGCCGACGTGCTGGTGCGGCTGGGGATCCCGTACGACTCCGACGAGGCGGTGGCACTGGCGGAGCGGACGATGGCCCACATCAGCGCGCAGGCCGACGAGGCATCCGAGGCGCTGGCTTCGGAGCGGGGGTCGTTCCCGAACTGGGAGGCGTCGATCTACGGGCCGGAGGGGCAGAACCGGCCGATGCGCAACGCCACTCGCACCACCATCGCCCCCACGGGCAGCATCTCGATCATCGCCGGCGCCTCCAGCGGCATCGAGCCGCACTTCGCGCTGAGCTACTACCGCAAGGTGCTCGACGGCCAGGTGTTGCTCGACGTCGGCCCCGACTTCGAGCGAGTCGCCCGGGAGCGGGGCTTCTGGAGTGACGGGCTGGCGGCGACGGTCGCCGACGCCGGCGGCGTCCAGCACGTCGACGGCGTGCCCAACGACGTGAAGCGGGTGTTCGTCACCGCGCACGACATCGCCCCGGAGTGGCACGTTCGCCATCAGGCGGCGTTCCAGCGCCAGGTCGACAACGCCGTGTCCAAGACCATCAACCTGCCGGCCGGCGCCACGCCGGCCGATGTTCGCGACGTGTACCTGCTCGCGTGGCGGCTGGGGTGCAAGGGCATCACCGTCTACCGGGACGGGTCGAAGACGTGGCAGGTGCTCAACCGGGGCCGGCCCAGCGGCACCGACCTCGGCACGGTGGAGGGCTCGGCGCCGCTGGCGCAGGAGGACCGGCCGGTGGTGATGCCACAGCGCGGCCAGAACGTCCTCGAGGTCTGCCCCGTGTGCGGCCAGCCCGCCTTCGAGTTCGCCGAAGCGTGCGGCAAATGCCACTCCTGCGGCCACTCGACCTGCTGACAGGCCCTCCTACGGCGCGAAGTGCTTGCTGAAGGGCAGGTCCTGGCCCTGGTACGACGAGCCGATCCCTGATCCGTACAGGATGTCCGGCGGCTCCAGCATCCGCTCGAACTGCAGCTTGCACACACGCTGGCGATGCTCGAGCATGAACGGCACGTCGTGAGCCCGGACCTCCAGCGCCGCCCGTGTCCCGCCACCGCCGTCGGGCGAGAACCCGAAGCCCGGATCGAAGAAGCCGGCGTAGTGGGTCCGCAGCTCCCCGCTGGTGGGGTCGTAGGCCACCATCTCGGCGGCGTAGTCGGGCCCGATGCTCACGCCCTCCGCCGACCGCACCAGGTAGAACTCCTCGGGTTCGAGGATCAGCCGGTCGCCCGCCTCCCGGTGGACCTCCTCCCAGTAGTCCCGCCACGCATAGTCCCGCCGGGCGAGGTCGATCTCGTGGCTGTTCTTCTTGGCGCGGTACGCCACGGTGGCGCCGTCGAAGCCCGACAGATCGATGCTGAGGAACATGCCGTTGGCCACGGTGAAGCCGTCGTCGGGGATCGGCTCACCGTCGTGGTAGAGCGCCGGCGTCTCGGCGTGCATCCGGTGGATCTCCTCGTCCGAGCACCGCGGGCTGCCGGCGATCAGCCGCAGCTGGTTGAGCGCCAGGCCCTCGTGCACCCGCACCGTGAACGACCGGGGCACCACCTCGAGGTACAGCTTGCCGCGGTACCCGGCTCGGATCTCGTCGAACGTGTGGCTGTGGTCGGTGATCACCCGCGTGAACACGTCGAGCCGGCCGGTGGAGCTCTTCGGGTTGGCCCGTGCCCGCAGATCGGGCGGTAGCGCGAGCTCCTCGTGAAGCGGCACCAGGTACGGGCGGTTGCGCTCCAGGATCGCGCCCGGGCCGCGCAGGTCCAGCTCGCCCATCGCCAGGTCGTCGAGCTTCTCCTCCACGCTCTGCGACTCGGGCAGGAAGCTGCAGCGCAGCCGGTAGGCGGTGGGGCCGAGCCGCAGGTCGAGGCTGGCCGGCTGGATGCTCTCGGGCTGCACCCCGGGGCCGCCGGTTGCCACCACACCGGCGTCCAGGGCCTTGCGCAGCCACTGGGCCGGGAGGATGCCGTCGGAGCCGGGTGGGAGGTCGATCACCTGTCGGCCATGTTAGGGGCGGGCGCCTCGTCGAGCCCTTCGACCAGCCCGACGAAATCGTCCCACGACTCCACGTCCCGCACCCCGGGGATCGGGTCGTTCCACGGCCGCACGAAGCGGCACACCAGCGCCTCGGGCCGCGCCCGGTGGATGCGGCGCAGCT
>JBFJZV010000082.1:0-13710 GCA_041621915.1 Acidimicrobiia bacterium | reverse complement strand
TCCACAGGCCCTTGTGGCCGGGCGCCGGGGCGTGGACGTCGGTCACTTCGGCGACGGTCGCCATCGGCTCAGGCCTCCCTCCGGATCGCGGTCACACTAGACATCTCACTCCCAGCTCTGGAGAAGGGCGACGAGGGCGTCAACCTCCCGGCCCTCTAGGCCGAAATTGGGCATCCCGAGGATGCGGGGCGGCTCGGCGGCCAGGTCGTTCAGCTCCGGCGACATGGGCTTCAGGTCGGCCGGGTTGCGTAGCCATGCGGCCAGGTGCTCGGTGGTGTTGCGGAACGTGGCGCCCGCGAACCATTCCCGGCTGCCGTAGTGGGTGAGGTCGGGGGCGAGCCGCACCTGCGCCTCCTCGGTCCCGGCGACCGGGTGGCAGGCCGTGCAGACGACCTTGAAGATCTCCCACCCCTCGGCGGCCAGGCCCTCGGTCGGGATCACCGCCGGCTGGGCCTGGGCGGCGGCCCACGCCTGGAAGCCCTCCTCGTCGTGGACCTTCACTTTGAGACGCATGTCGGCGTGGGCCAGGCCGCAGAACTCGGCACACTGGCCCCACATGAACTCACCCTCCGGGGTCGGTTCGTCGGCGAAGAGCGTGAGGTTGTGGACCCGGCCGGGGACGAGGTCGCGCTTGCCGTTGAGCTTGGGCAGCCAGAAGCTGTGGATGACGTCGTCCGAGGTCATCGTGAGGCTCACCGGGCGGCCCGCCGGGATGTGCAGCTCGTTGGCGGTGAAGAACCCGAACTCCGGGTACTCGTACTCCCACCACCACTGGTGCCCCACGACGTTGATCTCCAGCACGTCGTCGCCGGTGGGCACCTCGCGGATGTTGAAGTGCGTCGCCACGGTGGGCACCGCGATCACGGCCAGGAGCACCGCCGGGGCGATCGTCCACGCCACTTCGAGCTTCGTGTTGCCGTGGAGCTGGCGGATGCGGCGCTCCTCGTCGCCCTTGCGGGCCCGGAACCGGAAGATGCTGACCAGCAGCGCCACCTGCACCAGGACGAAGATGACCACCGCGATCCAGAACACCAGCCACCACAGGCCGTCGATGTCCCGGGCGATGGGCCCTCGCGGGTCGAGCGAGTTCTGCGGGAGGTCCTCTCCGCAGGCCGAGAGGACCAGCGCGGCGACGCCGGCGAGCACGGCGAGCCGGCGGGTACTCGGCCTCCTTCTCCGCCTCCGGACCACCACCAGTGAGCCTCCGTACGTCCTCTCGACGGCCGCCAGGTTACCCGCCCGCCCGTCGGCATCGGAAGCTGTCCACATTGCCGCCGGGCCGGGCGTTGGACTGCGGTGCTGCGGCTTGGGGCCGTCCCGGCGGCGGCTGCCGCTCGTCCCGGTCTTGCGTCGTGGCGGCGGCGCAGCCGCCGCCTGGTGCCAGCCCCGTGCCGCGTGGCCGCAAGGCCCGCCGCGCTATACGTCTAGGGCGGCGTCGAGCTCCTCCGGGGCGGCGAGGCCCTCGAAGCGGGCGGCCACCGTGCCGTTCTCGTCGACCACGAAGATCCACGGCTCCGAGGTGAGGCCCCACTCGGTGACGGCCGGGACGATCTCCAGGTTGTCGGGATCGTCGAGGTTGGTGAACACCTCGACGTGCACGAAGTTGACGCCGGGGCGGTCAGCGGCGTAGACCTTGATCGTGTCGAGCGTCGGCCCGCATATGGCCGTCTGGCAGAACCGCGGGGTGGCGAACACCACCACCGTCGGCCGCCCCGATGTGACCGCGTCGCCCACCGACAGCTCGTAGAACGCCGGATCCGGGGCGAGGTCGGTGGTGATCTCCGCGAGGTCGTCGACGTCGCCGGCCGTGAGCGTGTCGCTCGCCGGCGCCGCCTCCCCCACCGCCGGGGTCGACGGGTCGGCGCTCACCCGGAAGGCCACCGGGTCGAGCGGCTCCCCTCCGTCCGGCAGCACCTGGGCGAGCCACACGCCGGGGGCGGGCAGCTCGACCTCGGCGCGGTACAGGCCGCTCACGTCGGGGGTGCCCCACATCCACGTCGCCGGGTAGTCGCGCACCTCGTCCGGCGAGCCGTCCGGGTGCACCCGGAACGCCACCTCGAGGTCGGGACCGCCGAGCCGCTGGTTGCCCAGCGTCGACAGGGCCAGCAGCAGCCGATCGGTGCCGGTCGCCAGGTCGGTGGAGGCGACCACCGCGATGGCGTCCTCGGGCAGGTCGCCGGCGGGCAGAGCCGTGCTGCCGGCGCTCCCGGCGTCCCCACAGGCCGCGACGAGCAGCGCCACCACGATGAGCATGCGTAGGGCGATCACCCTCGCCAAGGTAGCGGCGGGCCGGCGATACAGGCTGCGATACTGGGTCGGTGATCGAGCGCGACGAGGTCTTCCGCATCCGCACCGCCCGCAAGCCGGGGACGCTGGCCCGTGTCCTGGCCGCCATCGGCGACCACGACGCCCATGTGGGTGAGATCGAGACCATCTACATGGCGCCGGACCACAACATCCGGGAGATCACCGTCATCGCACCGTCCGACGAGGCGGTCGAGCACATCCATGCCGCGCTGCGCGACCTCGACGGCGTCGACGTCGTCGCCGAGCACATCGACCGGGTGTTCGCCCGCCACGAGGGCGGGAAGCTGTCCATCACGCCCCGCTTCGAGGTCCGCACCCTCCAGGACATGCGGGAGGTCTACACCCCCGGTGTGGCTCGGGTGTCGCAGGCGATCGAGCAGGACCCCCAGCTCGCCGATACCTACACGTGGCGAGGGCGGACCGTTGCCGTCGTCTCCAACGGCACGCGAGTGCTGGGGCTGGGCAACATCGGGCCGGCCGCGTCGCTGCCGGTGATGGAGGGCAAGGCGCTGTTCTACGCCATGTTCGTCGACCTCAACGCGGTGCCGATCGTGCTGGACGCCACGGATCCGGACGACGTCATCGAGACCGTGGTCCGGCTGGCACCCGGGTTCGGCGGCATCCACCTCGAGGATATCGCGACGCCGGGCGCCTACCGGGTCGAGGAGGAGCTCGACCGACGGCTCTCGATCCCGGTGATGCACGACGACCAGCACGGCACCGCCACCGTGCTGCTCGCCGCCGTGCTGAGCGCAGCCCGCCTGCAGGGACGGGAGCTCGCCGACCTGACGTTCGGTCAGGTCGGGCTCGGCGCGGCCGGCTCCGCGATCGCGTCGCTGGCCACCCAGTTCGACTTCGGCGAGGTGCGCGCCTACGACCCGAGCCCGCAGACGGTCGAGCGGTTGCACTCGCTCGTGCACGGGGGGACGCAGCTGCGGGCCGGCAGCGAGCAGGCCGACTTCCACGGCACGCTCGCCGACGCCGACGTCCTGGTGCTCACGACCGGCCGGGCGAGGCTGCTCGACGCTGCCCAGGTGCGGCCGGGCCAGATGGTGTTCGCGCTGACCAATCCCGTGCCGGAGATCGACGTCGACGCCGCCCGGGAGGCGGGGGCGGCGGTGGCCGCCGACGGCTCCCTCGTCAACAACGTGCTGGCCTACCCGGGGCTGTTCCGGGGGGCGCTCGACGGCGGAGCGCACGCGATCAGCGTCCCCATGAAGCGCGCCGCCGCCTGGACGCTGGCGGAGCTGGCGCCCGAGGGGGAGCTGCTGCCCGACCCGTTGGTGCGGAACGTGCACCTCGAGGTGGCCGCCCGGGTCGCCGCCGCCGCCCGCCAGGCCTGAGCCGGTGCCCGTCGCGCTGTGGGAGCTGCTGCTCGCTGCGCTCATCACGGCCGGCGGCGCAGCCGTGCAGAGCGCGGTCGGCGTCGGCTTCGCGATGGTCTCCGTGCCGCTGCTCGCGATCGTCGACGGCACCCTGGCGCCCGTGCCGCAGCTCCTGCTGGCGGTGCCGCTCACGGCTTCGATGGCGTGGCGGGAGCGCCACGCCATAGAGCTGCGCGGCATCGGCTGGGTGCTCGCCGGGCGGGCGCCGGGCGCGGCGCTCGGCTTGTGGCTGCTGAAGACGCTTGACGGCCGGGCGCTCGATGCGCTCATCGGCGCGATGGTGCTCGCCGCGGTGATCGTCGTGGCCTCGAAGGCCGCCGTCCGCCGCACGCCGCGGGCCGAGTTCGCGGCGGGGATGGCGGCCGGCACATCCGGCCTGGTTGCGTCGATCGGCGGCCCGCCGCTGGCGTTGCTCTACCGCGACGACCGCGGCGAGGTGGTGCGGTCCAACCTCGCCGTGATCTTCACGGTCGGCATCACGGTGTCGATACTGGTGCGGGCCGGCGCCGGGGAGATCGTCGGCACCGACGTCGAGGTGGCGCTATGGCTGCTGCCCGGCCTCGTAGCCGGCTACCTGCTCGGAGGCCGCCTGCTCGCCCGCTTCGAAGGCCGGTTGCTGCGGGCGGCGCTACTGGGCCTTTCCGGCATGGCGGCGACGGTGCTGATCCTGAAGAGCCTGGCCCTGTAGCCGGGGCCCGACGCGCCTACGCTTCCGGCGTGCCGCAGTTTCTCTACCAGTTCCACCCAGGCGACCGTCCCGAGCTGGCCACCGACCCCGACGCGTGGACCGAGGCCGACGGCGAGGTCGGCAGCGCCCACTTCGCGCGGCTCAGGCAGGCCACGGACGACGGGATTGTCATCCTCGCCGGGCGCAGCGGGGACGGCGTCGGCCCGGCCGTGGTGATCTTCGAGGCCGACGACGAGGCGGCGGCGCGCCGGTTCATGGAAGAGGACCCATTCGTGGCGCACGGCCTGTTCCGTGCCTCCCTTCACCCGTTCCACGCAGCGCTGGTCAGGCGCCAGGCCTGATCGTCACGATCCGGCCGGCGGCGAACACAGGCCCCACCTCCACGCCCAGGCGCGCCCACAGCTCGGGCGGCAGGCCCAGGTCGGCGAGGAAGAGCGGCCTGACACTGCGCAGCCCCTCCTTCGGCAATGCCAGCGTCACGGTGGCGGCGGGGTCGACCGCGCCGGGCCGGCCATGTCCGGAGGGGAAGTCGAGGGATACCACGAACCGGCCTGCCGCCCACCGGGCCAGCTCTGCCGCCCGGCCGCGCAGCGGGCCGGAAAGGCCGTAGCCGACCAGTGCGTCGACGACGACCGCCCGGTCCCCAGGGGCCGCGACCGGGCTCACGCCCATGGCGCGCAGCGTCCGGAGCTGGTGGGCGGCCGCCTCACCCGGCTGGTCGGAGGCGAGCACGACGTCCACGTCCCTTCCCCGGTCGTGCAGGTGCCGGGCCGCGCACAGCCCCCCGCCGCCGTTGTTGCCGGCGCCCGCCAGCACGGTGATCTCGCCGGCCGGGGCGAGGCTCATCGTCACGTCGGCGAGCGCGGCGCCGGCGTGCTCCATCATCTGCAGCAGCGTGATGCCGAACACCTCCACCGCGAGGCGGTCGGCCTCGGCCATCTCCGCCACCGTGAGCCACGGCACGTCGGCTGCGGCGATGGCCGGGTAGGCGGCGATCAGCTCTCCGCGCCGGGCAGGGTGGGCAGCTCGAGCCCGGTGTCGACGACGGTGGTCTCGGAGAAGAACTCGAGGACCTCGTCCAGGGCGCCGAACAGCTCGCCGAGGGCCCAGACGCCGATGACGGCCATCACACCGAGCGCGACCACGGCCAGGGTCAGCCGGAAGCCGTAGAGCAGCCGCTGCTTCGGGTCCTCCAGGTACGAGCGGGCCGGCGCCACGGGCTGGCGCGCGACGGGCCGGCGGGGCGGAGGCACGGCCGCAGTGGCGTCGGGGTCGGCCGGTGGTGCCGCAGGGGCAGGCCGGGGCGCGGTCGCGACGGGGGCGGCAGGGCCGCTTGCCGCCGGTACGGGCTTCGCCGAGGGGCCCGGGGCCGGCGGCGGCGCCGGCTGCGGACCGGGCGGAGGGGTCGGCTCGGCGTCGAAATGGATCCAGGGCTCGCCGCCGGGGGCGTCGGTGGTCGTGTCCCCAGCGGGGGGCAGGGCGGGCCCGGGTGGCGGGGCGGGGCGGGTGGCGGGCGCGGTGCCGGGTCGGGTCGGCGCAGCCCGGTCGGTCGGAGGCCGTGGCGCCCGCGTCGGCGGCGCAGGCGAGGCCGGGCCGCCCACCACGACGGACGATCGGGCCGGCGGCGGCAGCGGCTGCAGCTGCTCGGGCGCCACATCCAACGCTGCGGCGAGCTGGTCGAGCACGTCCTCCGGAGGCGCGACTTCGCCGCGTTCCCAGCGGCGGACCGTGGTCGCGGTGCGCCCGACCAACTCGGCGAGGCGCGCCTGTGATAGCCCCAGCATGATGCGGCGGCTGCGGATGACGTACGGGACGTTGTGGTGGGAGTCGGGCGCCATGGGCGGAAGCACCAGGTTATCAGTGAGGCGGATTCTCGGGAACGCTGTCCGGCTGGGGCCCGGCGGTCAGCTCGATCTCGACGGCGCCCTTCACGTTCCAGCACAACGTCCGCCCCTGCGGCACCACCACCCGCAACGGCCCGCCCCGCTCCCGCGGCAGGGCTTCCCCGTCGAGGGCGAAGGCGACCCAGCCGCGCTCGCGCAACTCGGAGAGCGGGATCGACGCCCGGTAGTGCCCGTCGTCGCTGATCACGGTGGCGTGGGTCGCCTCGGCGGCCGGCTCGGCAGCGTCGAGGATCGGCCGCAAGGGCGCCGCGTCACCGGCGAATCCCTCGGCCAGGGCGCCCAGGTCGGGGACGTGCCCCGGCACCCCGGCGAGGTCGTCCCGCGACCATGCGCCCGGCGACCGGGCCAGGCCGGTCACCTGCAGCTCCACGGCGCCGGTGCGGGGTCGGATGGTCACCTCGCAACGGTACCCCGGCCTTCGGCAGGCCGGGGCGGCTTCGACCCGGGAGCAAGTGGCGGAGGCGGACGGGAATCGAACCCGCCAGGGACTTTTCAGCCCCTCACCGGTTTTGAAGACCGGGGAGCCCACCAGGCGCTCGGACGCCTCCGACCTCGAGGGTACTTGCCCGCCAATTCTCCTGGTACGGCGCATCAACCGCTACGGTGCGCCGCGTCGCTGAGATGAGGTTGGCGGTGGCTCGTCGGGGACCGTCACAGGCCGCGTGGTGGCTGCTGGGTGGGGGCGCCCTGGCTGCGGTAGCGCTCGTCGTGGGCGCCCTCGCGGCCATATCCAGGTCGACCTCCGAGCCTTCGCTGCCGGCGACCGTGCCGCCGGCGCCCACCGTGTCGGTCACGGCTCCCTCGGCCGCCGAGCTGGCGGCACGGGCCGGTGAGCTCGCCGCCGAGTACCTCGACGCCTGGGAGCGGTCCGACTGGACGTCGATGCGCCTCCTGGCCGGCGACCCGCCGGCCGACTTCGCCTCGCGGCACGTGGTGTGGACCGGCGACCTGGGGGTGATGACGGCTGAGCTGGTGCCCGGCGACCCGGTGGTGTCCGGCGCCGCGGCGACCGTGCCGTTCCAGGCCACGCTGGCGCTCGCCGGCCTCGGCGAGTGGTCGTACGACGGCCGGCTGCAGCTCGCCCGGTCCGGCAACGACTGGCTGGTCGAGTGGTCGCCGGCCACCCTCCACCCCTTGCTCGCTCCCGGGCTCCAGTGGGAGATCACTCGCACCTGGCCGACCCGGGCGCCGCTGCTCGACCGCAACGGCGACGCCCTCGCCGCCGAAGCTGCGATCGTGACGGTTGGCATCGAGCCCCGCCGGATGGAGGACCGCCAGCTGGTGGTGGCCGCGCTCGAGCCGCTCGGCGTGGCGCAGGAAGCGATCGACGAGCTGCTCGACGGCGAGGGCGTGCAGCCCGACGCCTTTCTCCCGGTGCTCGACCTGCTCGCCACCCGCTACACCGAGCTGGAGGAGGAGCTGCACCCGGTGCCGGGCCTGGTGTTCCGGCGCTCGACCGAGCGGCTGGCCGCCACCGACGAGCTGGGCGTCCATACGGTCGGGCGGGTCGGGGAGATCACCTCGGAGTTGCTCCAGCGCTTCGCGCCGGACTACCGGGTGGGCGACCAGGTGGGGCGCTCGGGGCTGGAGCTGGCCTTCGAGCGGCAGCTCGCCGGCCGCCCGACCGCCACGTTGCGGTTGATCGACGCCGACGGCAAGCAAGTGATCTCGGAGGAGTTCCCCGGGACCGACGCCGCCGCGGTGACCACCACGATCGACCTGGCGGTGCAGCGGGCCGCAGAATCGGCGATGGCCCGCGTCGAGGCGCCAGCGGGCCTGGTCGCCGTCGACGCCGCCACCGGCGGGGTGCTGGCCATGGTGAGCCTTCCCCGGGAGGGCTTCTCCAGGGCGATCGGCGGCGGGTACCCGCCTGGGTCGACCTTCAAGATCGTCACCGCCCTGGCTGCGCTGCGGGCCGGGCTCGGGCTCGACGACCCGGTTGAGTGCCCGGAGACCATCGCGGTCGATGGGCGGGACTTCCGCAACGCGGAGGGCACGGGCACCGGCACGATCACGTTCCGGCAGGCGTTCGCCCGGTCCTGCAACACCGCCTTCATCGGGCTGGCGCTCGAGCGCAGCGTCGACGAGCTCACCACCGCCGCCGCCTCTTTCGGTTTCGGCGCGAGCTACGAGCTGCCCCTGCCGACTGCTTCGGGCTCGTACCCGGAACCGGCGGGCCGGGTCGAGCAGGCCGCCGCCGCTATCGGCCAGGGCCGGGTGACGGCCAGCCCGCTGCACATGGCCACCGTCGCCGCGGCCGTCGCCGACGGGACCTGGCGGCCGCCCACGCTGGTGCTCGGAGAAGAGGGCGCGCCCCGGCCGCTGGACCCGGCGCACGCCGCCGCGCTCCGGGAGCTGATGCGGGTCGTCGTCACGTCCGGCACCGGCACCCGGGCCGACGTGGCCGGCGCCCCGGTTCACGGCAAGACCGGAAGCGCCCAGTTCGACCCGGCCGACCCCGAGGCCACCCACGCCTGGTTCGTGGGATTCCGCGAGCAGCTCGCCTTCGCCATCGTCATCGAGGGCGGCGGCTCGGGCGGCGGGGTCGCGGCGCCGGTGGCAGCCGAGTTCCTCGCCGGGCTCGACGGCTGACGCGCGCTCAAGGCCGTGCGGCCACCCAGCCGATACACCCTTTACCAACGGACGGGAACGGAGCAAGGATGCGACCGCGCGTATTGGTGATCGAAGACTCCCCGCTGATCCAGAAGCTGGTGGCGATGTGCCTGCAGCCACTCGACGTCGACCTGGAGCAGTACCTCGATGGCCGCACCGGCCTCGAAGCCACCCTGGCCCGCCCACCGGATCTCGTCCTGCTCGACATCGGGCTCCCGGAGCTGGACGGCTGGGGGGTGCTGCAGGGCCTTCGGGGCAACCTCGCCACGCGCACGCTGCCGGTGCTGGTGCTCACCGCCCACGCCCAGGAGGAGATCCGACGCCGCGCCGAAGGGGGAGGCGCCGACGACTTCATGGTGAAGCCCTTCCGGCCCGAGCAGCTACGGCGAGCGGTGCGCGACCTCCTGGCCCGGCGCGTTGCGGGCGGTTGCGCGTGAGCCTCAGCCGAGCCGCACCCGGGCGACCGCCCGCTCCGTGAGGCTGCCCAAGTACAGCCAGCCGTCGTGCTCCCGCACGCCGGTGATCGGGGCGTAGCCGCCGCCGGGATCCTGCAGGTTGTCGGCCAGCCGGCCGTCGGGATGGAAGCCGAGCACCAGGCCGTGGCGTGCCGGCTGGGGCTGAAGCCGCTCGGGGAGCAGCGCGGTCGCGGCACGCAGCCGCGGCCTGGGCAGCAGCCGGTCGAGAACGGGGTTGCGCGGGGTGAACATCGCGGCCCACACGACGCCGCTCGGCCCGGTCGCGAGGTTGTCGGGGATGCCCGGAAGGTTGGCGGCGAAGACATCGTCGGTGCCCGCCCGCTCCCCGGTCAGCCACACGCGCCGGATGCGGTACGCCCCGGTCTCGGCGACCAGGACGAACGACTCGTCCGGCGCCAGCGCCACGCCGTTGGCGAAGTACAAGCCGTCGAGCACCACCCGGGCGCCCTCCCCGCCGGGCCCGCACGCGAGGAGCCGGCCGTTGGGCCGGTGTTCGAGGATGTCGTCGCGGTACCGGTCGATGCCGAAGCGCGTCGACGAGTCGGAGAAGTAGATCGTCCCGTCGCCCGCGACCGCCGCGTTGTTGGTGAACCGGAGCCGGCGGCCGCCGACTCGCGTGACGAGCGGCGTCACCCCGCCGCCAGGGGCCAGCCGCAGCAGGCCCCGCCGGGCGTCGCAGACCACCAGCCGCCCGTCGGGACCGATCTCCAGCCCGAGCGGCCTCCCCCCGGTGTCGGCCACGACCTCGGCGCTGCCGCCGCGGGCCGGGAACCGGACGATGCGGCCGTCCTCCAGGCCGGTGTAGACCCGGCCGTCGGCGTCGACGACCACATCCTCGGGGCCGCGGCCCGGCACCGGCCACAGCTCGGCGGCAGCCAGCCGGTCGTTCTCCGCGAATCGGCCCACCAGGCCCGGATCGGCCGGGGGCTGCCAGGCCGCCATGTCGGGGCGGGGGTGCGGCGGCTCGCCGTCCCGCGGCTCGAGTACCACGACCGGGATGTCCCGCTCCGTGCGCTCGCGGTAGGCGGCGAAGTCGGCGTTGGCGGCCACCACCGCCTGCCACACCTCGTCGTGCTCGGCGCCTTCTGCGCGGCGGGCCCGCATCGCCCGGCGGACCCCGCGGATCTCGACCGTGGCCTCCGGGTCGGCTTGGAGGTTCAGCCACCAGGCGGGCGGCCGGTCGTCGCCGGCGTTCGAGGCCACGACCGCGTGACCGTCGCCGTGGTCGAGGTACGACAGGGCGACGGTGCGGGGCTCACCGCTACGGCGCCCGGTGGTGGTGAGCAGCAGCACGGGGAGCCCGCCGATCCGGGTGCCGACCCGCCCCCGGCTGGCCCGCAGCACCGCGCGGTGAAGGCGCCACACCACCTCCAACGCCTTGTTGCGCCGCGGGACCATCCCGTCACCTCCGCTGCGGGAGGGTAGGCGGGTTCGGCGTTGGCCGGGGCGGTCGCGATAATCGCCGCAGCATGCCCGCCCTCCGCCTCTCCGTTGCGATCTGCGCGCTGGCCCTCGCGCTCTCCGGCTGTGGCGACGACGGAGGCGCCGATCCCGGGGAGAAGGTGGCCAGCCTCGGCTCGACCACCCCGGCCGGCGGCGACGCCGCCGAACGCATCGACTTCCAGGACGCCGTGCTCGACGTGTCGGCCTGCCTGCGCGAACGCGGCTTCGAGGTGGCCGACCCGACGTTCGACGACGAGGGCAACCCGCAGCTCTCACCTGAGCTCGCCCCGGGCATCGACCTCGGCTCCGACGAGTTTCTCGACGCCTTCGACGACTGCGCCACGGTCCTCGAGGAGGCGCTGCCCAACCCGCTGGCCAGCCTCGACCCCGAGCTGGAGGCCCGGGTGCGGGACAGGCTCGCCGAGTACGCCCGGTGCATGAGGGACAACGGCGTGGAGACCTTCCCCGACCCGCGGCCCACCGGCCAGCCGTTCGCGCTGCGCGACATCATCTCCCTCGGCGCCGACGCCGACGTCGACAGCGCCCAGGAGGCGTGCCAGTCGCTGCTGCAGCAGCTCGTCCAGGAGGGGTGACGGCGTGCGCGTGCTGCTGCGCCTCGTGATCGTGGTGGCGGTCGTGGCCGCCGTCGCCGTGGGCGGCGTGCTGGTCGCCACGTGGGACTCTGACGAGCAAGCGACCGTCACCACCACCGCCCGGGCGGCCGGGTCCGTCGAGATCATCCGGACCGACCTGGTGGACACCGAGACGTTCCCGGCGACCCTCCGCTACCGGGAGCCCCGCACGATCCGCGCCGCAAGTGCAGGCGTGGTCACCGGGCTAGCGGCGGAGGGCGGCGTGGTGGGCCGCGGCGAGACACTCGCCGAGATCGACGGGGCTCCGGTCGTGCTGCTCCTCGGCGAGCGGCCGGCATGGCGGCGCCTCGCGTCGGGGGTGGCCGACGGTGCCGACGTCCGCCAGCTCGAGGAGAACCTCGTCGCGCTCGGACTCGACCCCGACGGCGAGCTGACCGTCGACGAGGACTTCACGTCGGTCACGGCCCGCCTGGTTCGCGACTGGCAGGACCAGCTCGGCGTCGACGACACCGGCGCCGTGGAGCTGGGGGCGGTGGTGTTCCTCCCCGGCCCCGCTCGCGTCGGCGCCCACCAGACGGAGCTGGGGGCGTCGCTGGCGCCGGGGACCCCCCTGCTCGAGGTCACTGGCCCCGACCAGGAGGTCGTGCTGGAGCTGCCCGCCGATCGCCAGGACCTGGCCAGGGTCGGGGACGAGGTGAAGGTGGAGCTCGCCGACGGCACCCCGGTCGCCGGGCGCATCGCCGCCATCGGGGCGACGGCCCGCACGGTGCCCGGGGTCGACGAGCCTGTGGTGGAGGTGACGATCGAGTTGGACGACCCGGCGGCGGCCGGCGGCCTCGACGAGGCGCCGGTCGACGTCGAGCTGGAGGCCGACCGGGCCGCCGGTGTGCTGGCGGTGCCGGTGGAGGCGCTGCTGGCGCTCGCCGAGGGTGGCTACGCGCTGGAGGTGGCGGGCGACGGCCCACGCCGGCTGGTCGCGGTGGAGATCGGTGCCTTCGCCGACGGGTTGGTCGAGGTACGCGGCGACGTCACGGCCGGCATGCGGGTGCTGGTGCCGGGGTGACCGCAGTCCTGGAGCTGGCGGGGGTCGAGAAGGTCTACCCGGGCCCGCCGCCGGTGCGCGCGGTCGACGGCGTCGACCTGGCCGTCCGGGCCGGCGAGCTGGTGGCGGTCGTTGGCCCGTCCGGCTCGGGCAAGTCGACGCTCCTCCATGTGATGGGCGGGCTCGACCGCCCCACCGCCGGCCACGTGCGCATCGAGGGCCAGGACATCGCCGGGTTGCCCGATCGCCGGCTGTCGGGGCTGCGAGCGCACCGCATCGGGTTCGTGTTCCAGGACTTCTTCCTGCTCGACGGCGTGCCCGCCGTCGACAACGTCGCCCAAGGCCTGCTCTACCGGCGGGTGCCTGCCCGGCGGCGGCGCCGGCTGGCGGCGGCGGTCCTCGAGCGGGTTGGCCTCGGTGGCCGCCTCCATCATCTCCCCAGCGAGCTGTCGGGCGGCGAGCGGCAGCGGGTGGCGATAGCCCGGGCGCTGGTCGGCGAGCCGGCCTTCGTGCTGGCCGACGAGCCCACCGGCAATCTGGACTCCGCCACCAGCGACGCCATCGTGTCGCTGCTGCTGGAGCTGAACGCCGCCGGCGCCACCATCGTCGCCATCACGCACGACCCCGAAGTCGCGGCCCGGTTCCCAAGGCGGGTGGAGATGCGGGACGGCCGCATCGTGGCGGAGGTCGCGGCGTGAAGAGCGGCCTGCGGGTCGTCGACGCGGTGGGGGTGGCGCTCAGCGGGCTGGCCGCCCGCCGGGGACGGTCGGCGCTCACCGCGCTCGGCATCGCCATCGGCATCGCCGCGATCGTCGCGGTGCTCGGGATCACGGCTTCGGGGCGCGCCGACCTCCTGGCGACGCTGGACGAGCTGGGCACCAATCTGCTGCGGCTGACTCCGGGCCAGGGCGTGTTCTCGGCTGCGGAGGAGCTGCCCGACACGACGCCGGCGATGGTGGCCCGGGTCGGCCCGGTTCGGCAAGTGACCGCCACCACCCGGCTCGACGTAGCCGTGCGCCGCAACGACCTCATCAGCGAACTCGAGACCGGCGGCATCTCCGTGCTCGCCGCCGACCCAGGCCTCGCCGAGGTGCTCGGCGCCGAGATGGTCTCCGGCCGTTTCCACGACGCGGCCAGCGCCGCGATGCCTGCGGTGGTCCTCGGAGGCGTGGCCGCCGATCGCCTCGGGATCACCTCGCTCCAGCCCCGTCCCCGGGTGTTCGTGGGCGACGAGTGGTTCACGGTCGTGGGGATCATGG
>JBFJZV010000081.1:0-13731 GCA_041621915.1 Acidimicrobiia bacterium | reverse complement strand
GGTCGTGCTCGACCCGATGCCGCCGGCGCGATCCGCCCAGGTGCGGCGAAGCCTGGAGGCGCTGCGGGCTGCGGCGGACGGCGACCCCGACGCCCGCGCTGCGGCGCTGCTGGCCGGTCGCGGCCGCGCCGCCGTCGCCGATCTGGCGGCGCACAGCGGCGGGGGCAGCTTGGGCGACGCGACCGTCGTCGACGGTAAGGCGTTCTCGGTAGCCGAGCTGGACCGCCTGGCAAGCAGGGCCGTGGCGGAGAGCGGCGACTTCCACGAGGCCAACCCGCTGCGGCCCGGCATCCCGGCTGCCAGCCTGGCCAGCCGCCTCGGGCTGACGCTCGCACAGCTCGCTGCAGTCGTGGAACGGGAGCCGGGGATCGTGCAGGAGGGTGGGGCGCTGCGCTTGGCCGGGTTCACCGGCGGGTTCGGAAGGGCCGAGCAAGCTGCGTGGGATGCGGCGCGTGCCGCGCTGGAGGAGGCGGGGCCGGCTGCGCCCCGTGCGTCGCAGCTCGGCTTGGGCTCTGAGCTGCTGCACGCCTTGCTTCGGGACGGCGAGCTGGTGCGGGTCGCCGACGACCTGGTCTACCTGCCTGCCGACCTCGACGACATCGCCGCCACGGTCGCCGAGCTGGCCGACGGGTTCACGGTGGCCGACTTCAGGGACCTGCTCGGCGTCTCCCGGCGGCAGGCCGTGCCGCTGTTGGAATGGCTGGACAAGGCCGGAGTGACTGCCCGCTCCGGCGACACCCGGACGGTCAGACGGCGGCCGCCGCCGCCTCCCGAGCCAGCACCTGGCGGCGGTCCGACTCGGTGAGGCCGCCCCAGATGCCGTAGGGCTCCTTGATCTTCATCGCGAAGTCGAGGCACGGCAGCTTCACGGGGCAGACCGTGCAGATGGCCTTCGCCTTCGCCTCGCGACGTTCTCGCTCGTCCTTGCGTTCGACCGTACTCGGGGGGAAGAACAGGTACGAATGGTTACCGCGACACAGCGCAGTGGCCTGCCACGAACGGTCGGGAAACGCAGTCAACGGACCCTCCTCAACAACACGACACCCGTAGGGGAGGGCGCGAAACTAACACCTGCCTCACCAGCGGACCAGGAAAATCTTCGGCGATATCGCTAGCTAATGGCTAACAGGCTCGACATCGAGCTCGATCCCGGACACCCCGGTGACTTCGACCTCCATCCCCGGCTCGATGCCGGCGGCGCGGGTGGAGCGGGCTCGCCAGCGGGCGCCGCCCACCGCGACCACCCCCGTTGGGCCGACTGCGCTCTCCGCGGTCCCGATGCGGCCGACCAACCTCTCCCGCCCGATCGTGCGTGTGGCGAAGCGGGCGCGCACCACCGCGGTCATGCCGACGCCGAAGAACAGCGCCGTCCCGGCGACGATCGCCGTCACCACCCACCACGACGGGGCGAAGTGGGGTGCAGCGTCCACGAACCACGTCCCGCCGGCACCAAGCGCCGCCGTGCCTGCGACGCTCCGCCAGCCGAGGTCGTTGCGCTGGAAGTCGGAGGTGTACAGGACGACCCCGGCGACGGCCAGGGCGACCGCCCACCAGCGCACCGGCTGGGCGCCGACCCCGTAGCCGGCCAGCAGCAGCGCCGCCGCCGCCACTGCGCCCATCAACCCGACGCCGGCCGCGTAGAACTCGAACACTGCCAGCGAGATCCCGGCCACCAGGAAGAAGAACGCCGCTTCGGGCTGGGCAGCGGCGCGCAGCATGCGATCCAGCAGCGGCCCCTTGATGAAGACGACCTCCACGGCGGCCTCCGGGCCGCTGCCCGACGCGGCCGGGCGGGCGGTGGCCAGCACCACGTCCCCGGCTTCGGTGGACACCACCTCCCCGTCGAGGCCCACGACGAGCTGGCCCAGCGACGGGGCGACCACGTCGACGATCCCCGGCACGGGGCCGGACACCTCGACCCGATCGTCGAGCAGTTCGGCCGCTTCGGCGCCGACCCGCGAGGCCAGTGCTTCGCGGGCCTCGCCGCGGCGGCCGCTGACCGTCGGGTACAGATAGCCGATCTCGGCGCCGGGCGCCGCCGCCCTGACCGGAGCGGCGGCCAGCACCTGGGCAGCAGCGCCGTACAGCCGGGCGGGCGCCGGACCGGCCCACACGGCCACCGGCACGGGCGGGGACGACACCAGCTCCACCAGCGCGCTCACGTCTCCGGTGAGCGCACCGGGGGAGTCGAGCTGCAGCACGACGAGCTGCGCATCGGTCTCTTCGATGGACTCGACCAGGAACTCGACGGCACCCTCGTCCAGCGGCCCCGACACGTCCAGGACCTCGACCGAGCCGGTGCTTGCCGGCTGCGCCGCGGCCGCGCCGAACGGCGCGGTCAACAGCAGGAGCAGCAGGGGGACGGCGAGCCGGCGCACGGCAGCGATGTTAGGGAGGCGCAGCGGGCAGTACGCTGGCGCCCGTGCCGAAGGTCCTGTTGGTGGCAGATGCGATGTGGGTGCGTGACGCAGTGCATGCTGCGCTCAGCACGAGCGACTACGAGATCACCGAGCACGACGTGCCGGCGACCGTCGTCGACGCCGTGGCCGAACGCGAGCCTGAGGTGGCGGTGGTGGACCTCCAGGTGGCCTCGATGGGTGGCATGGCCATCACCAGGGCGATACGGGACGCCGCGGCCGTGGGCACCGTCGAGGACGTTCCGGTCGTGATCCTGCTCGATCGGCGGGCGGACGCCTTCCTCGCCCGGCGAGCCGGAGCTGCGGGATGGCTGGCGAAGCCGTTCGAGGCGGCCGAGCTGCGCAACGCCATCACGGCGGCAATGACGCCGGAGTGAGCGGCCTCCAGATCGCCTTCCTGGCGATCCTGTCGGTGTGCATCCTGGCATCCGGGTTCTTCTCGGGATCGGAGACCGCCCTCATCGGGATGCCGCGGGAGCGGGTCCACCAACTCGCCGCCGACCGGCGGGGCCGGGCGCTCCGTGAGCTGGTCGCCAACCCGGAACAGATGCTCAGCACCCTCCTGCTCGCCAACAACTTCGTCAACATCCTCGGCGCCTCGGTGGCCACGAGCTTGTTCATCGACCTGCTCGGCGAGCAGTGGGGCCCGTGGGCCGCCACCGCCGGCGTGACCGCGGTGATCCTGGTCGTCGGGGAGATCACGCCCAAGAGCCTCGCAACCCGCTACACGGAGCAGTTCGCGCTCCGCGTGGCGCCTGCGATCTGGCGCACCTCGAAGGTGCTCCACCCCATCGCCCGCGTGTTCCAGGGCGCCGCCCGGGTCCTGTTTCGACTCTTCGGCCTCGACCCCGACCGGGCCGTCCCCGGCATCACCGAGGAGGACATCCGGGCGATGGCCGTGCTCGGCGAGCGGGAAGGGGAGATCGAGTCGGCGGAGCGCGAGATCATCCATGCGCTGTTCCACCTCGCCGACCGGCCGGTGCGGGAGGTGATGACGCCGCGGGTCGACATCGTCACGCTGGCCTGGCCGCCCCAGCTCGACGACGTGCGGCGGGCGGTCGGTTCCAGCGGTCACTCGCGCTTCCCGGTGATCGACGGGGAGCTCGACGAGCTGAAAGGTGTGCTGTACGTGAAGGACCTACTCGGGCTGGAGCACCCGGAGCGGACCGATGCCCGCAAGCTGCTGCGGGAGCCTCGGTACGTGCCCGAGACGAAGCCGGTGCTCGAGCTGCTCCAGGAGATGCGCCACCGCAAGTTCGCGTTCGCAGTGGTCCTCGACGAGCACGGTGGCGTCGAAGGCGTGGTCACCGTCAAGGACCTCGTGGCCGAGCTGGTGGGCGAGATGCACGACGAGTTCGACCCCGGCGCACCCAGCATCGTGCGGATCGGGCCCAGCCAGTGGGTGGCCGACGGGCGCCTGCCGCTCGAGGAGCTGGCCGACGCCGTGGAGTACGCGTTGCCCACCGGCGCCTTCACGACGGCCGGCGGCCTGTACCTGCACGTGTCGGGAGCGATACCCGAGGTGGGCGACTCGATCGCGGTGGACGGGATGCGTTTGACCGTCATGGCGATGGACCGGCGCCGGATCGACCGCCTCCGCGTGGAGTTGACCGGTAGCTGAGGGGCTACCATGGCGTCATCGGGACGTGGCGCAGTTTGGCAGCGCGCAGCGTTCGGGACGCTGAGGTCGCCGGTTCAAATCCGGCCGTCCCGACCATTCGGAAACCGACCCTCGCCCCCCGGGCGAGGGTCGTCCCGTTTCGGCGCCTACCCGGCCCCGATACGCTCCTCCAGCGTGCCTCCCTCCGGTCGGCGCCCCGCCAGCCTGGTCGCCGGTTCAAATCCGGCCGTCCCGACCATTCGGAAACCGTTTCGGCGCGGGATCCTTCCCCCGCGTGCGGCGGAAGTGCCCAGAGGCGAAGCCTCGGGAGCAAAGGGGGTGCGGTACCCGGACCGCGCCGACGCGGCTCACCCGCCGGCGACTGCGGGTTCACCCACGAACATCCGCACCCCCTCCCCGCCGGCCTGCGGCCGGACGGACTCACCCCGCGAGCGGGGGGAGAACCTGGGCGCGGGTTACCCTCGCTGCCGATGAGTGTCGACCGGCTGCCCGACCCGGCTATCGACCGCCTGCGGTGGGCCTACGCCCTGCTCGTGACGGTCTCGCTGTCGCTCGCCTTCGGGGCTGCGCTCGTGGCGGGCGACGCCGACGGGGGAGCGCCCGCGTGGCTCGGGATCACCATCGCGGTCGCGGCGGGTGTCGTCGTGGCGTTCGTGGTGCGGTACTACCGACGCCGCCCGCTGGAGGAGCCCGGCGTGCGCGACTACGCGGTGACGGTGCTGTTCCGCGGCGGGGCCGGGCTCCTGCCCGCGCTCGTCGGGTTCGGCATGTCCCTGGCGACCGGGGAGTGGTGGGTCGGCTTGATCGGGACGGCGTTCACCATTGCGGCGCTGAGCTGGGCGGTGCCCTCCCAGACCGACTACCGGCGCCACCGGGGGCTGGCCGTCGACGTCGACCCCCACCCCCCCGACGAGGTATGGGGCGACACGCCACCTGACTACGTCGCCCCGTGGGAGGACGAGCCGGGCCACGGCCACGGCCTCCGCGACCACTGAGCAGGCGCGAGCTGGCCGGCTGCGGTCAGCTGACGAGCTGCTCCGCGATCTGCACGGCGTTGAGCGCGGCACCCTTGCGGAGGTTGTCGCCGACCGCCCAGAGCGCCACCCCACCGGGCTCCCCCAGCGTCGGCCGCAGCCGGCCGACCAGCACGTCGTCGATGCCGGCGGAGTCGAGCGGGGTCGGCACGACGTCGTCCCACACCTGCACCCCCGGGACGTTCACCAGTAGCTCGGCGGCCTCGTCGACGCCCAGCGGGCGACCGAACCACAGCGCCGCGCTGATCCCGTGGCCCACCACGACCGGCACCCGGACGCAGGTGGGCTCCACCGCCAGCGAAGGCAGGCCGAGGATCTTGCGGCTCTCGTTCACCAGCTTCCACTCCTCGTCGGTGTAGCCGTCCTCGGCGGCACTGCCGGCGAACGGCAGCACGTTCCAACCGATCGGCCGCGGGTACACCGCGCCGCCTGGGTCCGACCAGCCGCCGGCGCGCAGCGCCTCCGGATCCTTGCCGAGGACCTCGACCTGGTGGGAGAGCTCGTCGATCGCCTGCTGGCCGGTGCCCGACACCGATTGGTACGACGTCGCCGTCATGCGGCGCAGCCCGGCGGCGCGATGCAGCGGCGCAGCGGCCATCAGCAGCACCATCGTGGTGCAGTTCGGGTTGGCGACGATCCCCCGATGGCCGGCGAGCGCGCCGTCGTTGACGCCGGCCACCACCAGGGGCACCGCAGGGTCCATCCGGAACGCCGACGAGTTGTCGACCACGACCGCCCCGGCCGCGGCGAAGCGGGGGGCGTGCTCCCGGGACCGCCCGCCACCTGCCGAGAACAGCGCGACGTCGATCCCGGCCGGGTCGCACGCCGCCAGCTCCTCGACGACGACCCCGCCCCAGGGTGTCTCCACCACCCGGCCCGCCGAGCGTTCCGACGCCAGCAGCCGCAGCTCCCCCACCGGGAACGACCGCTGCTCCAGGACCTGCAGCATGGTGCGGCCTACCGCCCCGGTCGCGCCGGCGATCGCGATCGAGACGCCGCTCATGCGTCGGCCTCCCCCGCCGCCAGCGCCGGGGGCCTGAACACGTCGTGGAGCGTCCGCACCGCCTCGCCCACCTGGTCGCCCTTGACCACGCAGGAGATGCGGATCGTCGACGTCGAGATCATCTCGATGTTGATGTCGTGCTCCGAGAGCGCCCGGAACATGGCGGCGGCGATGCCGGTCTCGTGCTTCATCGCCGCCCCCACGAGCGACACCTTGGCGATGTTCTCGTCGACGTCGACCCCGGCCGCGCCGATCTCGCCCGCCACCCGCTCGGCCACCTTGCGGGCCAGCGCCGCCGAGCCCTTCGGCACCGTGAAGCTGATGTCGGTGATGCCGTCGGTGGACACGTTCTGCACGATCATGTCGACGTTGACACCCTCGTCGGCCATGGGCGTGAACAGCGCCGCGGCCACGCCGGGGCGGTCAGGCACGCCGTGCACGGTGACCTTCGCCTCCGACGAGTCGTGGGCGATGCCCCGGATGATCGCCTCTTCCATCGTGCTCTCCTTCACCCAGGTACCCGGCCCATCGTGGAACGACGACCGGACGTGGATCGGCACCCCGTAACGGCGCCCGAACTCCACCGACCGGCTCATCAGCACGCGAGCCCCGGCGCCCGCAAGCTCCAGCATCTCCTCGAACGACACATCGTCGAGCTTCCGAGCGTCCGGCACGAGCCGCGGGTCGGCCGTGTACACCCCGTCGACGTCGGTGCGGATCTCGCAGGCGTCCGCGCCCAGCGCCGCGGCGAGCGCCACGGCGGTCGCGTCGGAACCGCCGCGGCCCAGCGTGGTGACGTCCTTCGTGTCGGGCGCCACACCCTGGAAGCCGGCGACGATCACCACCTGGCCGGCCGTCAGGCCCGCCCGCACCCGGTCTCCCCGGATCTCGCGGATCTTCGCGCCGCCGTGCACCGAATCCGTGAGGATGCCCGCCTGCGATCCGGTGAGGCTGATCGCCGTGATGCCCTGATCGGCGATCGCCATCGCGAGCAGTGCCATCGAGATCCGCTCACCGGCGGTGAGCAGCATGTCGAGCTCTCGGGGGTGCTGGCGGTCGCTGACTTCGGCCGCCATCGCCACCAGTTCGTCGGTGGTGTCGCCCATCGCGGACACGACGACGACCAGATCGTGGCCGGCCCGTCGCGTGTCGGCGATGCCGCGTGCCACCGCCCTGATGCGGGTGGCGTCGCTCACCGACGAGCCGCCGTACTTCTGCACGATCAGCGACATCGGGAGAGTGTACCGACCGCCACTTCCCGGCCTGCGGCAGGGGCCGGCCCCTATAGTGCGCGCCGCAATGAGCAAGTCGGACAAGCGCCAGCGGCAGCGAGAGAACCGCGCCGAGCGGCGAGCCCGGGAGGAGCGGGAAGCCCGCCGGAGGCGGCTGATCCGCCTCGCCACGCGAGGGGCCGTCATCCTCGCGGTGGTCATCGGCGCCGGGGTGGTGCTCAGCTTCCTGGGCGGCGACGACGAGCCGGTCGAGACCACGGTGGCGCCCACCACCTCGGTTGCCCCCACCACCACGCTCGCCGGGACGACAACGGTGCCGGCCACCACGACCCCGGTCGACCCTGAGGCGCTGTCGGACGAATACCTGCAATACCGGGAGCTCCCGGTGGCGTGCGGAGCGGAGGCGCCGCCGCCGGTCGAGCCGATGCAGTTCGACGCGCCGGAGGACCAGAACCTGGCCGCCGACCAGACTGTCACCGCCACCCTCAGCACCTCGTGCGGGGACATCGTGATCGAGCTCGATTCGGGGCTGGCGCCCGAAACCGTCAACAGCTTCGTGTTCCTGGCTCGCCAGGACTTCTTCGACGGCGTGGTCTCGCACCGGCTGCTCCCGGGATTCGTCGTGCAGTTCGGCGACCCGGCCGCCCGCGGCGACGGCGGGCCCGGGTACAACGTGCCCGACGAGTTCCCCGAGGGCGAGTTCGCCTACGACCGGGGTGTCGTCGCGATGGCGAACGTCGCCGGCACGCCCAATTCCACCGGCAGCCAGTTCTTCCTCCCGTTCGCCCCGACCGGGCTCGACCCCGCCTTCAATCCGGTCGGCCGCATCGTCGAGGGCATCGAGGTGCTCGACCAGATCGAACAGATCCCGGTCGATAGCCAGCGGCCCCTCGAGGCCCTCTACATCGAGGACATCGTGATCGACGCGTCGTAGTGCCCGTCGACCTCCACACCCACAGCACGGCGTCGGACGGGAGCGATCCTCCGGGCACGGTCGTCGCCAAGGCCGCCGGGGTCGGCCTCGCCGCCATCGCGCTCACCGATCACGACACGCTCGAGGGCATCCCGGCCGCCCGGGCTGCCGCCGGACGCCACGGCCTCGAGCTCGTGGCGGGCACGGAGCTGTCGGTCGAGTGGCCGGCCGGCACGATGCACATGCTGTGCTACTTCCTCGACCCCGACCGCCCGGGTCCCCTCCAGGAGCGCCTCGCCGAGGTCCGGGAAGCGAGAGACGGCCGCAACCGGCGGATGGTGGCCAAGCTCCGCGATCTCGGCTGCGACATCACGTGGGAAGAGGTGGCCGCCGAATCGCAGGGAGGCGTCGTCGGGCGCCCACATCTCGCCGCGGTGCTGGTCGCCAAGGGCTACGCCGAATCGGTGCCGGACGCGTTCGAGCGCTTTCTTGCGAGCGGGCGCCCGGGCTACGTCGACCGCTACCGGCTCGCCTGGCGCGAGGCGGCCCGACTGGCGGCCGAGGAGGGAGCGGTGCCGGTGGTGGCCCACCCCCACACGCTCGGGGTGGGCGCCGCCGACTACGCCGCCGCCTTCACCGAGCTCGCCGCCGGCGGGGTCCGCGGCATCGAGGCGCACTACGGCGAGTACGACCCCGAGTTGCGGGCCCACCTCGCCGGGATCGCCGCCCGGCTCGGCGTGGTCGCCACCGGCGGCTCCGACTACCACGGCACCTACAAGCCGCAGGTCGCGCTCGGCAGTGGCCGCGGCGACCTGGTCGTCCCGGACGCGGCGCTCGACGCGCTGCGCGCCGCCCGCGATCTGCTCTGAAGGCACCGCTCAGCGGTCTCCCACCAGCCATCGCTCAACGCCTGATTGCGGCGCGCCGATACCCGATCCAGGTCAGAAGGTGACGAGATGACGAGCACAACGGCGCCGGCGGGCGTGCGCGAGCCGGACGCCCCGATCGACTACGGCGACATCCGGCTGCGCTTCCAGATCGTGCGGCTCGGCATCGCCGCGGGCGTGGCGGCGCTGGGAGTGGTCGGCCTGGCACTGGGCGCGACCGGCTGGCCCTACCTCGTCGCTCCCGCTGTGGCTGTCGCCGCCCACGCCGGCTACCAGATCGCTCGCCCCGCCGGTGGTCCGCTCCAATCGCTGCTGGGCGACGTCACCCTCTTCGGGCTGCTATTCACCGGCGTCGGCGGCCTCCACGGCGCCGAGATCGCGGCGGCGGCCTACCTGGCCGCCGCCGCGCTGATCTTGCTGCCACCGCGACGCGCCATCCCGGTGGTCGCCTACATCGCTGCGTGGGGAGTGGCCACCGCGGTGCTGGCGCCGATCGCCGACCTCTGGGAAATGACCGGCGCCGGCCGCAGCTCGCTCGACCGCTTCGCCGCTGCGCTGATCCTGGCATGCCTGGGCGGCCTGCTGCTCACCGCGTCGCAGTTGGTGCGGCGGCGCCAGGCGGAAGCGCTCGCCGCAGAGCGTACGGCCAACCGTCTCAAGGACGAGTTCGTGTCGATGGCCAGCCATGAGTTCCGCACCCCGCTCACCAGCATCGCAGGGTTCGTCGAGGCCCTGCGCGACGGTTGGCCGCGGCTGGCCCAGGCCGAGATCGACGAGTTCCTCGCCCTCGCCCATACGCAGACCGTGCATCTCAGCCAACTCGTCGAGGACGTGCTCGTCATCCCACGCCTCGAAGCGGGCCGGCTGCCGTTCGACCTCCGGTCGTTTGAGCTGCGACCCGTGGTGCAGCAGGTGGTGAGCGTGCTCCTGCCCGCCGAAGGGCGCGAGGTGGAGGTGGCGATCCCTGGCGGAGTCCGCATCCACGCCGACCCCCAGCGGGTTTCGCAGGTGCTCCGCAACCTGGTGGAGAACGCCATCAAGTACGGCGGCGATCAAATCCTGATCGAGGGCGACCCTGGCGGCGACCACTACCGCCTGGTGGTGGCGGACAACGGCCCGGGAGTCCCGCAGGCGAGCCGGCACCGCATCTTCGACGTCTTCGAACAGGCCACCAAGGGCGATGCGCGGACCGACCGGGGCATGGGGCTCGGCCTGCCGATCGCCCGGCGGCTCACCGAGGCGATGGGCGGCGAGCTGTGGCACGAGAACCGCTTCCCCACCGGCGCCCGCTTCTGCGTCAGACTGCCGCTGCCCGCCGGCGCCCCAGCGGGCCCCGGGGCTCAGCCCCTCGCGGCGTCGTCGGGGACGTCGAGACCCCAGCCGTCGGCAGCACCGACCGGAGCCGTGTAGAGCGGTGGCGGAGGCTGGCGTATCCGCCCAACCAGCACCCAGGGATGCTGACGGCGGGGAGGGGGCCGCACCCCCTTGACCTGCTCCTCGGCCACCACCCGGGTCACGGCCGTCACGATCGCAGCCACCTCATAGGGCCCGGCCCCGCCGCGCACCTCGTAGTGCGGATCAGCCACGAGCCGTTTCCACCAGCTCGATGAGCGTGCCAGCGAAGGCTCGCGGGTGCACGAACGCGATCCGGGCGCCCCGCCCCCCGAGCCGCGGCTCGCTGTCCACGAGCTCGGCACCCTGCGCCTCCAGGTACGCCAGCGCCGCGTCGATGTCGGCGACGGCGTAAGCCACGTGATGAAGCCCCTCGCCCCGCCGATCGATGAACTTCCCCACCGGGGTCTCAGGCCCCAGCGGCTGAAGGAGCTGCACGTACGAGCCGCCCAGCGGCAGCATCGCCTCCTCCACCCCCTGGCTCTCCACGACCTCACGGTACGCAGGCTCGACTCCGTACTGCCGCCGGTGGGCGTCGATCGCCGCGTCGAGGTCGTGGACGGCGATGGCCACGTGGTCGAGGTTGTAGGGCAGCACGGGCCGGAGGCTACCCGCGTCGGAGCTTCCGGCCGGTGGGTACCATCGGCCAGAAGCTGAAGGAGGTCGCATGTCCAGCGTGATCGCCGGGATCGCCCGGACACCGATCGGGAGGTTCGGCGGCGTTCTCGCTCCCCTCCCTGCCGTCGACCTCGGCGCCGCCGCCATGTCGGGTGCGCTCGAGCGAGCCGGGTTGGCACCGGAACAGGTCGACGAGGTGCTGTTCGGCCATGTGCTGCAGGCCGGCACCGGCCAGATCACGGCCCGCCAAGCGGCCGTCAAGGCGGGCATCCCGATGACCGTGGCGGCGACGGTCATCAACAAGGTGTGCCTGTCAGGCATGGCGGCCATCGCCGAAGCCGATCGCCACGTCCGGCTCGGCGAGTCGAAGTTCGTGGTCGCCGGCGGCATGGAGTCGATGTCCAACGCCCCGTACCTGCTGCCCGGCGCCCGCTTCGGGTACCGGATCGGTGACGGCACCCTGGTCGACTCGATGCAGCACGACGGGCTGTTCTGCGCCTTCGACCACTGCACGATGGGCGAGTCGTCGGATCGCAAGAACGCCGAGCTCGAGATTGGCCGGGAGGAACAGGACGCATGGTCGGCGGCCAGCCACGCCCGGGCAGCCGCCGCCACCGAGTCGGGCCACTTCGCCGCCGAGATCGTCCCGGTGGGCGTGCCGCAACGGCGCGGCGACCCGGTGACCGTCGGCCGCGACGAGGGCATCCGCACCGACTCGACCGCCGAGTCGCTCGGCCGGCTGCGGCCAGCCTTCGCGGCGGAGGGCACGATCACCCCCGGCAACGCGTCCCAGATCTCCGACGGCGCCGCCGCCGTGGTGGTGGCCGACCGGGCTGCGGCCGACGCTGCCGGCCTGCCGGTGGTCGCCGAGATCCTCGCCTACGGCCAGATCGGCGGCGCCGACGCCACCCTGCACGAGCGGCCTGCCGAGGCGCTCCGCGTGGCGCTGAAGCGGGCGGGGATGGCGGCCGGAGACCTCGACCTGGTCGAGATCAACGAGGCTTTCGCGTCGGTGGCGATCTGGTCGGCGCGAATGCTGGACCTGGACCCGGAGAAGGTCAACGTGCACGGCGGGGCCGTGGCGCTCGGGCACCCGCTGGGAGCCACCGGCGCCCGGCTGGTGGTGACGCTGGTCAACGCGCTGGCGGCGCGTGGCGGCGGCGTCGGCGGCGCGGCGTTGTGCGGCGGCGGCGGCCAGGGCGACGCCCTGATCCTGAAAGTGGAGGCCTAGAGATGGGCGAGCAACCGGAGAGAAACCACGCGCTGGAGCTGGTGCGGGTCACCGAGGCCGCGGCGATGGCAGCGGCCCGCTGGCAGGGCCGCGGCGACAAGAACGCGGTGGACCAGGCCGCAGTCGACGCCATGCGCACGATGCTGGCGACCATCGACATGGACGGCGTCGTGGTCATCGGGGAGGGCGAGAAGGACGAGGCGCCGATGCTCTACAACGGCGAGCACATCGGCAACGGCAACCCGCCGGAGGTCGACGTGGCCGTCGACCCCATCGACGGGACCCGCCTCACCGCCCAGGGTGGCCCCGGGGCGCTGGCGGTCATCGCCATGGCGGAGCGTGGGACGATGTACGCCCCCGGGAAGCTCGTCTACATGGACAAGATCGCGGTCGGCGAGGAGGCCACCGGGATGATCGACCTCGAAGCTCCCCCGGCGCACAATCTCCAGCAAGTCGCCAAAGCACGCGGCAAATCGGTGTCCGACATGACCGCGATCATGCTCGACCGGCCCCGCAACGAGCCCTACATCCAGGCGGTGCGGGAGGCCGGCGCCCGCATCCGCCTCATCCGCGACGGCGACATCTCGGCCGCCATCTCCACCGCAGTCCCCGACAGCGGCATCGACATCCTCTTCGGCATCGGAGGGTCACCCGAGGCAGTGACCGCGGCTTGCGCGCTCACGTGCCTCGGAGGGGAGATGCAGGCGCGCCTGTGGCCTCGCGACGACTCGGAGCGCGACTACGCACGGCAGGCCGGGCTGGATCTCGAGGCCACCATCTCGACGCGGGAGCTGGTCGACTCCGACAACGTGTTCTTCGCGGCCACGGGTGTCACCGACGGGGAACTGCTCGACGGTGTGGAGTTCTTCGGGAATCGGGTAGTCACGCACAGCGTCGTGATGCGCTCCAAGTCGGGCACCATTCGGACCATCAAGGCGACCCACCGCCTCGACCGCCTCAGCAAGATCACGCTCGTCGACTACTGATCGGCGAAGAGCCTGTCGGCGCGCGCCCGCCGTCCCGCCCGTCCCTGCCGCCGGTACGCGGCAGCGGCCGCAGCCACGGACGCCATGGCCGCCCTGGTGCCGTCGGGGGTCGGCCGCCACGGCGCAGCCGACCCAGCGGCCACGCCGATCGACCGACCCTCGGCGTAGGCGTCCTGGTTCGCCCCGAGGAAGGCGAAGGCCCACCCGCGAGCACGCCGTTCCTCGATGAGCTGCATGACCCCGGCCCGGGTGTGCTCGCGGCTGGCGTTCTCGAGCCCGTCGGTGACGATCACGACCAGCTGGTCTTCGGCGAGCAGCCCGAGACCGGCGCGGCGAGCGACCTCGGCGTCGATACGGCAGATCATGCGGCCCGCCGCGTCGAAGAGCGGCGTCTGGC
>JBFJZV010000080.1:0-13807 GCA_041621915.1 Acidimicrobiia bacterium | reverse complement strand
CCGGGTGCAACCCGCGACCGCTGGCCGGGTGCCGCGTTTCGCCGGTCGCAGCCTGGTGTGGAGCAGCGTCGGCGCGGTCCGAACACTCGCACCCCCTTTCCCCCGCAAGCGGGCGAAGAGTCCCGTGCGGGGAGGCACAGCGGCGGACCCGGGCTAGGGGAGGCGGGTTAGGCCGGCAGCCGCCCGACGGCACGAGGGGTTGAGCGCCACCGCCTGCTCGTACGCGAGCCGCGCAGAGATCGGCTGGCCGTTGGCCTCGTGCGCCCGACCCCGCAAGGCGAGGGCAGCCGCGGCCACCTCGGCATGGGCGGGATGGCGCATCGCGGGGTCGGACAGCACCGCGTCGAGGTGCGCGAGGGCCTCGCTCAACTGTCCCTCGCCGATGGCCACGTGCGCCTGGTAGATGCCCGCCTTGGCGACCCCCGTCGTCAGCGCAGCCTGCGGGTCGCCGGGGGACATGTCGCGCGGGATCCCGTACTCGGCGAGCACTCCAAACACCGTCTCGTCGCCGCCGTGGCTCCCTCGCCGCCGCAACCAGCGCACTCGTCCTCCCCCGTTCGCTCCGAGCCGAGCGTACCGGAAGGCCGGCGGACGCGCTTCAGAGCGAGCCGTCGAGGCGCGCCTCCAGCGCATCGACCCGCCTGCGCAGCTCGGCGACCTCGTCCCGCAGCCCCGCGACCGGGCCCGTGACCGGTTCCGCAGCGACTGCGTCGGCCGTCGGCTCGGCGGCGGCCAGGCGGTCGAGCTCGGTCGGCGCGGCCGGGCCGCCTCCGAGGAGCTGCCGCCAGCGGGCCTCCTTCTCGCCGGGCCGGCGCTCCAGGCGGGCGACGAGTGGCGGCTCCCGGGTGGCCAACCCCTCCAGCACGGCGATGACCTCGGCGGGGCTGGCGAAGTCGCGGTAGCGGGAAGTTCGGCTGCGCAGTTCGCCTGCGGTCTGTTCGCCGCGCAGCATGAGGACCGCCAGCAGCGCCAGCTCGGGCCGGCCCACCTCCAGCGTCTCGTCGAGCACGTGCCGGTACTTGACCGCCCGCTGCCCGGGCGAGTGGACCGCCCGAGCCATACCGTGGTCGCGGAGATCGTTCATGGCCTGGATGACCGTGCCGTCGCCGAAGTCGACCACGGGATCACGGTTGGTGCTCTGGTTGCAGGCATTGACGAGGGCGTTCTGGGTCATGGGGTAGTAGTCGGGCGTCGTCATCTGCTTCTCGACGAGGCACCCGAGCACCCTGATCTCCTCGGCGCTCAGCTCCATGGCGCCCGGCATCCTACGGGCCGGCCCGCAGCCGGCGGCTCACCCTGGCGAGCACCCGCAGCGAGCCCGCCGCGCTGCGCTTCGACACCAGCGCCGAGAGCGGCGCCAGCACCACGTGCCGCAGCCCGGCCTCGCCGAGCGCACGCAGCTTGGCGACGATGCGGTCGGGCCCGCCCCAGATGACGCCCTCTTCCAGCAGCTCGGCCGGCACCTGGGCGATGAGGTCCTCCATCTCGTCGCGCCCGTAGCGGGTGGGCACGAAGTCGACCATGCCCCGGAAGCCTTTCCCGAGCGGATGGGTGGCGCCGAAGCCGCGCCACACGTCGTCGGATGCCAGCAGCGCGCCGAACCGCACCGGCTTGCTCGACAGCAGCTCCCGGGCGGAGGCGTCGTCGCTACCGCCGACGAAGAACGTCTGCATCGCCGGCACGATGCCGTCCGGGTCGCGGCCCGCGTCACGCGCGGCGTTGCGAACCACGGCGAGCTTGGCGCCGTACTCGTCCGGGCCCATCGGCAGGGTGGGGTACCAGCCATCGCCGTAGCGGCCGGTGAGCCGCAGCATCCGGGGGCCGTGGGCGGCGATCCACACCTCGGGGCGGCGGCCGGCAGGCGCCTGCAGGTCCAGCAGAGCGCCCTCGAGCCGGAAGTGCTCACCGGCGAAGTCGATCGGGCCGCGGCTCGCCAGACACAGGCGAACGACTTGGAGCGCCTCCTCCAGCACGCTCACCGGTTGCGAGAAGTCCAGGCCGTACGGCTCGAGGTTCTCGCGCTCGCCCGCCCCGAGGCCGAGGATCGGGGGCCGCTTGACCAGGTGCGCCAGCGTGAGGAACGCTTGGGCGATGAGCACCGGGTGGCGCCGGATCGGCTCGGTGACCCCGACCGCGAGCCGCAGCCGCCCGGCCCGCCGGGCCAGCCACCCCAGCAGCACCTGGTAGTCGTAGAACTCGTCCGGACTGGAGCCGGGCTTGGCGGCCCACGTGAAGTCCTCGGTCCAGATCGACTGCGGCACGAAGCCGAGGAAGTGGTCGACGGTCCACAGCGAGTCGAGGCGCAGCACCCGGGCCAGGGCGGCCGCCGCCTTCACCCTGCCGAGCGGCGGCTGGGTGCCCACCGCGATCCCGACGGCGATGGGCGGATGTGCCATGCCCGTCGAGGTTAGGGCTCCGCTCTAAGCTCGGCTGCGTGGACTACCTCGGGATCATCCGCGATCAGTCGGCACGCTTCCACGACGTGCTCGCCGGCGCCGACCTGTCCCGGCCCGTGCCGTCGTGCCCGGACTGGACGGCAGCCGACCTCCTGTGGCACCTGACCGAGGTGCAGCATTTCTGGGGAGCGATGGCCGGCGAGCTCCTCGGCGGTCCCGAGGCGTACGACCGGCCCGCCCGGCCGTCCGACGGCGAGGTCCTGGATATGTTCACTGCGGTGTCGGCGCGGCTTGTGGAGGCGGTGTCCCGCCACGACCCGGCCACGCCGTGCTACTCGTGGCACCCGGAGGGCGGCTCGATCGGCTGGGTGCGGCGCCGCCAGGCGCACGAGGCGCTGATACACCGCGTCGACGCCGAGCTGGCAGCAGGCGCACGGGTATCCGGGGTTGAAGCCGGGCTGGCGGCCGACGGGGTCGACGAGATGCTGTGGGTGATGATGCACGGCGTGCCGTCCTGGGGCACCTTCACACCTGACGGAGTGAAGATCCAGCTCGAGACCACCGACACCGGCGACGCCTGGTCGCTGGCCTTGGGCCGCTTCGACGGCACCTCCCCGGACAGCGGCACGGTGTACGAAGGGCTCGGCGCCGCGATGGTGGCCACCGGCGCCTCTCCCGCACCGACCGGCACGCTCAGCGCCAGCGCCTGGGACCTCGACCGGTGGCTGTGGGGCCGCGGCGAGCCGGCGGCCATCGAAGGCGACCCGGCGCTCCGCGACCGGCTCCGCAAGCTGGCCGCGGATGTCGGGGGCTGACGACCCGCGGCGCCGTTTCGGCGAGCGGGCCGATGCCTACGTCCGCAGTGCCGACCACGACGTCCCGGCCGAGCTGCGGCTGCTGGTCGAAGCGGCCGCGCCCATCGGGTCGTGGCGGGTGCTCGACGTGGCCACCGGAGGCGGCCACACGGCGCTGGCGTTCGCACCACACGTGGCGACGGTCGTCGCCACCGACCTCACCCCCGCGATGCTCGACGCGGCGCGGCGGCACCTCGGCGGGAAGGAGGCGGGCAACGTGCGCTTCGCAGTTGCGGCGGCCGAGGCGCTGCCGTTTCCCGCCGCGAGCCTCGACCTGGTCACCTGCCGGATCGCCCCGCACCATTTCGACGATCCCCGGCGGTTCGTGGAGGAGGCCGCCCGCGTGCTCTGTCCGGGCGGCATGCTGGTGACGCAGGACCACATGGCGCCGGAGGACGGCGCCGCAGCCGCCTGGATCGACGCGTTCGAGCGAACGCGCGACCCCAGCCACCGCCACGCCCACAGCCGAACGGAGTGGCTCGGGCTGCTCGCCGCCGCCGGACTCGCCGTCCGCAGCGCCGTCGAGATCGAGAAGCGCCACGACCTGGCCGCCTGGGCCGAGCGTCAGGACGCCGACGTGGCCGCGCTCCGGGAGATGTTGCGCGCCGCCCCGCCGGCGGTGGCGGCCTGGCTCCGGCCGGAGGGCCTCGACGGGGCGGGCGGCACGTTCGTCAACCGGCACCTCGTCGCCGCCGCCGTCAAGGGGAATTCCGGCGCCGTGTGAGCGTTGCAGCACGACATGGACGCCACACACGCCGACGACCTCTTGGAGCACCGCCGCCGCAAGGACGAGGCCTTCAAGCACTCGCCGCAGTCGCCCGTCCCGGAGCCTGACCGCCCCGGGTTCGAGGGGCTCGACTACTACGACCCCGAGCCCGGCATGGTGTTCACGCTCGAGGTGGTTCCCGGCGATGGCAGCGAGGTGCAGGTGCAGACCACCGACGGCCGGGAGCGGACGTACCGCCGCACCGGATCGGTGACGTTCGAGGTCGACGGCCGGGAGGCGAAGCTCACCTTGTTCTCCACGGAGCACGCCGGTTACTTCGTGCCCTTCCGGGACGCCACTTCCGGGAAGGAGACCTACGGCGCCGGTCGCTACCTGGAGGTCGACGCCACCCAGGACGGGACGGTGACGCTCGACTTCAACTACGCCTACAACCCCTTCTGCGCCTACGACGAGGCCTACTCGTGCCCGCTTCCCCCGGGCGAGAACTGGCTGCGGGTGCCGATCCGGGCCGGGGAGCGCACCTACTCGGGCTAGTGCCGGCTCACTGCTGGGACTGCGAGGCCATCTGCTCGCGGGTCATGCGCACCGACACGCCGAGGTCGTGGTCGGCCGGCCCGTGGAACACTCCGCGCAGCGGGAGCACGTCGTCGTAGTCGCGGCCGTGGCCGATCTTCACGTGCCGCTCCCCCACGGTGAGCCGGTTGGTGGGGTCGAGCGCCAGCCAGCCGAAGCCCGGCAGCGCCACCTCCACCCAGGCGTGGGTCTGCACCTCGATCTCGGCGGCCTCGGGGGCGTCGCCCCGGCTCTGGTCAGCGGCGTAGAAGTACCCGGACACGTAGCGGGCCGGCACGCCGAGACTGCGGTACATGGCCAGCGACAGATGGGCGTAGTCCTGGCACACGCCCTTGGCCGCGACGAAGACCTCGGTGACGTCGACACCCACGTAGGTTGCCCCAGGCGCGTAGTCGAGGTGGTCGTGGACCCCGGCCATGACCCGCTGCGCCAGGTCGACCACGCCGCCTGCCGGTGCCGCCAGGTCGAGGGCGGCGCCGGCGATCGCGTCGCCCCACTGGGTATGCGCCGACGGGGCCAGGTACTGTGCGTGCTCGGCGCGATGCTCGTCGTCGAGGGAAGCCCGGCCGGGGTCGTCACGAGGCTCGTCGGGCGTCGTGGTGGTGACCGTGGAGTCGGCGACGATGCGGAGATGGTCGTGCCGGCCCCGGACCCCGAACGCGTCCACCCTGGTCCCCCAGAAATCGGTGAAGGTGTGGACGCGGCTTGGCGGGTCGATGGCGAGCCGGTAGGACAGCAGCTCCTGGTGCCGCAGCTCGGCCGGGCAGGCGCGCAGCTCGTTGTGCGACTCGCGCACGGGCTTGCGGTAGCTGAAGTCGGTGACGTAGCGGATCTCTAGGCGCATCAGGTTGCCTCGTAAGCGTGGAGGTCGAGATCGGCGCCACTGCGGAAGAAGTGGCGGTCGATCGCGTCATCTACCCGCCAGATCTCGCTCTGAACCCCTTCGAGGAACTCGTCGAGGCCGGAGGCGAGCACGTCGTCGACCTCGCAGAACTCCAGCCGGGCGCGGGCCATGCCCAGCAGACGGGTCGCGGCCGCGCCGGTGCCCGGGCCGACGAGGTCGGTCAGGTGGGCCTCCGCGGTCGCGAGGCTGAACAGCACGCTGCGCGGGAAATCGGGCGAGAGCAGCAGGAACTCCAGCACCCGGGTGGGATCCATCGCGGCCCGGTGCTCCTTGAGGTACGCCTCGTAGGCCGACACCGACTTCAACACGGCCACCCACTGGTGGTAGGCGGGCCCTGCCTCGCGTCGGAGGCGGGCGTAGCGGATCGCCAGCATGCGGCACGTCATCTCGGCCCGTTCGATCATGCGGCCCAGCACCAGGAAGCGGTAGCCGTCGTCGCGGGGCATCGACTCGTTGGCCACCCCGGCGATCGCCTGGCACTCGTGCTTCACCAGGCGGTACACCTCGTAGGGGCGGTCGGCCAGCTCGGCCGGCAGGTCGCGATCGACCATCTCGAGGTAGAAGGAGTTGACGGCTTCCCACAGCTCCGTCGACACCCGGTCGCGTACCCCCCGCACGTTCTCCCGGGCGCGCGCCACTGCAGCCACGATCGACCCGGGGTTGTCCGGGTCCAGCACCAGGAACCGGGTGACGGTGGCGGCGTTGATCGCCTCCGGGTCGCCGAACGCGTCCTGTAGGAACAGCACGTCGAGCAGCTCGCGCCACGCCGCAGGCGCCTCGCCGGGCGGCGACTCCAGCAGGCCGTGGTAGGTGACGTCGAGCAGCCGGGCGGTGTCCTCGGCCCGCTCGATGTAGCGGCCGGCCCAGTACAGGTCCTCGGCGTGGCGGGACAGCATCAGCCGCCACCCGCCAGGACCCACGTGTCCTTCGACCCGCCTCCCTGTGACGAGTTGACGATCAGCGAGCCCTCCCGCAGCGCCACCCGCGTGAGCCCGCCGGGCACGACTTCGGTCCGCTCCCCCGAGATGACGAACGGGCGCAGGTCGATGTGGCGGGCAGCGAGCCGGCCTTCGACGAACGTCGGGTGGGTCGAGAGCTGCACCGTCTCCTGGGCGACGAAGCCCCGCGGGTGGGCCCGCAGCGCAGCCGCCACCCGGTCGAGCTCCTCGGCGCTCGCCTGCGAGCCCACCACGATCCCGGCGCCCCCCGCCTCGGCCACCGGCTTCACGACGAGCTCGTCGAGGCGATCGAGCACGTGGGCGAGCTGGTCGGGCTGCCACGGCAGATACGTGGTGACGTTGGGCAGCAGCTCCTCCTCCCCCAGGTAGTAGCGGATGAGGTCCGGGACATACGGATATACGGCCTTGTCGTCCGCCACGCCGTTGCCCAGCGCGTTGGCGAGCGTCACGGTGCCGGCCCGGGCAGCAGCCACGATGCCGGGCACCCCGAGCAGCGAGCCGCTGCGAAACACGACAGGATCGAGGAACTCGTCGCCGACTCGCCGGTACACCACGTCGACCCGTTGCAGGCCCCGGGTGGTGCGCATGTACAGGACGTGGTCCTCCACAACCAGGTCGCGACCCTCCACCAGCTCGACCCCCATCTGGCGAGCGAGGAACGCGTGCTCGAAGTAGGCGCTGTTGTGCACACCGGGCGTCAGCACCACGACGGTGACCGGCTCGCCCGCCGCCGGCGGTGCGATGCTGCGGAGCGCGTCCAGCAACGAGGCGCCGTAGTGGTTGACCGGGAGGACCTCGTGGCGGGCGAAGGCCACCGGCAGCACCCGGGTCATCGCCACCCGGTTCTCCAGCACGTAGGAGATGCCGCTGGGCACCCGCAGGTTGTCTTCGAGCACTCGATAGACGCCCCGATCGTCACGGACCAGGTCGATGCCGCCCACGACGACCCGGGCTCCGTGCGGTGCTCCGATGCCACGCGCCTGGCGCAGGTACCCGTCGGACGACTCCACGAGCCAGCGGGGCAGCACGCCGTCGTTCACGGACGCCTGCTCGCCGACGTACAGATCGTCGAGGAACATGCTCAGCGCACGAACCCGCTGGGCGAGCCCCCGCTCCAGCACGTCCCATTCCTGGGGCGGGACGATCCTTGGTATGAGGTCCATGGGCCAGGTTCGCTCGGCCCCTTCCTGATCGCCGTACACCGCGAACGTGATGCCCAGGCTCCGGAAGATCGCCGCGGTCAGGTGGGCCCGCTGCGCCAGGTCGTCGGCGGACATCGCCTCGAGGCGGCGCACCAGCGCCGCGTAGTGGGGACGGGGGGTACGCTCCTCGAACGCTTCGCAGTACCCCACTGAGCGGTACTCGGCGAACAGGTCGGTCGACACGCCGGCAGTATTGCACCGGGCTGCGGGGCGGGACCCGTTCAAGTGCCTGGCGAATCCTGCCGATACCCGCTGAGGCGGCCCCGGCGGCCGCGCTGCCAGCCGAGGGGCACCCGTGGACAGCAAGAAGCGAGTCCTCGTCATCGAGGACTTCGAGGTCATCCAGCGGCTCGTGGAGGTCATCCTCACGGCGGCGGGCCTCGACGTGTCCACCTGCTCCGACGGCATCGCCGGGCTGCAGGCACTGCTCGACGACAGCCCCGACCTGCTGGTGCTCGACATCGCCCTGCCCCGCATGAGCGGGTGGGAGATCCTCGACCACCTCGCCGAGCGCGGCGAGCGGGAGTTCCCGATCCTCGTGCTCACCGCCCACGCCACCGAGGGCGACCGCCGCCGAGCGTACGAGACAGGGGTCGACGAGTTCATGGCGAAGCCGTTCCGGCCCGACGACCTGCGGCGCAGCGTCACCCGCCTGCTCGGCGGCGCCCTGGCGCCGACCCCGGTGCTGCCGGAGGCGCACGCCGGGCGGTAGCAGGGCCGCCCCACCTGCCCCCTGGCTAACTTGGGCGGCCGGGCCATCCCCGGAGGTTTCCCCATGGCGCAGATCCACGGCGGGCAGGTCATCGCCCGCGCGCTGCTGGCGGAGGGCGTCGACACGATCTTCACCCTGACCGGCGGCCACATCGTCCCGATCCTCGACGGGTGCGTCCAGGAGGGCATCCGGGTGATCGACGTCCGCCACGAGCAGGCGGCGGTGCACGCCGCCGAGGCGTGGGGGCGCCTGACCGGCAAGCTCGGCGTGGCGGCGGTGACAGCCGGCCCCGGGGTCACCGACGCCGTCACCGGGGTGGCGACCGCCTTCCACGCCAACACTCCGCTGCTCGTGCTCGGCGGCCGCCACCTGGTGCGTCAGGAGCTGATGGGCGGCCTCCAGGAGATGGATCATCCCCGCCTCTTCGGCTCGATCACCAACTGGGCGGGGACCGCCTGGCAGGTGGCCCGGCTCGCCGACCACGTAGCTCATGCCGCCCGCCATGCCTTCGCCGGGCGAGGCGGCCCGGTGTTCCTCGACATACCGATGGACGTGCAGTTCGACTCCGTCGACGAGGATGCGGTCGACTGGCCACACGACTACCGCCCGGCCGTCGGGCAGGGAGTCGCTCCCGCAATGCTCGACCAGATCGCCGGCGTGCTGTCCGGGGCGGAGCGCCCGATGATCTTCGCCGGCGGGGGCCTGCGCGGCGCCCCGCCGCTGGCCGACCTGGCCGAGGCCCTGCAAGCGCCGACCTATGTGAACAGCCGGGCTCGCGGCTCACTGCCGCACGGTCACCCCCTGCTCGGCAACTACGCCCGCAGCGCCGCGTTCGCCGGCGCCGACGTGGTGCTGGCTCTGGGCGTCGACTGGGACTTCCGCACCGGGTACGGGCGCAAGGTGGGCGCCGGCGCCAAGGTGGTCCACGTCGACGCCGACCCCACGAAGATCGGCTGGAACCGGCCGGCCACCGTCGGCCTGGTGGCCGATCCGGGGGCTGTCGTGGCCCAGCTCACCAAGGCCGCCGACCGCTTCCGGGTGGCGACCCGCGCCTGGGCCGGCGACATCGCTGACGAGGAGGCGGCCCGGCGAGCGGCGGCCGAGGCGGAGGCCGAAACCGGCGGCGGCCCGGTGGCCCCGCAGCGGTTCGCCCGCGACGTCGCCGCCTTCCTGGGGCCCGATGCGATCGTGGCGGTCGACGGCGGCGACATCGTGTCCACCACCGCCCGCTGGCTGCAGACCTCCACCCCGGGCCACGTGCTGGATCCGGGCCCGTTCGGCACGCTCGGGACCGGCGCCCCCTACGCCATCGCCGCCAAGGTGCTGCACCCGGGCAAGCGGGTCGCGGTGGTGTACGGCGACGGCTCGTTCGGGTTCAACGGCTTCGAGTACGACACGATGGTGCGCCTCGGCCTGCCCGTGATCGGGGTGGTGGGCAACGACGGCGTGTGGAACAACATCAAGACGTTCCACAAGAGCTTCTTCCCCGACCGGCTGGTGGCGACGGACCTCGGGGTCCGTCCGTACCACGCGGTGGTCGAGGCGCTGGGCGGGCACGGGGAACTCGTCGAGGACGCCGCCGAGCTGCTGCCCGCCCTGGAACGGGCGGAGGCCAGCGGCAAGCCCGCGCTCGTCAACGTCCACCTGGCGGAGACGACGAGGATGAGCTCGAACTACCAGCAGTAGCGCCCGGTCAGCCGGACGCGTCCCCGGCCTGGGTCGCCTCGCCCTCCAGGCCGGCGACGATCTGCTCGATCTCCAGGCGGGCGGCGCCGATGCGCTCCCGGCAGAGGGCGATCAGCTCGGCGGCCCGCGCCACCCGAGCCGTGAGGGCGTCGACGTCGGCAGTTCCGGCCTCCAACTCGTCGAGGATCTGCTCGAGCTCGGCGAGCGCGTCGGCATAGGGCAGTTCTGTTCCGGTCACGACCCGGCTCCCGTGCGCACCTCGGTCACGCGGCTGGTCGCGGCCCCGTCGGAGAAGGTGGTGACGAGCTCGTCGCCCGGCACGAGGTCCGCAGCGCTCCGCACCACCCGGCCAGCGCGGTCCCGGGTCACCGACCAGCCGCGCGCCAGCACCAGGGCCGGGTCGAGCGCCCGCACCCGGTTGGCGGCCGCCGTCACAGAGGCCTCGGCATCGCGCACCAGGCGCGGCGCAGTTCGCCCGAGCCGGGCCTGGTGCCCGGCCACTGCGGCCGCCTGCGCCCGGCACGCCGCCGCCGCCTCGGATGCCAGCCGCCCCGCCAAGCCGTCGATCCGGCGCGCTCCGGTCTGCACCGTTGCCCGGGCAGCCCTCCCGAGGCGGTCGCCGGCCACGCCGAGCCCTGCCCCGGCGGACCACAGGCCATTGCGCCCGGCACGCGCCACCCGGGCCGCCACCGCTGCGGCATGGTCGTGGTCACGGCGGAGCCGCCGCCCGGCCAGGTCGGCGATCCCCGCCCACGCGCGCTCGGAACGCTCGACGAACCCGGCGACCGCGCCCACCAGCGCCGCGGCGCAGGCAGTGGGCGTCTTGTAGAAGGCGTGCGCCACCCGGTCGGCGACGGTGTCGTCGACCTCGTGCCCCACCCCCGTCACCACCGGCACCGGGCATGCAGCGATGGCTCGGGCGAGCGGCTCGCCGTCGAAGGCGGCCAGGTCGGTGCGGGAGCCGCCACCGCGTACCAGTGCGACAACGTCGGCACCCCGCCGGGCGACCTCTTCCAGTGCCGCCACCAGCGACGCCGCCGCGTCGGGGCCTTGGACCCGCGTGTCGGCCAGCATCACCGTGAAGCCGTACCCGCTCGTCTCGAGCTCGCCGAGGAAGTCGGCTGCCGCCGCCGAGCCGGAGCTGGTGACCAGCCCCACCCGCAGCGGCAGCGCCGGCAGCGGCAGCGACGCGTTGCGGCCCAGCAACCCCTCGGCGGCGAGCCGGCGCAACAGCTCGTCGCGGGCCGCCGCCAGCCGGCCGAGGGTGTACTCGGCGTCGATGCGGGTCATACGAAGCTGCACGACCGCCCGAGCAGGGTAGAAGGCGACGAAGCCGCCGACGCGCACTTCGGTGCCGTCGACCATGCGGCCCGCACCCGACCGGACGAGGTGCCTGTTCACCGCGGCCCTGTTGGCGCGCAACAGCACCACGGGCAGCACGGCGTCTCCCCGCTCGGGGTCGACCAGGTCGAAGTACACGTGCTCCGCCGGCGAGCGGCTCAGGTTCCGGATCTCGCCGCGCACCCACACCTCGGTGGGGAACGCAGCATCGACGACCCGGCCCACCTCGCGGCCGAGCTCGGCGACGGAGTACGTGTAGTCGTTCATCGTGCTGCACCGTAGTGCGCCGGGCTGACGCGAAAGGCCGCGGAATAGCGGCGCGGCCTCGCCTATGGTCGCAGTGTGATCCAGGTGCTGGGGATCTCCGGGAGCTTGCGCCGCGGCTCGTTCAACACCGCGCTGCTGCGCGCCGCCCAGGAGCTGGCGCCGCAGAGAATGACGATCGAGCTGGCGTCACTCGACAAGCTCCCGCCGTACAACGCCGACGTCGAACGGGAGGAGGGGTTCCCGCCGGCGGTGGAGGACCTGCGGGAAGCCATCACCGAGGCCGACGCGCTGCTGATCGCCACGCCCGAATACAACTTCTCCATCCCCGGGGTGCTCAAGAACGCTATCGACTGGGCGTCGCGGGGAGGCCGGGACGCCCCGATCACCGACAAGCCTGCGGCGATCCTCGGCGGCGGTGGGCGGTTGGGGACGCTGCGGGCGCAGCTCCACCTCCGCCAGATCCTCCAGCACAACAACTTGCGGGTCGTGCAGAAGCCGGAGGTCCTGGTCGACCGGGTGTGGGAGCACGTCGACCGGGAGGGCAGGCTGGTCGAGGAGCGGTTCCGCGACCAGATCCGGCGGCTGCTGGAAGCCCTGGCCGCCGAGGCCGGCCATCGGCTCGTCGACTGACCCCGCCGGCGGCCCCGAGCGGCTGCCGATGTTCCCGCTGAGCAGCGTCCTGTTCCCCAACGCCCTGCTGCCGTTACGGGTGTTCGAGCCGCGCTACCTCACGATGCTCGACCGATGCCTGGAGGGCGACCGCCGGTTCGGCGTGGTGCTCATCGAGCGCGGCCCGGAGGTGGGCGGCGGCGACCAGCGCTTCGGGGTCGGGACCGTGGCGCGGATCCTCCAGGTGGGCGAGCTCGACGGCGGCCACCTGCTGGTCCTCGCCGTCGGCGAGGAGCGGATCAAGGTAGTGGAGTGGCTCCAGGACGACCCTCACCCGCAAGCTCTCGTCGAGCCCCACCCCGATTCCCCCGACGGCCGACCGGCGCCGGACGGCATCCCGCGGGCCACGCGCACCCTCCGGCGCGTCCTGGGGCTGGCTGCGGAGCTGGGGGCTGAGGTGGGCGCCGCCAACATCGACGTCCACGACGACCCTGGCCGCGCGTCGTTCCAGCTCGCTGCGCTCGCGCCCCTGGCGGCGGTCGATGCCTACGAAGTCCTGGAGGAGACGAGCGTGCCGCGGCGCATCGAACTGCTGTCGCGGCGGCTCTCCGAGGTGGCCGAGCTGCTCGAAGCGCGCCTGGCGGCCGGCTGATCCCGCACCGCTAAGCAGCCGTCGCCGCTCGCCGACGTTCCCGGAGACGTCTGCGAGGCCGGCTTGGTGACGTTCGACGCAAGAACAGCAGCGCGGGGGGCGGAGCCGGCGCCGGACTCCGAGGAGTTCCGCCGGCTCGCCGACCACGCGGCGGACGTCATCGCCCGCCACGCGCCGTCCGGGCGCCTCGTGTACGCGTCGCCGGCGGTGCGCGCCCTGCTCGGCTACGAGCCCGAGTTCGTCACGGGCCGCCACCTCGCCGAGTTCCTGCACGCCGATGACGTCGAGGCGGTCGTCGGCGCCCACCGCCGCGAGCTCAGCGGCGGCGGGCTGGTCACCGTCACCTACCGGATCCGCCATCGTGACGGGCACTGGTTCGAGACGACCAGCCGCGCCCTCCTCGATCCCGCCACCGGCCAGCCCGTCGAGATCCACGCGAGCTCGCGTGACGTCACCGCCCGCAAGGTCGCCGAGCGGCGCCTGGCTCGCGAGACCGCCCGGCTCGCCGCGCTGGCCAACCTCGACCTCACAGGCCTCGCTCCCGGACCTATTGGATCGGGCGGACACCGCGCTCCTTGGCTCCAAGCGCGCGGGCCGGGACCGTGTCCTGGGCTGACAGCGGACGCGACGAGGCCCCACCCGGCGGGCGGGGCCCCGAAAGCCTCTGGCCGGCTGCCGTCAGTCGGCGACGCGGTCCTTCAGGCCCTTCGCCGCCTTGAAGGCCGGGTACTTCTTGGCCTCGATCTGGATGGCCTCGCCCGTAGCGGGGTTGCGGCCCATGCGGGCGCCGCGCCGCCGCGTCTCGAACGTGCCGAACCCGCTGACCGACACCTTGCGGTCGGCGTCGAGCTCGATAGCGATGATGCCGTGGCCGGGCTTGCTGCTGAACAGCGCATCCACGACTTCGTTGGCCTTGGCCTGCGTG
>JBFJZV010000079.1:0-13896 GCA_041621915.1 Acidimicrobiia bacterium | reverse complement strand
GCCTGGTGCGCCGCCATGAATGCGTCGGGGTCCCGGGCGAGCCGCTGGCCCACCTTCAAGGTGGCGCGCAAATCGTCGAGTGGCTCCTGAGTAGGCATGGTTCTCCCTCCCTGGCCGGCCCCCTATTGCCGCTCACGACGTGACCGGCCGACCGTCGCGATCGACCCTCGGCCAGTTCCGAGCATGAGTCCTCCAAGGGAACGCTGTCAAGTGTCGATCGTCCCGATGACAACCGGCATTCGGCGGTGCGACCGGTGGCTGAGTCCGAGAGCATCTGCGCGGTCGCTGGAGATGAATGAGATCCACCGCATCGGCAACGCCGCGGCCTACCTCGTGGCTTCCGATGAGCAAGCTGGCACAACCCATCGCTTCGTTCCATCGGACCATCGACCGGGTTCCGGCATTCGGAGAAGTGCTCGTCATGGCGCCTGATTTGCCGATCGGGAACGAGGCGCGCTGGCGGGAGTGCGATCAGCGAGACCTCCGTCATCCAGCCTTCGCCAAGACGCACGGATGAAATCCTTCATCCGTGCAGAGGCCGTGACAAGCATTTCGAGGCGATGGAGGACAGAGGGTGGCGTGACGGCCCCGAAGCAGGAACCCTGGGAGCGGCATGGACCGATTCCGGCCTCGTGTTCACCCGCGAGGACGGCACGCCCGTTCACCCCGATCGCTTCTCGAAGTTGTCCGACAATCGCCTCGCGCAGCTGGTCTACCGCGCATCCGGGCGCACGACCTGCGGCACACCCACGCCACGCTCATGCCGGAAGCCGGCATTCACCCCAAGGTCGTCCCGGGCGCCTGGGGCACGCCAGAGCATGCCGCGACGCCACCAAACGCGAGAAACCCCCACCGCAGCGGGGGTTTCCGTTGGCACGCCCGGAGGGATTCGAACCCCCAACCTTCTGATCCGTAGTCAGACGCTCTGTCCAGATTGAGCTACGGGCGCACGCGCCGCCGCGGCGGCGCATCATCCAAAGGTAGTCGTTCGCGGCGATTTCGGGAAGCCCGCCCAGCGCCGCGTCACAGCGGGTTTGTAGACTGCCGCCACTCGCAAAGGGAGCGCGGTGGGATACCGCTATCTGGGGAACAAGGCTTGGCTGGCGCCGAAGATCGTGGAGGAGGCCGAGCGCCTGCTCCCACTCGGCGGGCGCGTCGCCGATCCCATGTGCGGCACCGCCAGCGTCGCGGCCGGGTTCGCGCTCGCCGGATTCTCGGTCGTCGCTGCCGATCAATTGACGTTCCCGGTGATCCACGCCAAGGCTCGCCTCCTCTTCGGTGAGCCACCCGCCTTCCGAGAACTCGGCATGACCTACGCCGCGGTGCTCGACCACCTCAACCGCCTGGAGCCCGTCGCCGGGTTGTTCGCCCGGGAGTACGGCGCCGGCGGCCGGCCCGTCAACGGTCGCGCTCCACGGCGGTACTTCACGGACGACAACGCCCGCCACATCGACGCGGTAAGAGCCGCGATCGGCTCCTGGTGGGCGGAGGGCACCATCACCGCCGCGGAACGGAGCCTGCTGCTTCACGACCTGATCCTGGCCGTCAACGACGTGGCCAACATCGCGGGCACGTACGGATACTTCCGCTCCCGGTGGAGCCCCCGGGCCCGCCTGCGGCTCCGCCTGGCGCCGTCGACCTTCCACCCGACCCGCGGGTCGCACGAGGTCCGCCAGGGACGCGTCGAGGAGGTGGCCGACACCCTCGACGTCGACCTGGTCTACCTCGACCCGCCGTACACCAAACGCCAGTACGCCGGCAACTACCACATCCTCGAGACGCTGGCGATCGGCGACGACCCCGATCCGGTGGGCGACGGCGGCCTGCGCGATTGGTATCCGCAGTCGTCGGACTTCTGCTCGAAACGCCGGGTCCGCGATGCGTTCCACGAGGTGCTCAAGCGGCTCGACGTGCCGCACGTCCTCATCAGCTACAGCGAGGACGGCCAGCTCGACGTCGACGACCTCGAGGGCCTGCTCTACGAGCACGGCGACTTCACCCGGCGCGACTTCGTGACCAAGCGCTTCCGCAGCAACGGCGGAAGCACCCACCCGGTGGTCGAGTACCTGTACCACGTCGCCCGCCGATGACTGCGGTCGGCATCGCCGCGCTCTGGTTCCGCGCCGTCACCCCCAACAACTTCCACAACATCGAGCGCGGGCCGTGGCGCGACAAGGGCGGCGGGGGACCGACGTACATCGAGATACCGGCGAGCCTGGTGCCCGGGACCCTGGAGCTGCTCGGTGTCGACGGCGACGGCATACCGGTGACGATCCAGGCCCGCGCCGTCGGAGCGCCCGATCTCGACCCGGCGCCGATCACCTTCGAGTCGAAGACCGGCGGGCGGCTCCGCATCGCCAACCAGAACCGCCGCATCACGCCCGACCTCCGGCACCCGGCGTGGCGGCCCGGCCTCGGGTTCCCGGAGGCACCGGCCGACGTGGCCAGCGCTGGAGAAGCCGGACAGCACCTACCCGGCGGGCGTCTGGTGGTCTACGTCGCCCTCGACGGCGCCGGCCGCTACCACGCCGGCTTCACCACCGGCACGGACCTCCCTGATGCATGGCCCAACCACCCGTGGCTGGCCGCCCTGTTCGATCCCTCCGTCGACGGCGGCTACCGCGCCGGGCTAGCCGTCGACGAGCCCACCCGCCAGGTGCTGGAGGCGTGGCGGCGAGGCAAGGGGGCGCTGCTCTACGGTCCGCCCGGCACCGGCAAGACGTGGGTCATGAGCCGTATCCGGCGCTGGGTGGAGGACGGCGCACCCGCCGCATTGCTGCTCGACCCGGCCGACCGGCACGTCCCGTTCTCGCTGGCGACCGGTGGCGAGACGCCGATACCCACCCCGGCCCGCACCGACTGGCAGACCTTTCACCAGGACCTGTCGTACGACGATTTCGTGATCGGGCTGCGGCCCTCGGCCCTCCCTGACGGCGGCTTCGAGCTGGTGCCCCGGCTCGGCCGGCTGCTCGAGGGGATCTACGACCTCGGCGACCCCGGCACCGATTCGGCTTCGCTGGTCCTGTGCATCGACGAGGTCAACCGCGGCAACGCGGCGCGCATCTTCGGCGAGTTCATCACGTTCCTGGACGCCGACTACCGGGACCACAGCCCGCGGCGGCTGCCGATCCCGCTGCCGGCCCTCACCGCCGACGACGCCGGCGGCGCGCCGCCCGTGCGCCGCCAGAGCGGCGCCCCGGTGCAGCTTCCCGACCCCTGGTACTTCCCGCAACACGTGTACACGGTCGCCACGATGAACTCCGTCGACCGCGCCGCCATCCCGCTCGACAGCGCGCTGGCCCGCCGCTTCGTGCGGATCGCGCTGCGGCCCGACCTGGAGCTGCTCGCGGCGCACCTGGGCGTCGACTGGGCGGAGGTCGCCGGCCGGGCTCGGAAGATCCGGGCGCCCGACGGCGACGCCTGGCAGGAGGGCGGGCCCGAGCTGACCTCCGTGCTGCTGCTGGACCGGTTGAACCTCTCGATCGCCGAGCGGCTTGGTCCGGACTTCGAGCTGGGCCACGGCCTGCTGTGGGACGTCGGCAGGGTCGACGAGGAGCACCGCTGGGACGCCCTCGTGGCGGCGTGGGACGGCGAGCTGCTGCCCCAGCTCCTCGAACGGTTCCTCAACCGGCCCCGGGACCTCCTGGACCTGCTCCGGGTGGACGAGCCGCCGCCGGGGGGGCCTTATGCGTTCCGGCCGCGGCGCCTGCTCGGCACCGACGCCGCGCCGGCCGGCATGGAGCTGGTCGACGACGCCACGCTGCGGGGACACCCTCCCGACGTGCAGCGCATCACTCTGCGCTGGCTGGCGCGGTGACCGCGCCGCCGCTGGTCGTCACCGAGGGCAGCGAGGCCGGCGTGCCGGTCGGGCTCGAGGCCACGGCGGTGGAAGAGCTGCGCGCCAGCGGCGAACGCTGGGCCGTGGAGCTGGGAGTGCCGTCGCCGCCGCTGTACGTGCGCCGCTCCGGCGGCAGCTACGTCCTCGGCGCCCGCCACGTCACGGGGTTCGTGCGAGTCGGAGACCTCCAGATCGAGATCCGCCCGAAGTTCCTCGCCGGCGCCGCAGAGCCGGATGCGCGCCCGTGGCAGCGGGCGCTGTGGAACGCCCTCCGCCTGTCGCCGGGCCAGCTCGACCTGCAGGGGCCCCTGCCGGCACGCCTCACCGACGCCAACACGTTCGCCGACCTGCTGGCCGAGTCCTTCCTGGCGTCGGTCGCCCGCGGCTCGGCACGCGGGCTGCCCCGCCGATACGTCGAGCACGACGTCGAGACGCCCGGGGTGCGGGGGCGCCTCCGACGGGACCGGCCCGTCGCGCTCCTCACCCGGCCGTGGGCGCTGCCGTGCCGGGTGTCCCAGCTCAGCGAGGGGACGCCGGTGGCGCAGCTCCTCCGCTGGGCGGCTGTCCGGCTGGCCCGGCTCAGCGTTTCCACACCCAGGGCACGGGCGCTGCTCGACCTCGCCGAGTCTTTGGGCGACGTGGCGCCCGTCCCGCCGGCGGCGGCCACCGTCGAGCGCATGGACCTCGGTACCCAATACGCCGGCCTGGCGCTGGCGCGCGACATCGGCCTGATCCTGCTGCGCAGCCGGTCGCTGGAGCCGCGGCCGGACTCGGGCGAGATCCATGGGGTGCTGTGGGTGACCCACCGCCTGTTCGAAGGAGCGGTGCGGGAGCTGGCCCGCCGCGCCGCCCTCCGGCTCGGGCTGCAGGCCGCCACCGGGACGGTGCGGCTGGGCGAACGGCTCGGCACCGGGGCGGATCTGGGGACGACACCCGACGTGCGGGTGCTCCGCGGCGGTCGCACCGTGCTCGTGCTCGACGCCAAGTACAAGGTGCGGCCCGGCAACCCCGCGGCGGACGACGTCTACCAGGTGATCGCCGGCGCCCACGCCGCGCGCAGCCCGGCGGGAGCCCTCGTGTACCCGTCGACCCTGCCCCGCCACGACACCTGGCGCTTGCAGGGGGACGGCCCGCCCTGGGCCCTGGCCGCCGTCGGCATCGACCTGCTGTCCCTGGCCGACGACGAGCGAGGCAGCGCCGTCGTCGAACAGCTGTGCAGCGTGATCGCCGAAATCGCGCCGCTCGCTCAGATCGCCTGAGCGTCAAGCTCGTCGTCTGCCTCGTAGCTGAACGAACCGCCCCCCGGCCACCCCGCTGCCGACGTCACGCCGCCCGGGTCGGTCCCCGCCACCACCCGCTGCAGGCGCGGGAGCAGGAACTGCTCCACGGTCCGCGGCTCCCGCTCGATAGCGACCCAATCCCGGCCCATCTTGTGCGCGACCGCCGGCGTGGTGCCGGAGCCGGCGTAGCAGTCGAGGACGAGGTCGCCGGGATCGCTGGCGACATGGATCACCCGCTGCGCCAGCGCCTCGGGCTTCGGCGTCTCGAACGGCGTGAGGTCGGGGAAGAGCCGGCGCAGCTCCTTCTTCGCCGTGTCCGAAGTGCCGACCTCCTTGCCCGGCCACCAGGTGGTCGGGACCAAGCCGCCCTGCGTCTCGGCGAGGAAGCGCTTGAGGCGCGGCATGTTAGCGCCGTCGGGGCCGAACGTGATGCGGCCGTCGGCGAGCAGCTCGTCGAACCGGTCGCGGGTGAGCCGCCAGCACATGCCCTTGGCCGGCTCCACCACCCTCCCCGACGGCGTCACCACCGCGTAGAACTGGGCGCGGCGGCGGCCGGGGCCGGCCTTGGCGGTGAGGTCGCCCGACGTCCAGGGGCCGCGCGGGTCGCCATCGGGATTGGCGTACCGCTCGAGCTGCTGCTCGCCCAGCGGCAGCAGGTTGCGGTTGGCCGCCCAGGCCGCCTTGTCGCGGGCGAAGACGAGCAGGTACTCGTGGGTGGCGGCCAGGTCGGTGCGGTTCTCGCGGCTGCGGGTCTTCTGCCAGACGATGGTACCGACGAAGTGCTCGCGCCCGAAGACCTCGTCCAGCATCACCTTGCAGTAGTGCATCTCGGCGTCGTCGAGGTGCACCCACATCGACCCGTCCGGACTGAGCAGCTCCCGGATCACGGCCAGGTGGCGCCGCCGGTCGGCGAGCCACGTGCCGGACTGTTCCCGATCGTCGTAGTAGTGGAGGCGCCCGGTGGTGTTGTAGGGAGGGTCGAGGAGCGCGAGCCGCACGCGGCCCTGGAGCTCGCGTCGCAGCCGGCCCAGGACGTCGTCGGCCTCGCCGAGGAACAGCCTTCCCGCCGGGCCGGGAGCGGCAGGGACCCCGACGGCGGCGAGGTGGGACGACATGCGTGTAGTTTGACAGGCGGCACCGACACGGACAACCACCGGGCCGCGCTACCCCACTTCTACGCCGTAGCTTCGATGCACCTCGGCGACGGCCTCCGCGTCGGGCGAACCCTCAGCCGGGGAGTCGGCGGCGAACGTGTGGAGCACGCCAGCGGGCGCCAGCACGAAGTCGCCCGGCCATGCGATGGTCCTCCCGTCGCCGACCGTCACCGCCAGCTTCCCCGACAGCACGTAGAACGCCTCGTCCCAGTCGTGGCGGTGGCGGGGCGGCCCGCGCGCCCCGGCAGCGAACTCGCCTTCGGCGAGCGCGTAGCCCGGCTGCTCGGCGAGTATCCGCACCACGTGGGGCCCCATGGCGAACTCCTCCCCCTGCCCGCTCGCCAGGATCACCGGCTCGGTCATCGCTCGCTCCTCGCTGCCACCCGCATCCTATGGGGTATCTAGGCTGGCGGGCCTTCCGCCGCCCACAAGGAGCCTCGACACCGTGCGTCCCAAGCTCGACCGCCTCGCCGAGGAGTACTGGGACTACCGGCTCTCGCAGCAGCCGACCCAGGCGCTGCTGCTCGGCGAGCATCGCTACGACACCGAGATGGAGCACCTCGACGCGGCGGCGGAACTGGCCCGCATCGCCCGGCTGCGTGCGTTCGCCACCGCCGCCGAGGCGGTGGACCCGGCCGGGCTGAGCCTGGACGAGCGGGTGACCCGCGGGGTGCTGATGTTCGAGGCGGGCGCCGACGCCGATCGGGAGCAGCACCGCACTGCGGAGCTCGCCGTCAATCCGGCCGTGGGCTACCACGTGATCCTCGCCACCATGGTCCCGTTCTTCCCGCTGACCGATCCGCAGCACGCGGAAGACGTGCTCGTGAAGCTCGGCAAGCTGGGAACTGCCTTCGACCAGTGGATCGAACGGCTCCGCGCCGGCGTGGCCGCGAAGCGCACGCCGCCTGCACGGCACTGCCGCATGGTCGTCGCGCAGCTCGACGAGTACCTGGCGTCGCCCATCGACGAAGCGGACCCGATGATGCAACTCCGGCCACCGCTCGAAGGCGCCGCCGCCGACGAGTGGCGGAGCCGCCTCCACGACGTGGTGCGCGACGTCGTGCGGCCGGCCCATGCCCGCGTCCGCCAGGTGCTCGTCGACGAAGTCGAACCGGCGGGGCGGCCCGACGGCCGGGTGGGCCTCTGCTGGATCGACGGCGGCGACGCCGCCTACCGCGACGCGATCAGGTACTTCGTCACCCTGGACCGAGACCCTCCGGAGATCCACCAGATCGGGCTCGACACCGTGTCCGCCCTCGAGGACGAGTACCGGGTGATGGGCCCGGAGGTGCTCGGAACGAGCGACGTCGACGAGATCTACCGGCGCCTGCGAGAGGACCCCGACCTCCACCACCGCGACGGTGCCGCGCTGGTGGAGCACTCCGAGCGGGCGATGGCCAAGGCGAAGGCCGAGATGGGCAACTGGTTCGGCCGGCTGCCGGCAGCGGATTGCACCGTGATGGAGACCGACTCGGGGCCCACCGCCTTCTACCAGCGGCCGGCCGTCGACGGCTCCCGCCCCGGCATGTTCTTCATCAACACGGAGGACCCGAGCCGGTGGGGGACGTTCGAGGTCGAGGCGATGGCCTACCACGAAGGCATACCCGGCCACCACCTCCAACTCGCCATCGCCGGCGAGACGCCCGGCGTGCCGTCCTTTCGCCGCCACGCGTCGATCTCGGCCTACGCCGAGGGCTGGGGGCTGTACACGGAGCGGCTGGCCGACGAGATGGGGCTCTACAGCAGCGGCCTCGACCGCCTTGGCATGCTGGCGGCCGATTCGATGCGGGCCTGCCGGCTGGTCGTCGACACCGGGCTGCACGCGCTGGGCTGGAGCCGCCGCCAGGCCATCGACTACATGCTGGCGCACTCCCCGATGACCGAAGGCACGGTGACCGCAGAGGTAGACCGCTACATCGGCATGGCCGGCCAGGCGCTGTCGTACATGCTGGGACGGCAGGAGATCGTGCGGATGCGTAGGGAGGCGGAGGCCGCGCTCGGCGACCGCTTCGACATCAAGGGCTTCCACGACACGGTGCTGGGGTCGGGCCTGGTGCCGCTCGGAGTGCTCGACGAGCTGGTGCGCGCCTGGGTGGCCTCGGTGCCGGCATGACCGACACCATCACCGCGATCGCAGAGGAGTACTGGGACGCGCAGGCGAGCGCCGCCCCGACGTACGCCTCGCTGCTCGGCGACCACCGCTTCGACGACCGCATGGAGGACCTCTCCCGAGCTGCCGCCGAGGGGCTGGCGGGGCGGCTCGACGAGCTCCGGGCGCGGGCCGAGGCGCTGGCGCCGGACGACCTCACGGAGCAGGACCGGATCAGCCGGTCTGCGCTGCTGGAGGAAACCGGTTCCCATGCCGACCTGCTGCGCTGCCACCTCCAGGAGATCCTGGTCGACCCGATGCTCGGCCCCCACATCGAGCTGACCAGCTACGTGCCGCAGCTCACGCCGGTGACCCCCGAGCACGCCGCCGCCTTCGTCGCCAAGGCGGCCGCCACGGGCGAGTTCTTCGACCGGGCGATCGCGGAGCTGCGCCGCGGGATCGCCGCAGGGCGCACTGCGGTGCGGACCCTGGCCGAGAAGGTGCTCGGCCAGCTCGACCAGCACCTGGCCAGCCCGCTCCACGACGACGCATTCCTCCGCATAGCGCCGCCCCCCGGCCTCGGCGCCGACGAGGTTGCCGCCTGGCGCGACGCGATGGCGGAGCAGGTCCGCACCGTGCTGCGGCCAGCCGTGGCCCGCTACCGCGACGTCGTCCGGGACGAGGTGCTGCCGTCCGCTCGCCCCGACGACGCGGCGGGCATCGGTGCCCTCCCCGGCGGCGACGAGATCTACGCCCGGGCGATCCGCCGGTACACGTCGCTCGGCATCACCCCGGAGGAAGCCCACCAGGTAGGCCTCGACGAGATCGCCCGGCTGGGCGACGAGTACCGGGAACTGGGCGGCGCGGCGCTGGGGACCAACGACCTGACCGAGATCTACGAGCGGCTCCGCGCCGACCCCGGCCTGCGGTTCGAGACCGCTGCCCAGGTGCAGCAGCAAGCCGAAAGGGCGCTGGCCCGAGCCGAGGAGGCGACCCCGGACTGGTTCGGCCTCCGCCCCCGAGCGGCGTGCGTGGTGCAGCCCATCCCCGAGGTGGGCGCCGCCGACGCCCCGCTCGCCTACTACATGCCGCCGTCGTCCGACGGCTCCCGGCCCGGGATCTTCTTCATCAACCTGGCCGAGCCGGAGACCCGCACCCGGTTCGAGTCGGAGGCGCTCGCATTTCACGAGAGCGTCCCCGGCCACCACTTCCAGCTCGCGCTGGCTCAGGAGCAGGACGACCTCCCGATGTTCCGCCGCAACACCCAGCAGACCGCCTTCGTGGAGGGGTGGGGCCTGTACACGGAGCGGCTGGCCGACGAGATGGGCTTGTACTCGGGCGACCTGGAGCGGCTGGGGATCCTGTCGTTCGACTCGTGGCGGGCGTGCCGGCTGGTGGTCGACACCGGGATGCACGCCATGGGCTGGACCCGGCAGACGGCGATCGACTACATGCTGGCCAACTCCCCGCAGGCTCCGAACAACGTGATCAACGAGGTCGATCGCTACATCGGCTGGCCGGGGCAGGCGCTCGCGTACAAGCTGGGGCAGCGGGAGATCTTCCGGCTGCGCGACGAGGCGCACGCGGCGCTCGGTTCGGCGTTCGACGTGAAGGCGTTCCATGACACGGTGCTCGGGTCGGGGCCGCTGCCGCTGCCGGTCCTCGCCGAGGTGGTGGAACGGTGGGTCGCGAGCGCCGCCTGATCTCGCCCGCCGCAGTCGACCTCGACAGGCGGCACCTGGCCGCGCTGGAGGCCATGGCCGACCGGCTGGTGGCCGAGTTCGGGGACGACCTGGTCGGCCTGCTGCTGGCGGGGTCGGCGGTCACCGGGCGCATGCGGGAGCACAGCGACCTCGACCTCTACGTCATCATCCGCCCGCTGCGCCGCCAGCGTCGCACCCGCTACATGGACGGCGTCGAGCTCGAGCTGTTCGTCAACCCTCCGGCTCGCATCGGCCGGGAGGTCGCGGACCCGCAGAGCGCCACCACCCACATGTTCGCCACCGGGGTGGTGCTCCACGACTCCGACGGGACCATGGCCCACCTCCAGGCCGAGGCGCGGGCGACGCTGGCGGCCGGGCCGGAGCCGCCCGGGGAGATCCCGGCGCTGCTCCACCGTTACATGCCACACGATCTGCTGAACGACGTGCTCGACGTCGCACCGCACGACCCCGCACAGGCAGAGCTGCTGATCGCCGACACGGTGCGGGCGGCGCTGGCCGCCCACTACTCGGCGATCCGGCGGAGGCGCCCCAAACCCAAGTACGAGCTCGTCGACCTCCAGGGGGTCGCTCCCCGCCTGGAGGAGATGCTGCGGCTCGTCCTCGACGCCGGGCTGCCGCTCGGGGAGCGGGTTGAGGCGCTGCAGGCGTCCGTCGCCGCCGCGATCACCCCGCTGGGCGGGGAGCTCCACGAGTGGGAGACGCCGTGGGAGCACGTCGGGGTGGACGGCGCCGTCGGCGAGGTGATCGCCGACGGCTGACGCGGAGAGGGAGGGATTTGAACCCTCGAGGGAGCTTTGTAACCCCCTACTCGCTTAGCAGGCGAGCGCCTTCGACCACTCGGCCACCTCTCCCGGTGCGCCGCCCGCAGGAGCGGGCGATGGGTGGTTGAGGGTACCAGCGGGATCGCAGGTCACGAGATCGCGACCGGGCCTTGCGGTCCGTTCACGACCCACTCGCCGCCGACTTCCCGCAGCCGGTAGTCGAAATCACGGGCACAGGTCGCCGGTCCTCCACTCGTTGGGGTCGTCGACCCAGCGAACCTCCGACGCGCCGGCGAGCGCTGCCTCGATCGCGGCGCGCTCTGCATCGGACAAACGCCGGATGAACGGGCGCTTCCGGCCCCGCAACCGTCACAAGACACTCCGAACGCCAAGGGACCCCCGCCGGAGCAGGGGTCCCGTCCAACACCGTACAGCTACCTCGTAAGAGAACTCAGCCGGTTGTTAGTTGATCCTGAAGATGCTCGTTCCCGACACTGGTGCCGTCGGCCCCATAACGAATTCTCCGCTCTCGTGAACTCTGCGGCCCTCCCATCCTGAGAAGTACCCAGACGCGGTTTCAACCCATCCATTGGCCCGCCAGGTGGTGTTTGCCAACGTGGTCGTACCGTGTTCCATTGTCACGAGAATCGGATCACCATCGCCTTCCTCAGCGAAGATCAGCACCATCATCTCGTAGTGGCTCGCATTCGGTGGCGGCAATGGGGGCTCGGCCGTGACATACGGCCAGGCAGTCCACGTCTCCACATTGATCCACCACTCAATCCATCCATTGAAGTCTCCGATGGTGATGGGCCCCTCCCATGCCTCCAAGTAGGGGTAGTTGAAGTCGGAGCCAGGTGTATGGCTGGTTGTGCCCTGCAGCAGCGGTCCCGGCTTGGCCGCTCCGGCGGGTATTGCCATCGCCGTGGCGAGCGTCATCGCTGCGGCAAGCACCACAAATCGACGAACGGTCATAGTGTTCCCCTTCCGTCCTCCCCAAGTGTTCCTCGACCTGGCTTCCACTGAACACCCGGCACGGAGAGAGCGGTAGGGGCCTAAGCCCCTTGTGGTCGTCGCCTGCCCGGTGGATGCCCTCTTGACGCTGGCTGGCCGGTGTGGGCGGCCGAAGCCGACGTTGTCCGGGTGAAGCCCGTAAGTGGTGCCTCCGGCCCCGCAACCGTCAATCGCCACCTCTGAGGGAGCATCCAGGCCGCTTCGCGTAACGCACTCCGAGGTGCCGCTCTGCTCGCGTTCTCCGTGGGGCGTTATCGCAGCCGGGCACGGCGATCTGTGGGTATCCGGGGGAAGTAGTCGACTACCGAAGGTGTTCTTGAAACCCGCGTCGTTTCGGCTGATCCCGGTAGTGCGGAGTCCCGCGTCTGCATCAAGCTCGCTGCAAGGTTCGGTGGTCATGGTGCGCAGCGGGCAGGTCGTTGCTGCCCTCACGACCCATCACGAGGAAGGAGACGACACCGTGAGCAACTGGAAACGTGGCGCCGTGATAGCGGCCGCCATCGCTGCAACTTTGGCTCTCGTGGCTACGCCGGTGGCTGCGGCTGAGGGAGCCATCCAGATCGACGGCACCGGCGGAATCCACGCGATCAGCGACGGGGAGAACCCGGCGTTCACCAAGGAGTGCCCGGAGCCGGTGGGCTACGCCGAGTTCGGCGACATCACCCTGGAGCTGACCGAAGGCAACCTGCGGGGCTGCTGGTACACGCTTGTCGAGGCGTTCAAGTTCAGCCCGAGCATCGACGCCGCCCCCGTGGTGTATCAGGAACGGGGCCGGGAGGTGTTCGTCGGCGGCTGGTACGACGACGACGGCAACCTGCTGGGTGAGGGCACGTTCGAGACGACGTACAAGTTCACCGCCAAGTTCGCCGATGCGTCGCTGGCTGTGGAGATCCACGGGCGCTGCCAGCACCCGATCGTCGCCGGCACCGGCACGGGAGTGTTCGAGGGAGCAACCGGCCGGGTCGACTTCAAGGATGACGTCGCAACCGGCGTGTTGCACTATCGGGGGCACATCTCGGTGCCGTAGCGATACCGGCGGCGCCCAGCGCCATCGATGGCAACCGGAACGCCCCGCGCCCCTGCGGCCGGGGCGTTCCAACACCTAGCAAGTCCCAGGACGAGCATGACGTGGGTCCGTAGCATTCCTGTGTATGGAGGCGCTGGACATCCGCACCTTGGGTCCGTTGGAGGTGCTCCTCGACGGGCGTCGCATAGACGTGGGCACCCGCAAGCAGCGTGCACTACTGGCGCTGCTGTTGATCCATCGCGGCCAAGCCGTCTCGTTGGACCGGATCGTGATGGCGCTGTGGGGATCGGACGCGCCTGGCGACCGGCGCAACGACGTGTGGGTCTACGTGTCCCGGCTGCGCAAGGCGCTGGATGCCGCTGGCGACAGCGTTGCTCGGATCGATGGTGGCTATCTGCTCAACGTGGCCGACGAGGCCGTCGACGCTGCCCGGTTCGAGGCCTTGGTCGAGGAAGGTCGTGTTCTGCAGCTACCCGATCCCCGCGCCGCGTCGCTGGTACTGGCCGAATCGCTGGCGATGTGGAGTGGCAGCGCCTACGCCGAATTCGCCACGGAGGAGTTCGCTCTCCCAGAGGTAGTCCGCCTCGAGGAGGTGCGGCTCGCCGCCCTGGAGCTGCGGCTGGCGGCCGACCTCGCGTGGAAGGACGCAGACACGTTGATCCCGGAGATCGAGTCGCTGGCGCGGGCCCATCCACTCCGCGCCAGCTTCACCGCCTCGTTGATGGTGGCGCTGTACCGGAGGGGAAGGCAGGCGGAAGCGCTGCGCGCCTACCGAGCGTTCGCCGATCGGCTCGGCCACGAGGCCGGCCTGGACCCGCCTGCAGATCTCCAAGCCCTCGAAGAGAGCATCCTCATGGATGACCCTGCGCTGCATCCGCAGGCCGGCAGGCTGCCGGTGCGCATCCCCGAGCGCATCGCTTCCTTCGTCGGCCGGGAGGCCGAACTCGTCGACGTGGCGAACCTGCTGAAGCAGCACCGCCTGGTCGTGCTCACGGGCCCGGGTGGCGTC
>JBFJZV010000078.1:0-13935 GCA_041621915.1 Acidimicrobiia bacterium | reverse complement strand
GGTCGTCTCCAACCTCTACCCCTTCGAGAAGGCGGTGGGGCCGGACACGCCCGAGGCGGAGGCGGTGGAGCTGATCGACATCGGCGGGCCGGCGATGACCCGGGCCGCCGCCAAGAACCACGCCCACGTCGGCATCGTGACTTCCCCGAAGCAGTACGACGAGGTCGCTGCCGCGGTCGAGGCCGGCCGGCTCGACGCCGAGCTACGGCGCCGCCTGGCCCGGGAGGCATTCTTCCGCACCGCCGCCTACGACGCCGCCATCGTCGCCTGGCTGGGCCGCGAGGAGCCGCTGCCGCAGCACGTGGTGCTGCCGCTGCGGCGGCGGGCCGAGCTGCGGTACGGCGAGAACCCCCACCAGGCCGCCGCCGCCTACGCCGAGCAGGGTGCCGCGCCCGGCTGGTGGGACGCGGCGCGCCAACTCCAGGGCAAGCCGCTCAGCTTCAACAACCTCGCCGACGCCGAGGCGACCTGGGCGCTGGCCTGCGCGTTTGACGACCCGGCGGTCGTCATCGTCAAGCACACGAACCCTTGCGGCGTCGCCGCCAGGGAGTTCCAACCCGCTGCCTTCTCGGCGGCCTGGGATTGCGATCCGCTGTCGGCGTTCGGCGGCGTGGTCGCGGTCAACCGGCCCCTGGAGCGTGAGACGGCGGAGCAGATCGCCGACGTGTTCGTGGAGGTGGTGATCGCGCCTGACGTCACCCCGGAGGCTGCCGAGGTGCTGGCCGCCAAGAAGAACCTCCGGGTCCTGATCGCGCCGCCTGTGCGCGTCGACGACCTGGACGTCCGCCGCCTCGAAGGCGGCGCGCTGCTCCAGCAGCGGGACGGCGTCGGCGACTTCGACGGGTGGGAGGTGCCCTCCGCTCGACCCCCGACCGACGCCGAGCGAGCCGACCTCGAGTTCGCGTGGACGGTGGCGGCCCACACCAAGTCGAACGCCGTGGTGATCGCCAAAGACCTGGTCGCGATCGGGGTCGGCGCCGGCGACCAGAGCCGGGTGGGGGCAGCCGAGCGGGCGGTGCGGCGGGCCGGCGACCGGGCGCAGGGCGCAGCCGCCGCCAGCGACGCGTTCTTCCCGTTCCGGGACGGCCTCGACGCGCTGGCCGACGCCGGGGTCACCGCCGTCGCCGAGCCGGGCGGGTCGCGTCGTGACGACGAGGTGATCGCTGCCGCCGACGAGCGAGGGGTGGCGCTGGTGTTCACCGGCCGCCGCCACTTCCGCCATTGAGCGCCCGCATCCTGTCCGGCAAGGCGGTGGCCAAGGCGGTGCGGGCCGACGTGGCGGAGCGGGTCGCCAAGCTGCGCGCCCGGGGCAAGTCGGTGGGCCTGGCGACGATCCTGGTCGGTGACGACCCGGCCAGCCGCGTGTACGTGGGCTCGAAGCACAAGGCCGCCGAGAAGGCGGGGATGCTGTCGTTCGACTACCACCTGCCGGCCGACTCCTCACAGGACGACGTGGAGGGGCGGATCCGCCGCTGCAACCGGAACCCGCAGATCGACGGGATGATCCTGCAGCTCCCCCTTCCCGACGGCCTCGACGGCCACGCCGCCGTCGAGCACATCGATCCTGACAAGGACGCCGACGGCCTCCACCCCCACAGCCTCGGCAAGCTCGTCCTCAGCCAGGACGGACCGGTGCCGGCGACGCCGCAGGGGATCATGGAGATCCTCGACTTCTACGACATCGAGACCGTCGGGACTACGGCTGTTGTCGTCGGCCGGTCGTTCCTGGTGGGCCGGCCGCTGGCGCTGCTGCTGGGCGCCAAGGGCACTGACGCCACCGTCGTGCTGGCCCATTCCCGTACCAAGGACCTGCCGGACCTGGCTCGCACCGCCGACATCCTCGTCGCCGCCGTCGGCCGGGCCGGCATGGTCACGGGCGACTGGGTGAAGCCGGGCGCCACCGTGATCGACGTGGGCATCAACCGGGTCGACGACAGCGTGGTCGGCGACGTCGACCACGAGTCGGTCGCCGAGGTGGCCGGCGCCTTGACGCCGGTCCCGGGCGGCGTCGGCCCGATGACGGTCGCCTGCCTCCTGCGCAACACGGTCGCAGCCGCCGAGCGCTTCGCGGCCCTCGGCTGACCTGCGATAATCCCCAGCCCCGCAATCCCCAGGAGACCTCGCATGGCGACGCCGATCACGATGGGCACCGATGGCCTGACCGTACCCGACGACCCGATCGTGCCCTTCATCGAGGGCGACGGGATCGGCCCCGACATCTGGTCGGCGGCCAGCAGGGTGTTCGACGCCGCGGTAGCCAAGGCCTACGGTGGCTCGAAGGCGATCGCCTGGACCGAGGTGCTGGCCGGGCAGAAGGCCTTCGACGCGACGGGGGAGTGGCTGCCGCCCGACACCGTCGACGCGTTCCGCACGTATCTGGTCGGGATCAAGGGCCCGCTGACCACGCCGGTCGGCGGCGGGATCCGCTCGCTCAACGTGGCGCTGCGCCAGACGCTCGACCTGTACGTGTGCCTGCGCCCGGTGCGCTGGTACCAGGGGGTGCCGTCACCGGTGAAGAACCCGGAGAAGGTCGACATGGTGATCTTCCGGGAGAACACCGAGGACGTGTATGCGGGCAAGGAGCTGGAGGCGCATTCCGAGGGGGCGAAGGCGCTCCTCGCCTTCGTGGAAGAGCAGTACGGCTGGGACATCCGACCTGACTCGGGCATCGGCATCAAGCCGGTGTCGGAGACCGGCTCGAAGCGCCTGATCCGGGCCGCCATCCAGTACGCCCTCGCCAACGACCGCAAGTCGGTCACGCTGGTGCACAAGGGCAACATCATGAAGTTCACCGAGGGCGCGTTCCGGAGCTGGGGCTACGAGCTGGTGCGGGAGGAGTTCGCCGACGTCGCCGTGAGCTGGGAGGACTCGGGCGGCGACGCCGGCGACAAGCTGCTCGTGAAGGACGCCATCGCCGACGCGTTCCTCCAGCAGATCCTCACCCGGCCCGCCGAGTACGACGTGATCGCCACGATGAACCTCAACGGTGACTACATCTCCGACGCCCTGGCCGCCCAGGTGGGCGGCATCGGCATCGCCCCGGGCGGCAACGTCAACTACGAGACCGGCCACGCCCTGTTCGAGGCCACGCACGGCACCGCCCCCAAGTACGCCGGCCAGGACAAGGTCAACCCGGGCAGCGTGATCCTCAGCGGCGAGCTGATGCTGCGCTACCTGGGCTGGTCCGAGGCGGCGGCGCTGATCGTGCAGGGCATGGAGGCCGCCATCGCCGACAAGATCGTCACCTACGACTTCGCAAGGCTGATGGACGACGCCACCAAGGTCGCCACCAGCGAGTTCGCCACAGCAGTGATCGACCGCATGTAGCGGCGACGTGCTCCCTCCATGCGTGCGAGGCGATCGGCGTGGCGTCGCCGCAGGTCGGCATGTACGATCTCGGCCGGCGCGTCAGCCTGCCGGCAAGGTCAGCTCGAAGCAGCTCTGGCCGTCGTCGCGCCGGTAGGTGACCTCGCCACCCATCAGCCTCGCCAGCTCCCGCGACACCGTCAGGCCCAGGCCCACCGAGCCCGGTTGCAGGACGGACCGGCTCGAGTGGTACCGCTCGAAGATGGCCTCGCGGTCGCCTTCGGGCACGCCCGCGCCGTCGTCGCGCACCTGGACCGAGGCGGTGTCGCCGCGCAGGTCGACGGATACGCTGATCTCGCCGCCGCCGTAGCGCGCGGCGTTGGTGAGCAAGTTGCGCAGGATCTGGCGCACCCGCACGGGGTCGGCGGCTGCCCGCACGGGCTGTGCCCGCACGCCGATGCGCAGCCCGGCGACCTGCGGTGTGGTCTCCAGGACCGTGTCGAGCTCTGCGGCCAGGTCGACGTCGACGCGGTGCACCGCCAGCCGGTCGACGCGGGACCGGGCCGCCACCAGCAGGTCCTCCACGATGGTCGCCAGCTCCGCCGCCTGCTCGGCGATGAGCCGCACCATCTCGGCCCGTTCCGCGACCGACAGCGCTCCGTCGGCGTCCCGGAGCACGGTCGCGAACCCGAGCACCGATGTCAGCGGGGTGCGCAGCTCATGGCTGATCGTGGCGATGAAGTCGTCCTTCGACTGCACCAGCTCTCGCAGCCGCCGCTCGGCCTGCTTGCGCTCGGTGACGTCCTTGACGATGACCATCGTCTCGTCGGAGCCGATCACCGGCAGGATGCGCGCCTCCCGGTCGCGCGGCCCGGTTTCCATCGGGAACTGGTACTCGAACCGCTGCAGCTCGCCCGTGTCGCGGGCTCGGCGGGTGGCCGAGATGAACAGCGAGGCCAGGTGGGGCGGCAGCGCCTCGGTGATGTGGCGTCCGACGAAGTGCTCCGGGGGCGGGAAGACCCCTGGCATGTCGGGGATGTGGAAGTCGAGGTAGTGGTAGTCGGCGCTGAGCCGGAAGATGAGGTCGGGCACGGCGGCCAGCATCGCCCGGTACCTGGCCTCGCTCACGCGCAGGGTCTCGAGCTCATCGAGCAGCTCGGCAGAGGCGGCGTGACGCCGCAGCATATCGCCCATCTGTGCAAGGTTATCCGGGATTTCGCGCCGAGGGGGTTCCGAGACCGCCGCCTCACCACAGGGCGACGTAGGTCAGCACCGGGCCGGCCGGGGCGCTGCGGAAGCCCGACGCCTCCCGGAAGTCCCACAGCTCCACCCAGAACCGCAGTCCGTCGGAGCGGGTGAACTCGCCGGAGTAGCGGGGGAGCCGGTCGTCGGCGACGGGAGAGAGGGTGCCGTTGAGTCCCCGCCCCCGCAGCTCGCTGCCGACCCGGGTGGCCAGGCGGTCGGCAGGCGGCACCGACGGCGCCAGCTCGTAGTACACCGGCTCGACGTGATCGGCCCGGCGGGACGCCACTTCCGCCTCGTCGTAGACGGGCTCCCGGAATAGGGCCTGCCGGCTGCCGTCGGGCACCCACGGCTTGCCGGCCGCCAGCCGGTCGGCGCTCGCGCCGAGCCACTCCTCAACCCAACGGACTCGCTCGGCCGACAGCACGCCGCTGAGGCCCAGCGCCAGCAGCGCCACCGACTCGGCCATGTCCTCCTCCGGCGAGGTGCGGCCATACTCGGTCGTGCCGGCGGCGGCCGGCCCGCTCAACGACCAGCGGGGGCGGAGCGCGTCGGACGACGAGTTGCGCCACCCGACCGCCTCGGCGAAGTCGGCCACCAGCAGCGACCCGTCGCCGGTGTCGGTGATCTGCAGCGTGCCGTCCTGGACCGCTCGGACGTAGTCGGGCGCCAGCGTGTCGAACTGCGCAACGTGCGTGAGCTCGTGGAGGAGTACCCGGGCCAGACCGAAGCGGGTGTTCCCACCGGCAGCGGGGTCCTGGAACGTGCGGTCGACGATGTACACGTCCGGGCCGCGGGCGAACGCGGCCGTGGCGGGGTGGAGGTCCGCGGCGCCGACGGTGGGGGCCCGCACCAGGTACCGCAGCGGGGCCTTGTCGTAGATGGCCGCAGGCACCTCGGCGAGAGCCGCGGCGATGAGCGCCAGCTCCCCCGGCACCGCCCGGGTCGTGGTCCCCAGCAGCTCGATCGCACCCGATTTGCGCTCCCACTGGATGCCGGTGGGCTCGGGGATCTGGATCTCTGCGAGCGCCCCCGACGAGGCGGCGGGGCTGCCCCCGCCGAGGCTGCACGCCGGCACGAGCGCCAGGGCAACGAGCAGAGCGGCGGCGCGCATGGCCGCCTTGATAGCAGCCGCCGGCCGCCGATCCTGCCATCACTACCCTGGCCGGCATACCGGCAGCGAGTGGGGAGGTTCGTCCCAGATGAGCAAGGTGACCGTGGTCGGGGCCGGGAAGTACGGCTCGACGACCGCCGATCTGCTGGCCCGGGCGGACATCGTCGACCAGGTCGTGATGACCGACATCGTGGAAGGGTTGCCCCAGGGCTTGGCCCTGGACATGAACCAGAGCCGCCCGGTGCACGGGCACCGGACCCTGGTGGTCGGCACCAACGACTACGGGGACACTGCCGGCAGCGACGTCGTGATCATCACCGCCGGCCTCCCCCGCAAGCCCGGCATGAGCCGCATGGATCTGCTCGGCGTCAATGCCAAGATCGTGCGCGAGGTCACCGAGCAGCTCGCGGCCGGCTCGCCCGATGCCACGATCATCGTGGTGACGAATCCCCTGGACCAGATGACCACGCTGGCCGCCGAGGTTTCCGGGTTCCCCCGCAACCGGGTCATGGGCCAGGCCGGCATCCTCGACAGCTCCCGCTTCGCCCACTTCATCGCCGAGAGGACCGGCGCCGACATCACCACCGTCGAGGCGCTCACGCTGGGCAGCCACGGCGACACGATGGTGCCCGTGCCGTCGCAGTGCAGGGTCGGCGGACGTCCGCTCGCCGAGGTGCTGGACGAGTCCGCGATCGCGGAGCTGGTCGATCGCACCCGGAAGGGCGGCGCCGAGATCGTGGGTCTGTTGAAGACGGGGAGCGCGTACTACGCACCGGCGGCGGCCGCGGCGAGCATGGCGGAGGCCGTGTTGACCAACGCCGAGCGGGTGATGCCGGTGTGCGCTTGGCTCACCGGCCAGTACGGCATCGACGGCGTGTATCTCGGGGTGCCTGCCCGGCTCGGCAAGGGCGGCGTCGAGGAGATCGTCGAGTTGCCACTCGCCGACTCCGAGCTGGAGGGGCTGCGGGGGGCCGCGACCGCCGTGAAGGCCAAGGTCGCCGAGCTCGCCCACCTCGGCGGCGAGGAGTAGCCCGGCCGATCACTGGGCCGGCGCCAACTCCTCCATCGACTCCTCGGCCGCCCGGCGCTGTTGGCGGGCACGCCGCTGCGCCTCGAGCTCGTCGCGGCGCTTGGCCCACAGGGCAATGGCGCCCAGCAGCGCGAGCAGCAGCCCGAAGAACGCCAGCATCATGCCCGACGTGATCTGCGCGTCTTTGAACTGCGCGGCGACGCCGATCTCGGCCGTCTGCTTGCGCAGCAGGGTGGATCGGATGGCGCCCGCCGAGATGATCTGCACGAGCCACGTTGCGGTCACCGCCAGGATCAGGATGCGGTTCACGGCCAACGACCGATCTTCGGACAGCACGGCGGGCACGAAGAACGCCAGAAGCGCCACGAGCACGATGACCCACAGCTCGATGGTCTGCGTCTCATCGACCAGCAGCGGTGTGATCACGAACAGCCACAGCAGCAGGGCCGACACGAGCCAGATGGGGATGGTCGCGTATCCGGCAACTTCGCCGAAGCGTTTGCCGACCACGTCTCGGTAGATCAGGGCGATCACTGCGCCGGCACTGAGCGCCACGGCAATCGCCGCCAGGCTGTTGAGGTTGTAGTCCTTCGCCTCCGGCGACACGACCACGGCCACTGCCACCGCGGCCGCGATGGTTGCCCCTGCCACCATGACGCCGAAGCCGGGGACCCGCTGGTCGATCCGGTTCCAGGCGAGCACAGCGAGCACCAAGAGCCCGGCCGCCAGCACGGAGACCACGATGCCCTGGGTCAGCTCGTACCCTCGCAGCGACCACGGCTCGACCAGGAAGCGGTAGTCGGGACGCATCCGGACGTACTCCCAGGCGATCGACTGGATCGCCATCACGGTGCCTACCACCAGTAACACCCGTGCCGGGTGGCGCCGCACCGTCTGGGCTATCCCCCTCAAGATGCTCGACAACGCGCGCTCCCGTCTTGTCGCTGCAGCAGTTTACCCCGTCACCCCACGACCGGCCCGGGGCCGGCGGGCCCTACTCCCCGTAGTTCACGTCGAGCTGTGACGCCGCCTGCGCAAACTGGTTCAGCGCGGCCTGGTGCATCATCAGCTTCGCCAGGTCACCCTGCACCTGGAGCTTCCCGGTCATGAACGCCATCTGGGTGTTGACCTCGCCCTTCGAGATCCCTTTGGCGGTCTCGTAGCCGTTGGTGATGGTGACGTCTGCGGAGTCGACCTCACCTTCGATGACCGACGCGGAGCCTTTGTCGAGCGCGATGGCGTACTTGTAGTCGCCGTCGCGGTCGGGTACGTCGGTCACGACGAACTGGAGCGTCATCTCGACGTTGGAGATCGCCTTCGTGAAGCCTTCGTGCCCATTCACGGTCTGCTCGAGGCCTTCGGCCCACTCCGAGGTCAGGAAATCGACGGCCACACCGGCTCCTTTCGCGCACGCGGGATGTCAGCGACTCTCCAGGGTAGTGCTGGCGGTGCTGCGGTCAGCCGAGGAACTGGTGGCGCAGCGCAGCGAGCTGGCGCCGGAGCGGGGCGGCATCGGTCTCGGCGAGGACCGGCAGCGGGGCGCGTGACCGCCCCGGGCGCAGCCCGGCGACCTCGGCGGCGAGCTTGGTGCCGGCCAGGCCGCGCGCCTCGACGAGGCGGGTCAGGCCGGTGAGGCGCTCCTGGGCGTCAGCGGCTCGCGAAGCGCCCCCCTTGCGGGCCGCGGCGACGACCTCCCGCACCAGGCTCGGGGCGTAGTTGGCGCTGGCAGTGATGGCGCCGTAGCCGCCGCCGGCGACGCTCAACGCCACCGCCGGCGAGCTGCCGGTGAACAGGTAGGCCTCGTGCGGCAAAGCGGCGGCGATCTGCTGGAGGCGGACCGGGTGGCCGCCGGAGTCCTTGAGGCCCACCGCCTGGGCACGCCGGGTGAGGACCTCGACGGCGACGTCCACCGGCAACTCGTAGCCGGTGAGCCCCGGCATCGAGTACAGCAGCAGCGGGATGGTCGACGTAGACGCCAGCGCCACGTAGAAGGCGCGCACGGCATCGTGGCGGCCCATCACGAGCGACGTCGGCGTCAGCACCAACGCCGCGTCGGCGCCTCCCTCGGCGGCTTCGGCGATCTCCTCGGCGGCCCGGCGCACCGACTGGCCGGCCACCCCGCACACCAGGTAGGCGTCGGGCACCTCTTCCCGGGCCAGCGCGACCAGGTCGTGGCGCTCGCCGGGGTCGAGGTACGGGCCTTCGCCCGTTGAGCCGCCGAGCACGAACCCCTCGACGCCCCACCCGGCCAGCGTGCCGAGGTTGTGGCGGTGAGCGTCGAGGTCCAGGTCACCCTGCTCGTCGAACGGCGTGACCAGTGCCGGCATCGAGTGGGGGGGCGTGCGCATCCAGCCAGACTATCGCCAGCCGCCCAGCCACGGACGGTGCGGCTGTCACCGAGTGCAGTCCCGAACATCCGCACCCCCCTCCGGCCGGCTGCGCCGCCCGGACTCCCCCCGCGAGCGGGGGGAGAAGATTCAACCCGCCAGGCCGGCGCAACGCGCCGGCCCCGACGTTGGACCAGGAGGAGCGGCAGCCGCAGTCGAGAGGGCCCTGCTACGCGGTACCGCAACCCGAAAGATGCCCGGCTCGACTGCAATGTCACAGCCCGAACTCTCCGGAAACCGGCAGCCAGGGCGCCTCGCCCAACTGCACCTCGCTGTCGGCGTTGCCCTGGGTGAGCGTGTGCCGGAAGAAGAAGCGTGCCGCCGCAGGGCGGAACAGGCCCGGGGTGTCGCGGCCGTCGACGGTGCCCCAGTCGCCGGCGACGAACCGGTCGCCTGGGTCGCCGAAGATGATGGAGCCGTCGGCGATGCCAGTCGAGAGCCTGTTGCGCCAGTAGAAGAGGCCGGTCGATTCGCGGTGCAGGCCGATCTCGTCGACGCCGTCGCCGTCCCAGTCGCCCACCACCGGCTTGTCGCCCAGGTCGCCGAACCCGAACGAGAAGTCCGCCTCGCCCAGGCCGCCTTCGTTCTCGCCCAGCTCGTTGATGATGTAGAAGCGGCCCTCCGAGGGCCGATAGATGCTCAGGGTGTCGCATCCGTCGCCGTCGAAGTCGCCGGCCAGCGGCAGGTCGGCGGGGTCGCCGAAGAAGAAGCGGATGTCGGCGATCTGGGAGCGGTTGGCGTTGGAGAGGTAGGCGAACGCGTCCGATTGGCGGAACAAGCCCGGGGTGTCGACGCCGTCGCAGTCCCAGTCGCCCATCACCGGGATGTCGCCGGGGTTGCCGAAGAAGAACGACGTGACCTGGCCGGCCGTGTCCCGCAGGTGCCACTGCCCCTGCGATGGATCTACGAGCCCCACCTGGGTGCCGATCGGCCCGGGCCCCGGCCCTGGTCCCGGCCCGGGACCAGGGCCCGGCGGCGGCGGTGGCGGGCCGCCCGGGGCGTCGGCACCGTCGGGGTCGGCCCACGACCACAGGTCCACCGAGCCGAGCTTCTTGTAGACGACGTGGGCGCCGGTGGAGCTGACCTGGAAATCGAAGCCCTCGTCGATCATCGTCGGCGCCGACCCGTCGAGCTCGGTGCGGAAGATCTCGATGCCTGTGTCGAAGATCGCCCGCCTGCCGCCGGGGGACAGCTCGAAGCCGAAGACGCCCTCGGTGCCGCTGAGCGTGACCGGCGTGCCGCCCGTGAACGGGACGATCTCCAGGCTCGAGCCGCTCAGGTACACCACGCTCGCGCTGTCGTTGGTGAACGCGACCCGCGACCCGGACGCATGAGCCAGCAGGCCCGTTGCGCCTCCGGCAAACGTGGCGCCGTGGAGACCGCCCTTGAATTCCACGAGCACCCGCTGGGAGTCGGGAGCGATCCGGAAGCGGGACGGGTCGATGTTGGCGCTGCCAGGCTCGGGGGGCGGGCTGAGGCGGGAGGCGCCGCCGCCGGCGGCGGCCGACCCGAGCAGCTCGAACGTAGACCCGATGCGATCGAATCGGAACGCCACCTGCTTGCCGTCGGGGCTGATCTCGAAGCCCTCCGCCCCGCGGCCCGAGCCGGGAGCCGGGCTGAGCTGCACGGGCCGCCCGCCGGTGACCGGCACGCTGAACAGCGCGAACTTGCCGCCCACGACTTGCGGGTAGATCGCCCGCAGCGCGTCGGGAGTGGGCGCGAACGGGCTGACGGCGCTCCCGGTGCTGAGCCGCAGCCCGGGACCACCGGCGATCGGGAATGCCTTCAGGATGCCACCGTCGTCGACGTCCACCAGCACCACCCGGGCCGAGTCGGCGGTGATGTGGAACTCCGACCCGGAGTCGGTGAGCCGAACGCTCGTTCCGCCCCCGATCGGCACTGTGAACGTGCCGACGGTGCCGCCGATGGGTGAGTACACCACCCGCTTCCCGTCGGGGCTCATGCGCACGCGGTTGGCGAACCCGTCGAAGATCTTGGTGTTGGCGCCGCCGTTGATTGGCACCGCGTACCAGGCCTCGTCGCCGAAGCTCGGGCCGGGGTCCGCCTCGAAGATCACCCGGTCGCTCTGCGGGCTGACCTGAAACGTTGCTGCCCCGCCGACCTGCCCGGCAGGAACGGTGTTGATCTTGGTCGGCGCCTTGCTGCCGTCGATCGGCACCGAGTAGATGTCGGTGCCGACGGAGAACACGACGGTCGTGGCGTCGAGGCTGATCTCGAAGAGGTCGACGTCACCGGCGACGGCGCCATTGAGCTGCACCGGGGTGTTGGCGTGCGCGGCGGGCGAGCCGATCAGCATGGCCGCCACCAAACAAGCTGCGAGCATGCCCAGACGAGCGGGGGATGCTCCCATGTCCCTCCTCACCGCCGAGCCTACACGCAACGCCAGGTTGCGTCCCAGATTCCGGCTGCCGCTCGCGGCAGCCGGGGGCCGGCAGCCAGCTATCGCTGGCCGGCGAGCCGCCGGTTGGAGAGCTTCGACCGGACGTAGTCGCGGTTCAACAGCGCGATGAAGTCGATCGAGATGCTCTTCGGGCACGCCTTCTCGCACTCACCGTGGTTGGTGCACGAACCGAAGAACTGCTCCATCACGTCCACCATCGCCTCCACCCGCAGGTACCGCTCCGGCTGGCCCTGCGGCAGCAGGTTGAGGTGGGCGGCCTTGGCGGCGGTGAAGAGCTGCGCCGCCGAGTTGGGGCACGCCGCCACGCAGGCGCCGCAGCCGATGCACGCCGCCGCATCCATCGCGCTGTCGGCGGCCTCCTTCGGCACCGGGATCTCGTTGGCGTCCGGCGCCGACCCGGTCGGCACGCTGATGTAGCCGCCGGCCTCGACGATGCGGTCGAACGCCGACCGGTCGACCACCAGGTCCTTGATGACGGGGAACGCCGCTGCCCGCCACGGCTCGATGACGATGAGGTCGCCATCGGAGAACTTCCGCATGTGGAGCTGGCAGGTGGCGGTGCCGAGCTGCGGGCCGTGGGCCTGGCCGTTGATCATCAGCCCGCACGACCCGCAGATGCCCTCCCGACAGTCGTGGTCGAAGTGGATCGGCTCCTCGCCGCTCACGACCAGCCGGTCGTTGACGACGTCGAGCATCTCGAGGAACGACATGTCGGGGCTGATGCCGGGTGCTTCGTACTCCACGAACCCGCCGCCGTCGCCCGGTCCGGCCTGGCGCCACACCCGCAGCTTCACGTCCATTACTTGTAGCTCCTCTGCGTCAGCGCCACGTTCTCGAAGTGCAGCGGCTCCGCTCGCCGCACCGGCTCGAAGTCGTCGCCGGCCCACTCCCACGCCGACACGAACGCGAACTGGTCGTCGCGCCGCATCGCCTCCCCCTCCTCCGTCTGGTACTCCTCCCGGTAGTGGGCGCCGCACGACTCCTCGCGGTCGAGTGCGTCCCGGCACATCAGGTCGGCCAGCTCGAAGAAGTCCGCAACCCGTCCCGCCTTCTCCAGCGACAGGTTGAGCGACTCGTTGACCCCGGCGACCCGCACGTCTCGCCAGAACTCCTCCTCGAGGGCCGGGATCTCGCTGAGGGCCTTCTCGAGGCCCGCCTCGCTGCGGGACATGCCGCAATGGTCGATCATGATCTTGCCGAGCTCGCGGTGGAACCAGTCCACCGTGCGGGTGCCCTTGACTGCCAGCAGCCGGGCGATGCGATCCGACACCTCGGTCTCGACGGCGCTGAAGGCCTCGTGATCGGTGGGCACCGGCTCCGTGTTGAGAAAGTCGGCCAGGTAGTCGCCGATGGTGTACGGCAGCACGAAGTAGCCGTCGGCCAGGCCCTGCATCAGCGCGCTGGCGCCGAGCCGGTTGGCGCCGTGGTCGGAGAAGTTGGCCTCGCCGATCACGAACAGCCCCGGCACGTTGGACTGGAGGTTGTAGTCCACCCACAACCCGCCCATCGTGTAGTGGGGCGCCGGGTAGATGCGCATCGGCACCTGATAGGGGTTCTCGTCGGTGATGCGCTCGTACATCTCGAACAGGTTGCCGTACCGCTCCTCGATCTTGTCGCGGCCCACCCGGGCGATGGCGTCGGCGAAGTCGAGGTAGACGCCGTTGCCCAGCTGCCCGACCCCCCGCTTCTGGTCGATCATGCGCTTGGCGGCCCTCGAGGCTACGTCGCGGGGCACCAGGTTGCCGAACGCCGGGTACCGCCGCTCCAGGTAGTAGTCCCGGTCTTCCTCCGGGATCTGGTTGGCGGGCCGCTCGTCGCCGGGGTTCTCCGGCACCCAGATGCGGCCGTCGTTGCGCAGCGACTCGGACATCAGCGTCAGCTTCGACTGGAACTCGTCGCTGGCCGGGATGCACGTCGGGTGGATCTGCGTGAAGCACGGGTTGGCGAACAGTGCCCCCTTGCGATGGGCGCGCCAGATGGCGGTGGTGTTGCACGCCTTGGCATTGGTCGACAGGAAGAACACGTTCGCGTAGCCGCCGGTGGCCAGCACCACAGCGTGCGCCGAGTGCGAGGTGAGCTCACCGGTGATCATGTCCCGCACGACGATCCCCACCGCCCGCCCGTCGTGGGTGACCACGTCGAGCATTTCGGCGCGGTTGTGGAGCGTGACCATGCCCAGGCTGATCTGGCGGGCCAGCGCCTGGTACGCCCCGAGCAGGAGCTGCTGGCCGGTCTGGCCACGCGCGTAGAAGGTGCGGGCCACCTGGGCGCCGCCGAACGAGCGGGTGTCGAGCAGCCCGCCGTACTCGCGGGCGAACGGGACGCCCTGCGCCACGGCCTGGTCGATGATGTTGACGCTCACCTGGGCGAGCCGGTAGACGTTGGCCTCCCGGCTCCGGTAGTCGCCGCCCTTGACGGTGTCGTAGAACAGGCG
>JBFJZV010000077.1:0-14038 GCA_041621915.1 Acidimicrobiia bacterium | reverse complement strand
GGGCGGGTCGAGGTGAACGCACTTGGTGCCACACCGCTCGGGATCGGCCCTGCCGGCCATGGCATCCCGCCACGGTTCCGCCGCTTCGTGATCGCTCGCGACGGCGGCATGTGCACCGCCGACGGCTGCGGGTCGCGGTACCGGCTGCAAGTGCACCACATCGTGCCTCGCAGCCAAGGCGGCACCAACGACCCCGACGGTCTGGGGACCGTCTGCTGGTACCACCACATGGTCGTCATCCACGGCCGTGGCTACCGCATCGACCCGGAGTCGCCGCCCCACCGGCGCCGCTTCCTGCCACCTGAGGGCCGCGACCCGCCAGGCCGTCGGGGATGAGGGCAGGACGCCGTTCCACCGCCCAACCGAGCCGGTTGGAGCCTCCACGCGGAGGCTGCGGCGGCGCGTCCAGCATGTCTTGGCCATGGCGCATGGTCCCGGGCTACGGCGGACTAGTCCGGGCGAGGGCCGGCCTTTTGTGCCTTTCGGCGGCGGTGCCCGGGATCTACCGTCATGGCACGGCGAGATGGAGAGGCGAAGCATGGCGACTCTGGTCATTCAGGTACCCGACGAACTCGAGATCGAGGTCCGGGCATCGGGGATCCACGTGACCGAGGTGTGCCGCGACGCGCTCCAGAACGAGCTGGCGCGTATCGCGTCGCATGAGGAGGTCGCCGGGCACGCGCTGCAGGTGGCACAGCGGCTGTGGTCGGAAGCCGGGCGAGACGACCGGGACCGCTACGAGCGCGGCCTCGACCTCGGCATCCGATGGGCGAGCGATTCGGCGACGCTCGGGGAGATGTGGCAGGTGGCGCGCTGGTCCGGTCAGCGCTGGCGCCAGTTCTCGCTCCGGCCCGAGTCCCACACCCTGCCGGCGCTCTACTGCCAGGCGACCGGGCAGCCGCAGCCGGTGCCCGGAGACGACTTTTGGTTCGAGAAGGACCAGTACACCAGCGGCATCGTCGACGGGATCGCCGGCGTCTACGAGCAGGTGCACACGCTCATCTGAGCGCCGGTGCGTCGGGTGCTACCGTCGCCTCGATGCACATCACGACGGCGATGCTGGCCGACGCAGCCCAGGTCCAGGGGGGCAAGCTCTACGTCCTCGGCGGCGGGTTCTCCACGATCACCGCCCGCCGCCTGCCTGCGCTCCACCCCAGCATCTCGGTGGTGCTCGTGGCCGAGGTCGGGCCCGAGGAGCGCCACCGTGACCTCAACCTCAGCATTCAGCTCGTCGACGAGGACGGCCAGCCGGTCAGAGTCGTCACCGCCGACGGCGCGGAGGGCGACCCGGTAGAGGCCAAAGGCCGGCTCCGGATCGGGGCGCCCCCCAACCTGCCGCCCGGTGCTCCCACCAGCGTCCCGCTGGTGAGCCCGTTCCGAAACGTGCGCTTTCCCGAGGCGAAGGGCTACGTGTTCATCGTCCTGCACGACGAGGTGGAGATCGCCCGGCTGCCGTTCCGGATCGTCAGCGCCTCCTGACCGTGTCCGACATCCTCACGATTCCCAACGTCGTGTCGCTGGCGCGGTTGTCGCTGATCCCCGTGTTCCTCTGGTTGCTCCTGAGCAAAGACGACCCGGTGGCGGCGGGCTGGCTGTTCGGCGTGATCGGCGCCACCGACTGGGTCGACGGGTTCCTGGCGCGGCGGCTCGGCCAGGAGAGCGAGTTCGGCAAGCTGCTCGACCCGCTCGCCGACCGGGTCGCAGTCTTCGTGGCGCTGATCGGCGGGTTGATCGCCGGGGTGCTGGCACCTTGGTTCGCCTGGGCGATCCTCGTTCGGGAGGCGCTGGTGGGCGTGGGTGCGTTGTGGGTGGCGGCATTGGGCCGTACCAAGCTGGCGGTGCGGCGCCTCGGGAAGCTGGCCACGCTGCTGGTGTACGCCGGGGTGGGGTTCCTGTTCCTGGGCAACGGCGGCGACTGGGACTGGGTGGTGGTCGCGGGCTGGGCTGCGGGCGTCCCCGGCTTGGTCCTCTACTACGTCGTGGGGTTCCAGTACCTCGACGACGCCCGCAAGGCCGTGGCGACCGCAGGGGCGCGGGTGGGTTGACGGCGCGCAGGCGCCGGGACGAGCCGGCGAAGTAAGCTCGCCGCCAAGCCGACGTAGGAGCCGCTGACGATGGACGTTCGGACCGACCGCCGGTACACCAAGGAGCACGAGTGGGCCCTGGTGGAGAGCGACAACAGGGTGCGGGTGGGCATCACCGACTACGCACAGGACGCGCTGGGCGACGTCGTGTTCGTGGAGCTGCCCGACGAGGGCAGGGAGGTGGCGATCGGCGACGGCATGGCGGAGGTCGAGTCGACCAAATCCGTCGCTGACGTGTATGCCCCGGTGGCGGGCACCGTCGTCGAGGTCAACGAAGCGCTGCAGAAGTCGCCGGAGCTGGTCAACAGCGACCCCTACGGCGACGGTTGGTTCGTGGTCATCGCCGCGACCGACACCGGAGTTCTCGACGACCTGCTGGACGGGGACGCCTACCGGCGCCTCACCGAGTAGGCGCTCACCTTCGAGTCGAGGTGGAAGGGGGGAGTCGGTAGCATGCCGGTCATGGACGACCAAGGAGCCGCCCGGCCCGAGTCCGAGCCGCAGGCGGGCGACGAGGGGGTGCACGTGTACCACGAGCCGACGATCTCGTACGTGCCACCCGAATCGCTGCGCCCCGGCGCGCGCACGGGCCCGCTCATCGAAGGAGCGTTCCAGTGGGCGCTCGTCGTCGACCGGGGTCCCCGCGCCGGCATGGCCTACGTGCTCGCACCGGGAGAGACCTCAGTGGGTCGCGACCCCAGCAACGACATTTTCCTCGACGACGTCACCGTGTCCCGCCACCACGGCCGGTTCGTGGTGGAGGGCGACGAGCTGGTGGTCGCCGACGACGGCTCGACCAACGGCACGTACGTGAACTGGGAGCGCACCGAGCACGCATCGCTCGCCCCGGGCGACGAGGTCATGATCGGCAAGTACCACCTGGTGGTGGCCCACGGCGATGGGTGAAGCCCGCACGATCGGCGAGGCCATCAACCTCCTTCGCGAGGAGTTCCCCGAGATCACTGTCTCCAAGCTGCGGTTCTTGGAGGGCCAGGGCCTCATCGACCCGGGCCGCAGCACGTCGGGCTACCGGGAGTTCAGCCAGGACGACCTCGACCGCATCCGCTACATCCTCCGCCAGCAGCGAGACCACTACCTTCCGCTCAAGGTGATCAAGTCGAAGCTGACCGCCTGGGAGCGCGGCGAGGAGCCCACCCTCGAGCCTGAGTCCGGCCCGCCTTCCGACGCGTACTTCGGGGCCAGCAGCGTGTCGATGAGCGGTGACGAGCTGGCGCGGGCAGCAGGGCTCACCAAGAGCCAGGTCGCGGATCTGGTGACCCACGGCGTGCTGGAACCGATGCAGACCGACGCAGGGCCGGTCTTTCGCGACGACGAGCTGATGATCGCCCGGGCCGCCCACCGGCTGCTCGGCCACGGGCTCGAGCCGCGCCACCTGCGGGCCTTCCGGCTGGCCGCCCAGCGGGAGATCGACCTGTTCCGGGGCCTCACCGAGCCGCTGGTCCGCCACCCGAACAAGGAGAACCGGCGCCAGGCCGCCGAGATCCTCGCCGACGTCGCCGAGGCGGGTCGCAGCCTCCAGGAGGGCATGGTGCGAGCGGCGCTCCGCAATCTGCTGGAGAGCTGATTGGGCTCTCGGCTCGCCGCCGCGCTCCTCAGCGTCATGCTCGTGGGCGGCGCCGGCGCCGCCCCCGCCGCCCAGCCGCCCGCGGTGTTCGCCCCGCCGGAGCCGCCCCCGCCGGTCACCGCCGAGTCGTGGCTGCTGTACGACGCCAGCGCCGGCGTCATGCTCGCGTCGCACAACACCGCCGAGGTCCGGCCCATGGCGTCGGTCACCAAGCTGATGACCGGGCTGGTCGCAGCCGAGCAGGCGAACCTCGACGACCTCGTGGTGATCTCCGAGACTGCTGCCGCGGTCGGCGAGGCGGAGGTAGGGCTGGTGCCGGGCGAGGTCTGGACGCTGCGTGACCTGGTCGGCGCGATCATGGTGCGGTCCGGCAACGACGCCGCGGTGGCCATCGCCGAGCATGTCGGCGGCAGCGTGCCGGGCTTCTCGGCGTTGATGAACGCCCGGGCGGCGGAGCTCGGCCTCACCGGCACGTCGTTCGCCAACCCGCACGGTCTCGACGAGGAGGGCCACCACACCACCGCCGAGGACCTGCTGGAGCTCGCCCAGGTGGTGCTCGACCATCCGGTGCTGTCCCGCTTCGTGCGCACCCGGGTCATCAGATTCCTCCCCGACCCGGAGGGCGACCCGCGCCGCGCCGTCAACACCAATGCCCTGCTCGGTTCGTATCCGGGCGTCACGGGCATGAAGACCGGCTTCACCGGGCTGGCAGGCAAGGTCCTGGTCGCCTCGGCTGAGCGCAACGGGCGGGTGCTCATCACGGTGGTGATGGGATCAACGGATCATTTCGACGACACCCGCCGGCTGCTGGAGTACGGGCACCGGGTGCTGTCGCCGGCGGACGTGCTGCGCGCCGCGGGCCGGGGCGAGGAGGGCGGCGGCGGCGTGCCCGGCCCGGCGCCCGCCGATTGGGAGGTGGCGAGGGCAGCGGCCGTGCCCGAGCTCGACGGGGGCCGCGACCGGGCCACCCTGGCCGGCGACACCCCCGCCGGCCGCGCGGTCGACGACAAGCTGCGCCTGCTGGTGCCGGGCTTCCTGGGCTGATGCCGGAAGCATTCGTGGAAGTCGTCTCCGAGCGCACCCTTCGGGAGCGGGTAGCCGAGCTGGGTGCCGAGATCGCGCAGGCCTACGTCGGGCGCCCGCCGGTGCTGGTGGGGATCCTCCACGGCTCGGTGTTCTTCATGTCCGATCTCGTCAAGTGCCTCGCGCCCGAGGTGGAGGTCGACTTCATGGCGATCACCCGCTTCGGCGGGGAGGGGAAGGTGTCGATCGCCATGGACACGGCCACGTCGCTGGAGGGGCGGGACGTGCTGATCGTCGAGGACATCGTCGACACCGGGCTGACGCTCGCCACGCTCCGCAAGCTGCTGGAGGCCCGGGACGTGGCGAGCCTGGCGGCGGTGACGCTGCTCGACAAGGCGCGGCGCCGCATCGTCGACGTGCCGCTCGAGTACCGGGGCTTCGAGGTGGGCGACGAGTTCCTGCTTGGCTACGGCCTCGACTGGGGCGGGAAGTACCGCAACCTGCGTTCGCTGTGGGCGGTGATGGACCGGGCGGCGTTCCAGGACGCGCCCGACCGCCTGGCGGCTCAGGTCTTCGGGCAGCCCGGTGATAACCTGGCAACGTGAGCGAGCACATCCCCCTGGAGCTGGTTGGCGTTCGCATCGAGCTCCCCACCAACCAGCCCATCGTGCTGCTGCGTGAGGTGGGCGGCACCCGCTACCTGCCGATCTGGATCGGCGCCATGGAAGCCACCGCCATCGCCTTCGCTCACGAGGGCGTCGAAGTGGAGCGGCCGCTGACGCATGACCTGCTCCGGATGGTCACCGAGTCGCTGGGAGCCAGCGTCGACAAGGTCGTGGTGACGGCGTTGAAGGACGGCGTGTTCTACGCGGACCTGTCGTTCACCCGCGACGGCGAGACCATTCACGTGTCCTCCCGCCCCTCCGATGCGATCGCGCTGGCCACCCGGGTGAAGGCGCCGCTGTTCGCAGCTCCCGAAGTGCTGGAAGAGGCCGGCGTGGAGATCCGCGACGAGGATGAGGAGGACGAGGTCGCCCGCTTCCGTGAGTTCCTCGACGAGATCAGCCCTGAGGACTTCGGCTCGCCCCAGTCATGACGCTCGCCCGCCGTTTCTGGGCGGGCAGCTTGCTCCTCGTGCTCGTGACGATCGCCGGCGCGATCGGCTACGTGTTCGTCGAGGACCTGAGCGTCGTCGACGCCATCTACACCACCATCATCACGGTGTCCACCGTCGGCTTCACCGAGCCGCGGGGCGGCTTCTCCCAGGGCGGCCAGGTGCTGACGATCGTCGTCATCCTCGCGGGGGTGGGTGCGGTTCTCTACACTGCCACTGCCGGGATCGAGATGGGCATCGAAGCCTTTGTCGGCGGCGAGCGGCAGCGGAGGCGCATGGAGCGGGAGATCGCCGGGCTTCGGGACCACATCCTGGTCTGCGGCTTCGGGCGCATCGGTCGCAACGTGCACGACCGGTTGACCGCGAGCGTCGACGAGCGGCCCGTGCTCGTGATCGACGACAATCCCGAACGCGCCGACTCGGCCCGCGAGCACGGGGCGATGGTGCTGGAGGGCGATGCAACCCGCGACGAGGTGCTGGAAGCTGCCGGCATCGACCGGGCCAGCGTGCTGATTGCGTGCGTGCGATCCGACGCCGACAACCTGTTCATCGTGCTGTCGGCTCGCAGCCGCCGGCCCGACCTGCTGATCATCGCTCGCGCCACCGAAGCCGAGTCCGAGCGCAAGCTGCTGCTGGCAGGCGCCAACCGGGTGGTGGCGCCCCAGGTGGTCGGGGCGCTGCGGCTGGCGGCGCTGGCCGTGCAACCCGACGTCGCCGACTTCATCGACCTGATGGTCGAGGGCCAGGTGCTCGAGTTCCGGGTGGAGCGGTTCGAGGTGGTGGAGGGCGCGGCTGCGGTCGGCTCGACGCTGGGGGAGGCCCGGGTGCGGAGCACCACCGGCACGCTGGTGCTGGCGGTGCAGGAGTCGGGTCGCATCGCGCTGAACCCCAGCCCCGACCTCGTGATCCGGCCCGGCCAGGTGCTCTACGGCATTGGCACCCCGGACCAGGTCGAGCAGCTCCGCACGATCCTCTGCGAGGTCCGCTGAGCGGAGTTATCCACCGACTGCCCCCGGTTGTCCCCAGCCGGAGCGGTCGATCCCCAGGGTTGTCCACACGGGTTGTTGACAACTCCCCGGGGCCTGAGTAGTTTCACCCGAGTAGTTCGACGGCCGAAATTACGGGTGACGGATTACGCAGAGGACGCTGCTTGCCGGCGAATTGCACGGGTGCGATTACAACCGTGTAAGCTGGTGGAGAAGGAGGAGGGCCCCACCGTGGAAAAAGGGTACCGCGCACCCAAAGTGTGCAAGCTTGTCGGCATCACGTACCGCCAGCTCGACTACTGGGCGCGCACCGACCTGCTGACCCCGTCGATCCAGACCGCCCACGGCTCCGGCTCCCAGCGCCTCTACTCGTTCACCGACATCGTGCAGCTCAAGGTCATCAAGAGCCTCCTCGACGCCGGCATGAGCCTCAAGAAGATCCGCCAGGCGATGGAGATCCTCGCCGGACAGCTCGCCAGCGACGCTCCGCTCACCGACGTCACCCTGCTCTCCGACGGCTCCACGATCTACGCCGCCCACAGCCCCAATGAGGTGGTAGACATCTTCCAGCGCGGCCAGGGCGTGTTTGGCATCGCCGTCGGCCCGGTGCAGCGCGAGCTCGAAGGCCAGATCCACGGCCTCTTCCCCGAAGACGAGGAAGAGGCGGCCGAGGCACCTGTCGCCGCAGCGGAGGTCCAGGCCACCTGACGCGCGCCTCCGACCTCGACGCCAGCCCGGCCGACACGGTCGAGTTCGCCCACGACAGCGAGCGGCAGTTCGCCCGGCTGCTCGACTTCTACGACATCCTCTGGGACTACGAGCCGCGATCGTTCCCGATCGCGTGGGACGACGCCGGGGAGCCCACCGCCTACTTCACGCCGGACTTCTACCTGCCCGAAGAGGACATCTACATCGAGATCACCACGATGAACCAGAAGCTGGTCACGAAGAAGAACAAGAAGGTGCGCCAGCTCCGCAGGCTCTACCCGGACATCAAGTGCAAGATCTTCTACCAGCGTGACTACCTGTCGCTGCTGGTGAAGTACGGGCTGGAAGACGCCGTCGAAGACGACGCGCTGCCCGCCCCCACCCGCATCCCCGGCCCGCCGCAGGTCACTCGCCTGGAGGGCCAGGCCTCGGCGAGCTGATCTAAGCTCCGCACCGTGCCCCGCTCGCCACTCCACGACCTCCACGCCGCCCTGGGCGCCCGCTTCGTGGACTTCGGCGGCTGGGAGATGCCCGTCCAGTACGAGGGCGTCATCGCGGAGCACCTGGCGGTCCGGCAGCGCGTCGGCGTGTTCGACGTCTCCCACCTCGGCCGCTTCTCGGTCGAAGGGCCCGGCGCCACCGCCCTCGTGCGCTCGCAACTCTGCAACGACGTCACCAAGGTCGAGCCGGGGCGCGCCCAGTACACGATGGCGCTCAACGAACGCGGCGGGGTGGAGGACGATGTGATCGTCTGGCGACGCGCGGCGGATTCGTACTGGGTCATGCCCAACGGCACCAACTACGACGAGATCCTCGCCCGCTTCCGGGCGGGTCCCCGTGTCGAGGTCGAGCCCGTGCAGCGCGAGACGGTGCTGCTCGCCGTGCAAGGCCCCGACGCAGCGGCACTGCTCCGGGGGGTCCTCGGCGAGGCACCGCGGCGGTTCCGCGTCGTGGAGGGGGAGTTCCAGCGGCACCCGATGGTGACGGCGGGCACCGGGTACACGGGAGAGAGGGGCGCCGAAGTGGCCGTGCCGGTGGAGGCGGGCGAGGCGCTGTGGCGCGCGCTCACCGAAGCGGGCGCCGCGCCGTGCGGGTTGGGTTCCCGCGACACGCTGCGGCTGGAGATGGGCTACCCCTTGTGGGGCCAGGACCTCGACCCGGAGACGACCCCACTCGAGGCGAATCTGGGCTGGGTGGTGGCATGGGACCACGATTTCGTGGGCAAGCGGGCGCTCGAGCGCCAGCGCGAGACAGGCGTCTCGAAGACGCTCGTCGCGTTCGAGATGTTGGACAGGCGCATCCCCCGCCACGGCTACCCGCTGCGGGCCGGCGCCGCCAGCGGGCAGGTGACCAGCGGCAACTACAGTCCCGTGCTGGAACAGGGGATCGGGATGGGTTACGTCGCCCCCGCCGCGGCGGCCGGGGAGCCGGTCGAGGTGGAGGTACGGGGCCAACCCGCTCCCGCCCGCCGGGTCGCCCCGCCGTTCGTCGACAGGTCATAGATGGACTTCACACCGCACACCGACGCCGACGTGGCCCGCCTGCTCAGCGCCGTCGGCCTCGCCGATCCCGTCGGCCTCTTCGCCCATCTGCCGGCCGAGGTGCTGGTGGACGGCGACCTCGACCTCCCAGCGCCCCTCTCGGAGGCCGAGGTCATGGACCTCGTCGACGGGTTGGCCGCCAAGAATCGAGTGGGGCTCGTCTGCTTCGCCGGCGGCGGCATCTACGACCACCACCTGCCGCCGGTGGTGCGGGCGCTCACGATGCGGCCCGAGTTCGTGACCGCCTACACGCCCTACCAGGCCGAGGCCAGCCAGGGCGTGCTCCAGGCGCTCTACGAGTACCAGTCGATGATCTGCGAGATCACCGGCATGGAGGTCGCCAACGCCTCCCTCTACGACGGCGCGACCGCGGCGGTCGAGGCGATGAACCTGGCAATCGCCGCCACCCGGCGCGACGTGGTCTGGGTGTCGCGCGGCCTCAGCCCCCGTATCCGGGAAGCGCTGGCCACCTTCGCGGCCGTTGGCGTCGAGATCGTCGAGCATCCCGTCGTCGGGGGGCGGACGGCCTGGGCCGCTGATGCCGGGCCGCCGCCCGCAGCGGTCATCTTCGGCCAGCCCAACTACCTCGGCGCCGTCGAGGACTACGCCGCCGCGGTGGGTCTCGCCCGCGACACCGGGGCACTGGCCATCGCCAGCGTCGACCCGATGACGCTCGGCGTGCTGCGCACGCCCGGCGACGCGGGCTGCGACCTGGTGGTGGCGGAGGGACAACCGTTCGGCAACCCGATGTCGTACGGCGGGCCGCTGGTCGGCGTGTTCGCGGCCCGGCTCGACCTGGTCCGCCGCATCCCCGGCCGGCTCATCGGGCGCACCGTCGACGCCGACGGCCGCGTCGCCTACGCCATGACGCTGCGCACCCGCGAGCAGGACATCCGGCGCGAGAAGGCGTCGTCGAACATCTGCACGAACCAGACCCTCAACGCGATCGGCGCTGCCGTGCACCTGGGGTGGCTGGGGCCGGGTGGGCTGCGGGCGGTGGGGGAGCAGTCCCACCACAAGGCCCGCTACTTGGCCAAGCGGCTGGACCAGCTTCCCGGCGTCCAGCTCGCCAACGACGCCCCGTTCGTGCGGGAGTTCGCCGTGCTGCTGCCGCTCGACCCGCACCAGGCGGTGCTCGCGATGGCCGAGCGGGGCATCCTGGCCGGCATCCCGCTGTCCGCCGACTACCCCGACCTGCCCGGCGGCCTGTTGGTCGCGGTCACCGAGCGGCGGACCCGTGCCGAGCTCGACCGGTATGCCGATGCGCTGAAGGAGGTGGTGGCGAATGCCTGAGCCCGGCGGGCTCGCCGCCTCGTCGCCGCTGCTGACCCAGACCACCGAGCCGACCCTCCGCGACCTGTCGGCGCCCGGGCGCCGGTCGTGGTCGCTGGCGCCGCTCGACGTGCCGGGTGGCGACCTCGCGTTCCCCGACGCATCCGCCGCGCCACCGGAGCTGCCCGAGGTGGCCGAGCGCGACCTGGTGGCGCACTTCACGCGGCTGGCGCAGCGCAACTTCGCCGTCGACGTGGGGGCCTACCCGCTCGGCTCCTGCACGATGAAGTACAACCCGAAGATCTGCGACTGGGCGGCCGAGCACCCCGCCTTCCGGGACCTGCACCCGGCCACGCCACCCGAGCTGGCGCAAGGGGCGCTGGCGGTGGTGGAGGCTGCGGAGCGCATCCTCTGCGAGCTGACCGGCATGGCCCGGGCTTCCTTTCAGCCCCCCGCAGGGGCGGCCGGGGAGATCACCGGGCTGCTGATCATGCGGGCCCATCACACGGCGCAGGGTGACGCCCGGACGAAGGTGCTGATACCCGACTCGGCGCACGGCACGAACCCGGCGTCGGTGACGCTGGCGGGCTACGAAGCGGTGAAGGTGCCGTCGGACGAGCGCGGGCTCGTCGATCTCGAGGCGCTGCGGGCGCTGGTCGACGACCAGGTGGCCGGCCTCATGCTCACCAACCCCAACACCCTCGGGCTGTTCGAGCAGGACATCACCGAGATCTCGCGCCTGGTCCACGACGTCGGGGGGCTCGTCTACTACGACGGGGCGAACCTCAACGCCATCCTCGGTGTGGCCCGCCCCGGTGACATGGGCTTCGACATCGTCCACTCGAACCTCCACAAGACCTTCGCCACCCCTCACGGCGGCGGCGGGCCGGGCTCCGGCCCCGTAGCCGTCACCGAAGCCCTCGTCCGGTACCTGCCCGGGGCGCTGCCCACACCCGACGGCGAAGGCGCGCTGCGATGGGAGCGGCCGGAGGCGTCGATCGGGCGGGTGCACGGCAACCACGGCAACTTCCTGGTGGTGCTGAGGGCGCTCGCCTACATGCGGGCGCTGGGTGGGCCGGGGCTGCGCCGGGTGGCGGAACGGGCGGTGCTCAACGCCCGCTACCTGGAGACGCTGCTCGCCGAGCACTACGACATCCCGTACGACCAGCCGTGCATGCACGAGTTCGTCGCTTCGGCCGCCACGCTCAAGAAGGAGCACGGCGTGCGCGCCTTCGACGTGGCCAAGGGGCTCATCGACCGTGGCTTCCACGCTCCGACCGTCTACTTCCCGCTGGTCGTCGAGGAAGCGCTCATGGTGGAGCCGACCGAGACGGAGTCGCCCGAGACGGTGGAGGCGATCGCGGCCGCCTTCGCCGACGTGGCCCGGGTCGCCGCCGAAGATCCCGAGAGCCTCCACGAGGCTCCGCACCACACACCGGTGCGCCGTCCCGACGAGGCGCGGGCCGCCCGCCACCTCGTCGTCACCTGGGCCATGGAGGGTGACGAGTGACGGAGTCGTTCGGCATCGACATCGGCGGGTCGGGCATCAAGGGCGCCCGGGTCGACATCGACCGCGGCGAGCTGCTCACGGAGCGGTTCCGCATCCCCACCCCCCGCCCCGCCGTGCCCGACGCGATGATGGACGTCGCCGCCGAGATCCTCGCCAAGGGCGACTGGACCGAGGGGAGGGTGGGGTGCGCCTTCCCGGCCGTCGTGCAACATGGCGTGGTCCGCACGGCCGCCAACGTCGACGAGTCGTGGATCGGGGTGGGGGGCGGCGAGCTGCTGACCGAACGAACCGGCCTCCCGACGCTGATGATGAACGACGCCGACGCGGCGGGCATCGCCGAGATGCGGTTCGGGGCGGGACGGGACTTCGTCCACGACGGCGTGGTGCTGATCCTCACGTTCGGGACCGGCATCGGTAGCGCCCTGTTCGTCGACGGGCACCTGTACCCCAACACGGAGTTCGGCCATCTCGAGCTGGACGGCCACGACGCCGAGTCCCGGGCCGCCGCCCGGCTGCGGGAGGACAAGCAGCTCTCGTGGGACGAGTGGATCGCCCGGGTCGACCGCTATCTCAACCACATCGAGGACCTGCTGTGGCCCGACCTCATCATCTTCGGCGGCGGGATCTCGAAGAAGTCCGACAAGTTCCTGCCCAAGCTCACGCTGCGCACGCCGATCGTGCCGGCCGAGCTGCGCAACAACGCTGGGATCGTCGGCGCCGCTATCGCCGCAGTGGAGGGCATGCCATGAGCATCGAGACCACGACGAGCACCTCCGACGGCCTCACCCTGCTGCGGCGCGCCTGGGATCCCGAGGGGGAGCCGCAGGCGACCGTGCTGATCGTCCACGGCCTGGGCGAGCACAGCGGCCGCTACGAGCACGTCGGCGACCACTTCGCCGCAGCCGGGGTCGCGGTGCGTTCGTTCGACCTGCGCGGCTTCGGGCGGTCCGGTGGCCGGCGGGCGTACGTCGACCGCTTTCAGCAGTACCTGGACGACGTCGAGGCTCAGCTCGGTTGGGCGCGCGAGGCGGGGGCGCCGGTGGTGATGCTCGGCCACTCCCTCGGCGGCCTGATCGCAACCCGGTACCTGCAGAGCGACCGGCCCCAGCCGGACGCTGCGGTGCTGTCGGCGCCGGCCCTCGTGGCCGACGTGCCCGCCGTCAAGAAGGCGGCGGCCCGCGCGCTGTCGCGGGTACTGCCGTCGCTGGCGCTGCCAAACGACATCACCGGCGAGCAACTGTCCTCCGACCCGGAGGTGGGGGAGGCCTACTTCGCCGACCCACTCGTCTACACCAAGACGACGGCGCGGCTGGGCGCCGAGATCCTCGCGGCCATCGCCGCCGCCAACGGCGAGCTCGGCCGCATCGGCGTGCCGCTGCTCGTCATCCACGGCGGCGCCGACACCGTCGTGCCGCCTCCGGCGAGCGCCCCGCTGGCTGGACTTCCGGACGCCACCCGGCGGCTGTTCCCGGCGTTCCGACACGAGTGTCACAACGAGCGCGACAAGGAGCAGGCGCTCGAGGCGATGACGGAGTGGGTCCTGGGACAGGCCGCCTAACGGGCAACCAGCTCGACGTCGTGACCCAGCCACCAGCGGCGCTGCACGACCTCCTCGCCCGCCAGTTCCTGTTCGATGATCTCACCCGGTACGAACCCGAGCCGCTCCACGAACGCTTCGCCTTCCAGCGACCCGAGGAGGACCGTCATGGACAACGGCACGGGATCGGCGTCAGCGCGAATACGGGCGATCATCTCCCGAGCGACCCCGCGGTGGCGCGCGGCCGGATCCACGGCGAGCGCCGGGATGTCGGTGTGGTCGTCGTGGAAGTCGGCGAAGGCGAACGCGACGACGACGTGCCCCTCGTCGAGGGCGACGTACAGCTCGCCCGCAATGAGCCGCCGCTTCAACACGGACGGCCGGTAGAGCGTGGCGATGACCTCGGCGATCGTCTGCGGCTTGAGAAGCCCCGTGTACGTGTCCCAGTGCGCGGCATGCACGACCCGGGCCACCCCCAGGAGATCCCCCCGGTCCGCCCTGCGAACCTCCATAGCCTGAACCTACTCCTCCAAAGCGGAGCGGGCCGAAGGCGCGGCGAGAAATGCCGAAATAGGTATTGATAGACCGGCCGCGCAACCGTACATTGCGCGACATGAGCCACTCCTACACCCCACTCCACGGCCTGCGCCTCCTCGTGGTTGCTGCCCTGTTCGTCGG
>JBFJZV010000076.1:0-14057 GCA_041621915.1 Acidimicrobiia bacterium | reverse complement strand
CCCTACTTCACCTTGCTGGCGCCGCAGGAGGGCACCGGCGTGTCGGTGGCGATCCAGGCGGTGCGCGAGCTCACCCCGGGCCGCAACCGCCTCCACCTCGACACCGAGGTCGCCGACATCGAAGCGGCGGTGGCTCGCATCGAGGCCCTCGGCGGGAGCTTCCTCGAGGACCACGAGATCGGCGGCTTCGCATGGAAGGTCATGGCCGACCCCGAGGGCAACGAGTTCTGCATCGCCCCCGCCCACTGATCCGCCGCGCCGGTTCGACGGCTGCGACCCTCAGCGGATCGGGGCAGTGCCCAGCTCCCCGGCGAGCCGTCGAGCGGCTGCATCCGCTGCGCGTCGACCTCCACAGCGCTGCCGTCACCGTACGCCCGGACGACGGCAACGCCTTCAGACGCGCACCAGGAGGCCTGCGACGTAGCCTTCGGCCGGGGAACCACTGACCACGGCGAGCTGGTCGTCCCATCCGTCCCGGAACACGCCATCGGTGTCCAGCGACAGCCGGGCGAGGCTGGCGGCGCTGTTGCCGTAGCGGCTATCGGCGTACACCGCCTCGCAATCGCGGCGGGGCAGGGCGAGCTGCGACGTCTTCATCGGGCCGGCGCCGGCGGTGGCGTCACCCGCCGAGGCGTACACCTCGAAGTGGCAGTGCGGCCAGCGGCCGGGGTAGCAGCCCGGGAAGACGGAGCTGAAGGCCACCTTCCCGGCCGCGTCCGCCGCTTGCATCCCCCGTAGGTAGTTCTGGTCGGGGATCTCGTAGATCGAGTAGCGGCCGTCGGCGGTGCAGTGCCACAGGTACACGACGGCCCCCGGCAGCGGGTCGCCGCCGGCGGCGTCGACGATGGTGAGCTCGAAGTTGACGGGCACGCCCTCGGCGGTGCCCGTGGCGTTGCCGAAGCTCGTGGTGAGATCGGCCTTGACGACGCCGTCGACGGAGAGGACGTTCGGGCCGTTGGAGCCATCCGCCGGGAACGGCCCGGCGGCCTCGTCCGGGATCTCGGCGCCGGCGGCCGCGGTGGTCGTGGGCTCGCCTCTCTCCGCGTTGAAGCCGCACGCTGCGAGCAGACCCGCCAGGCCGGCGCCGGTCATCCAGCGCAGCGCGTCCCGCCGCCCGATCATGTGGGGGAGGTCGCGCCGCAAGCCACCGAAGTCGTCGTGGCCGCCCAAGCGCCCTCCTCGTGATGTCCGCACCATGTCAGCGGCGCACCATGTGGGCCCGATGAGGGCTCCCGCCGCCGCGGCGCAGCAGGGTGCGGCGGGCCGCCAGGCCGGCATGGTCGAACGGCTCGCTCCTCCCGTCGCTCAGCACGACGCCGTCGGCGCAGCGGGTCTCGATGAGGCCGTCGCCGAACTGGTCGCGGTAGAGCCCGCGGTACACGCCGCCGGCGGCCAGCAGCTCGTCGTGGGCGCCGCTCTCGACGATGCGGCCCGCCACCACCACGTGGATGACGTCGGCCGCCTGGATGGTCGAGAGGCGGTGGGCCACCGCCAGCGTGGTGCGCCCGCTCACCAGCTCGCCGAGCGCCTCCTGGATCTTGCGCTCCGACGCCGTGTCGAGGGCCGACGTCGCCTCGTCGAGGACGAGGATGCGGGGGTCGTGGAGCAGCACCCTGGCGATCGTGATGCGCTGCTTCTCGCCGCCGGACAGCCGGAAGCCCCGCTCGCCGACGACCGTGTCGTACCCGTCGTCGAACTCGGTGATCCGGTCGTGGATCGCGGCCGCCCGGGCGGCCTTCTCGATCTCCGCATCCGAGGCGTCCGGCCGGCCGTACGCGATGTTCGCCCGCAGCGTGTCGGCGAACAGGTACGCCTCCTGGGTGACGAGCCCTACGAGGTCGGCCAGCGACGCCATCGTCAGGTCCCGCACGTCGTGGCCGTCGATCGTGACCCGGCCGGCGGTCGGGTCGTACAGCCGAGGCACCAGGCTGAGGATGGTCGACTTGCCCGCGCCGGACGGGCCCACGAAAGCGACGAGCTGCCCGGGTGACGCCCGAAAAGTGACGCCCGCCAGCGCGTCGGGGCCGTCGTCGGCGCCGGGGTACGAGAACTGGACGTCGTGGAACTCGACGGTGCCGGCGGCATCCTCGCGGGTGATTGACGTGGCGCCCGGCCGCTCCACGACGTCGGGCTCCAGGTCGAGGTACTCGAAGATCCGCTCGAACATGGCCGTCGACGACTGCAGCTCTACCCACGTCTCCAGCAGCCGCGCCACCGGGAAGAAGAGCCGGGTCTGAAGCGTCGTGAAGGCGATGATCGTGCCGGCCGAGACCGGCACCCCGCCTTCGATCAGGAAGCCGGCGACGAGGTACACGATCACCGGCGACGCACCCAGGAACGCCGACACCACGGTGAAGAACGCCTGGCCGATCACCTGCTGGCGGGCGGCAACGTCGGCCAGGCGGGCGTTGGCCTCGCTGAACCGCTCGATCTCCCGCTCCTGCCGTCCGAAGAGGCGGGCCAGCGTGAAGCCCGAGGGCGACAGAGTCTCTTGGGTGAGCACGCTCATCTCGGCGATCGCCGCCTGCGCCTCGCCGGTGAGCGCCCGGCGGCGCCGGCCCACGGCCCGCGTGGCGAGGGCGAAGAGCGGCACCGTCGCCAACGCCAGCAGCGTGAGCTGCCACGACAGCACGATCATCGCCACCAGCGCAGCGGCCACCGTCACCAGGTTCGCGAGGATCGACGACAGCGTGGACGTGACGGCGGTTTGCACGCCGCCCACGTCGCTGGAGATGCGTGACTGCAACTCGCCCGTGCGGGCCGACGCGTAGAACGACAGCGACAGCGAGTGGAGATGGCGGTAGACGTCGTTACGCAGGTCGCGCAGCACGTGCTGGCCGAGCCGGTTGGTCGTGACGGTCTGGGCGACCCCGAGCGCGCCGCCTGCGAGGGTGATCCCGAGCATGATCGCCACCAGCGTCGCCAGCAGCCCCATGTCGGGTGAGAAACCGGCCGCCGGGAACAGCGCCTCGTCGAAGACCACCTGGATCAGCAGCGGGTTGACGACGCCCAGGATGGACGTGGTGAGCGCCAGCCCCAGGACCAGAGCCACCCGGCCGCGGTGCGGCCGGAACAGCGCCGCCACCCGCCGCCAGCTGAACCCGCTCATCATTCGGCGAGGCGCTTGACGTTCCGCAGCGCCAAGCGCAGCGCCACGGCGTAGGGCGCCAGCGGCCAGGCCACGGTCAGCGTCACCCGGGATCGGGCGGCATCGACCGGCTCCACGAGGTGGCCGGTGGCCGCGATGTCGGCGACCCGCCAGTGCCACGACCGGCCGGGCTCCACGTCGGTGATCCGGAACGGAAGCCAGAACCGCAGAATGGTCTGGACCTTGCCAGTGACCCCTGGGGCCACCGCGTCGGCGTCGGCGCGGACCGCACGCACGGTGCTGCCCCAGCTCGGCCAGTGGCGGAACTCGGCGAGCAGCGGCCAGACGGCGCTGGCCGGGGCGGCGACGTCGACGGAGCTGGCGACGTGCCTCACGAGCGCCGGCGGTCGAGCATCGGGTGACGCCAGCGGTAGTGAACGAACCCGTCGAACACCGCGGGGATGCCCAAGGCGACGGTGGGCAGCTCCGGCTCCAGGCCGACGTCCTCCCAGATGAGCTGCGGCTGCACGGGCAGCTCGAGGTTGAAGCCGACGACCGTCCCCTTCGTGTAGAGGGTGGGGCGGGAGCGACGGGACAGCAGCGGCTCCAGCAGCGCAGCGCCCCAATAGCCGAGCCTTCGCGGCAGCCGCACCATCCGGAAGTACGGGTAGTAGGCCTCGAGCAGCGTGAAGAACTCGACCCAGGTGGCGCTGTCGCGGTCGGCCACCGCCGAGCGCCCGGTCCACCGTTGCGCGGCGACTGCTGCGAGGACGCGGGCGGCGTCCGTGACGTGCAGGTGACCGCAGCGGTTGGTCATCGGCCCGGGGAAGATCGCGTAGCCGCGTCGGATCTGCTGGAAGAGGATCGCCTGCGGCCCGTACACGTGGGGGAGGCGCACGCTGGCGACCGTCATCCCCGACTCGACACCGATCCGCTCCAGTGCCTCCTCGGCCTCGAGCTTGGCGGCGCCGTAGCCCAACCGGGGTGCGGGCGGCGTATCTCGACCGATGGGCTGGTCGGCGTCGCCGTGCACGAACAGGCTGCTGGCGAAGACGAAGTGCTCGACTCCTGCCCGGGCAGCGGCGCCGGCGAGTGCGGCGGTCCCGTCCACGATCGTCGGCGCGAGGCGGTGGTACGACTCGAAGCTGGCCCGGGCGCCCAGGTGGACGACCGTGTCGATCCCGGCGACTGCCCTTTCCAGGCTCGGGACGCTCAGCAGGTCGCCGTGCACCGGCTCGATGTCGAGGGACGCGAACAGCGCCGCCCGGTGCGGCCGCCGCACGAGCACCCGCGGCTTGAAGCCGTCCTCGCACAGCTTGCGGACCAGCTCGAAGCCGATGAAGCCGGTGCCGCCGGTGACCAGGACGCGCTGCATGGACGCCGATTCAACCAGGCGGCGGGGGGTAGCCTGCTCGCGTGGGTGAATTCGACGGCTTCGCCACACTGAGCTTCGACTGCTACGGCACGCTGATCGACTGGGAGCGGGGGATCGCAGCGGCGCTGCGGCCGTGGGCCGCGCGCCACGGGCTCCCGGCGGATGACGAATCGTTGGTCGCCGCCCACGGCCGCCACGAGACCCATGTGCAGCAGCAGATGCCGGCCGCCCCGTACCCGGACGTGCTGGCCGAAGTCATGCGGCGCATCGGCGTCGACCTGGGCGCCCCCGTGTCCGACGACGAGGCCCGGGCGTACGGCGCGTCGGTGGGGGAGTGGCCACCCTTTCCGGACTCGGGCCCTGCGCTCGCCGCACTCGGGGAGCGCTACCGGCTGGCGATCCTCAGCAATGTCGACCGAGCGTCGTTCGCCCGCAGCGAGGCAGCGCTCGGCGTCGAGTTCGACCTCGTCGTGACTGCGGAGGACGTCGGCGCCTACAAGCCCGATCCGGCCAACTTCCGTCACCTGCTCGCAGCGCTCGACGGCATCGGCGTCGCGCCGGGCCTCGTGCTGCATGTCGCCGAGAGCCTCTACCACGACCACGAGCCGGCTGCGGCACTCGGGCTGGCCTCAGTCTGGATCCACCGCCGCCACGATCGCGGCGGGTTCGGGGCCACCCGGGAGCCGGGCGGCTCGGTCGAGCCGCGGTGGCGGTTCCCGTCGATGGCGGCATTCTCCACGGCGGCGCTGGCCTGATGCCCACGACGTTCACCGTCCGCGAGGTGGCAACCGGCGTGTGGGCGGCGGTCGCGCCGGGCACCGGAGGCCCAGCAGTCTCCAACGCAGCAATCGTCGACCTGGGCGGCAAGGCGCTGGTCGTCGACACGTTCTTCACGATGCTTGCCGCCGACGAGCTGGCCGGCGAGGTGCGGCGGCTCACCGGGGCCCAGGCGTATCTGGTGGTGAACACCCACTGGCACGCCGACCACGTCCGGGGCAACGGCGCGTTCGTGGACGTCCCGATCGTGGGCACACCGCGTATGAACGAGCTGATCGTCGCGGACGGGCCCGGCGAGGAGGGCGACGTGGTGGTGCTTCCGGACGTGCTGATAGGGGACCGGCTGGAGATCGTGGGGGAGCGGACGGCCCGGGTGCTGTCGTATGGGCGGGCCCACACGGAGGTCGACCTGTTCGTCCACCTTCCCGACGACGGCGTGCTGATCGCCGGCGACCTCGTGTGGACGGGCATCCACCCCAAGACCAGCGACGGCTTTGCCTCGGAGTGGGCGGCGGTGGCGGACCGGCTGGCCGCCCTAGCCCCGGCGGCCGTCATACCGGGCCATGGCCCGCCGGGGACGGCCGCCGACGTTGCCGCGATGGCCGGCTACCTGCGGGCGCTGGACGGCATGGTGGCGGCAGCACGCGCCGAGGAGCTGGATCCGGCCACCGCCGAACCGCCGCCCGGCACGGACGACTGGCTCGACGCCGACCGCTTCCGCAGAGGTCTCGCCGCACTGGCGGCGCGGTGACGCAGACCCGGGCCTTGGGCGGACAGTGCCAGGGGCTCGCGGCCTCCGGTCGGTAGGCTCGGACGCCCGACCCAGTCGGAGGTGCATGCCCAACGTCCCCGAGCGTGAGCTCGCCCACCTACGGGCGCTGGCCGCTTGCGGCCGCGCCTTGCTTGCAGGCGACGACGAGGAGTCGCTCCGGGAGGCGTTGGAGGCGGTGTTGCATGCCTCAGGAGCCTCTTCGGTGTTCGTCGAGCGCAACGTCGAGGAACGCGAGGTCGGCTTCGCGTCGCGGATGCTGATGGAGGTCGGCGTGCCCGGCATCGACCTCGAGACCGAACGATGGCAGTTGGTGGCGTGGGAGCGGATGCCCGAGACGCGTGCCGCATTGGAGCGCGGGGACCCCTTCGTCGTGGTGCCCGAGGAGCTCGGCCCGGTCGAGGGTGCCACGTACCACGGCGCGGGCATCTTCAGCGAGCTCGACTACCCAGTCTTCTCCGGCGGGCGCTGGCTGGGCGTCGTGGGGTTTTCAGAAGAGCGCTGGCCACGGGAGTGGGACGACGACGACGTGCGCCTGCTCGCAGCGGTGGCCGAGCTGTTCGCCCGGCGCTGGGACCTCGGCGACCGGGAGCGGGCACTCGAAGCGGCGGTTGCGAAGGCCCAGCGGCGCGTTGACTACGAGCGAGCGCTGGCCGAGTGCTCGCAGGCGCTACTCGGCGGCCACGCGCGGGCGCTCCAGCTCGCGCTCGACACGCTCGTGCTCGCCACGGGTGCGCAGTTCGGGACGATCGAGCGCAATGTCGACCACCCCCAGGTGGGCCCGTGCAGCCAGGTGGTGTGCCGCACCGCCGTCGACCCGGCCACCGGGGAGCTGGAGCACGACTTCGACGCGTACTGGTTCTTGGTGCCGTGGTCGCGCATGCCCGACTCCTACGAGCGCCTCTCGAAAGGCGTCCCGTTCGCCTTCAGCATGGACGAGCTCGGTCCGTGGGAGCGGGAGCTGTACGACGCGTCCCCCGTCCCGACGGCCGCCGAGATCGACATCCCGATCATCGTGAAGGGGCAGTGGCGCGGGCTGCTGGCGTTCGGATTCTCCGCGGCGGGCCACCTGTGGGAGCCGGAGGATGCGGCGTTGTTGCAGACCGCCGCGGACATCGTCGGCGCCTACTGGCTCCGGCAGGAGGCGCAGGAGCGCTTGGAGCAGCTCATCCGCTCGAAGGACGAGTTCCTCGCCGCCGTGAGCCACGAGCTGCGCACGCCGCTGACCACCGTCGTCGGGCTCGCCGAGGAGCTCCGGGACCGTGCGGACGACTTCTCCCGGCACGAGCGGGACGAGTTCACCGCGCTCATCGCTCAGCAAGGCATGGAGATGGCCCAGCTTGTCGAGGACTTGCTGGTCGCTGCCCGCGCCGAGATCGGCGCCATCGAGGTGTCGCCGGCGCCGGTCGACGTCGGGAAGGAGGTGGCGGTCGTGGTCAGCGGCGCGCGGGCGACGAAAGCCGTGGCGATCCGAGGCGAAGCCGACGTGGTCGCGTGGGCGGACGCGATGCGGACGCGCCAGATCATCCGCAACCTCGTGACCAACGCGGTGCGGTACGGAGGCCCGGCCGTCACCGTGCGGTACATAGCTCGGGGTGAGGTCGTGACGGTGAGCGTGAGCGACGACGGCCCGGAGATACCGGCCGATGACCGCGAGCGCATCTTCGAGGCGTACCAGCGGGCCCACCACCGGCCGACCCAGCCGGCGTCCGTCGGGCTCGGCCTGACGGTATCCCGCAGCCTCGCCCAGCTGATGGGCGGGGACCTCCGCTACCGGCGGGAGGACGGCTGCAACGTGTTCGAGCTGACCCTGCCTCGCAACCGGCCGGATTGAAGGCGCGCGGCCACGGCGGCTGGCGGGTGAGGGAGGTCGAGCCTGAGAGCATTTCAGTAACTTGACATAACGTGGATTATGGGCGCAGGCTGGCAGGGACTCACGTGATCGCTTCCGGCTCGGGCTGCTCCCTCGCCAGGTCCACGGCGGCGGCGTACAGGTGCCGGAACGCCGCCCGGTAGTCGTCGGCGGCCTTCGACTCCCGCAGGTCGCGCTCCACGTCCTTCACCGCCGACTCCAGGATGTACAGCCGGTCGGCCAACCGTCGCCACGACGCCAGGTCGAGCACGACCAGGTCCGGGTCGAGCCCCATCGCCTTGCCCAACCGGCGCGCCTCGTAGTGCCGCTGCCGATGCGAGCGCCGGCAGTAGAGCCGTGGCCGGCCGGGACCGCCCGAAACGGCGAATCCCCTGCCGCACCATCGACACCTGGATACACCGGACTGTTCCGTCACTGTGACGTAACTATACCGGGAGCGTGTCCGCAAGCTGCCCGTGGGAGATTCAGCTCGTCGGACACGACGATCTCTAGCGTCGGTCCCACTCGACTCGCCCCGCCGCCGTCACCATCGGCAGCCTGGGATCCGGCTCCCCTTCCGCGAACGTGCCGCGGATCCAGGCGTAGCAGGGGTCGTCGGTGAAGCGCCACAGGCGCCGTGGGCCGGCCATCACGTTGAGGTAGTACATCGGGAACTCGGGCGGCGCCATCGCCGGGCCGTGGTACCCCTTCGGGATCAGGTAGACGTCGCCGTCCTTCACGGTGACCGTGTCGTCGAAGTCCCCGTCGGCGGCATAGCAGCGGAACGTGCCCAGCCCGTGGTCGCCGTCGACCCGGAAGTAGTAGATCTCCTCGAGCGGCAGCTCGTCGGCGCTGACCTCGTCGTGCTTGTGCGGCGGCCACGACGAGACGTTGCCGCCCGGCGTGTAGACCTCGACGCAGATCAGGGTGTCCGCGGCGAACGCCTCGACCGACATGAAGTTGGTGATCTGCCGTGTCGCCCGGCCGGCGCCCCGCACCTCGATCGAAACGTCCTCGGCGGCCACGTATGCGGGGTCGAGGCGCCTGCTCGCGCGGGCCGTGCACCAGGCGAACGCTCCCCCACCCTCGCTCGACAGCCGCACCTCGGCATCCATCGGGGCGTAGGCCCAGTCGGTCACCCGCTCGAACACGCCGGGGCGGCCTGCCAGGTCGAAGGTGCGCGACTCCACCTCCACCCGGCACGACCCCGACAGCGGGACCACGGCCACCTCGTCGGCGCCGGTGGGCAGCACCCGCGACTCCCCCGGGCCGAGCGCCACCACCCGCAGCCCGGAGTACTCCCAGCCGGCGGACTCGGGCGTCACCAGCAGTGGGTCGGCGCCGGCGGCGCCGACGCCGTGCGGAAGGAAGCGATCGGCCACGAATGGCACCTTACCGGGCTGCTCGCCACCGAATACACTCCACGACGTCCCTACGAGAGGAGGCGTTGGGTGGGTTTCCTCAAAGACATCCGCAAGCTCACGAAGCAGGCGAAGCAGATGGGCACCGAGTCCGGCGTCGACACCAGCGTGCGGGGCCTGCTCCGGCAGGCACCAGGGATGATCCAGCAGGCCAGCGACGCGCTGTCCCAGGTCCAAGCCGGCAAGGCCGCAGGCGACGGGCTCCGCACTGTCGGCGTGCCCGGCCGGGCGGTCCTGCTCTCGGTCAAGGACACCGGCATGACGCTGGGCGGCACCGCAGTTGCGGCCGCCTTGGAGAACCCGGTCGCCGACCTCGAGCTGGAGGTCACCTTCGACGATGCAGAGCCCTACCAGCTCACGGTCCGCCAGATGGTGCCCCGGCTGGCGGTGGCCCGACTCGTGCCGGGCACCGAGCTGCCCGTGCTGGTCGACCCTGCGGACCCTCGGCAGGTGCTGGTCGACTGGGACGCGCCGCCCACCTAGCTAGAGCCGCGCCGCCGCGTCGGCAGCCATCCCGACGAGCCACTCGGCGACCCACCGCCGGTCGTCGCGCACCTCGGCGCCGTCGCGCCCGTAGTGGGCTTCCCAGCGGGTCAGCGTCTCTGGGCTGGGATCGGCCGCCGCGGCGGCCACCCAGGCGAACTTGAGACCGGCCGCCACCCGCATCGCCAGCCGCAGCCGCACGTCGTCGCCCGCCCAGCCGCCGTCGCGCAGCCCGGCGACGAAGCCGGTCTCGACGGCTTCGTGCAGCCCCGGGAGCGAGGCCACGGGCGCGCCGTAGTCGAGCACGGCGTCGGCGGCGAACGGCCCGGCGTCGACGGGCAACGGTCCGATGCCGACGAACGCCCAGTCGATCGCGATCGACGGCCCGCCCTCGTCACCGAACAGGTTGAGGGCGTGGAAGTCGTGGTGGCACAGCGTCGACGGGAACTCGTCGACCACCGCCAGCAGGCGGGCCCGGTCGGAAAGCAGCGCCCTCGCGGCGACCAGAACCTCCCAATCAGCCGTGGAGCCGGCGACGATCCCGTCGTGACGAGCCAGGTAGCCCGGGAGGAAGTCACGGACCAGCCAGCCGTCGTCGGCGAGGACCGACGTCATCTCCAACTGGGCGCGGCCGAGGTGACGAGCGCTCTCGCCATATCGGCCGACCGACCAGGTCGACGCGCGCGGCGCGGTCACATCCTCGATCCACAACGCCACCCGGCCGCCGGGCCGGCCGAAGGCGTTGAGGAAACGGGGCGCCCGCAGGCCGCCGGCCAACTGGCCCAGCAGGCCGGTCGTGTAGGCCATCTCCTCCCGCCGCCACCAGTACCAGTGCGCCATGTCGTCGGACGCCGGCCAGTTGGGGTGGCCGCGTCGGTCGCCGGCGAGCACCTTGCAGACGGCCGACCATGGCCGCGGCACGCTCCCCCGCGCCCGGTAGACGGCGACCGTGGCGGAGGCCGGTGGCTCGGGCGGGCTGAGCAGCTCGGTCTCGACGTCGCCAGCGTCCCAGACGGGCTCGTCGAGGACGATGGATGCGATCGAGGCGTGCTCACGAGGGTCGGGCGTCAGCAAAGCGGCCGGAGTGTACGGCCTAGCCTCCGGCGTCGATGCGCCGCCTCGCCTTCCTCACGCTCGTGCTCGTCGCCGCCTGCGGCAGTGGCACCCCCGAACTGCGGTTCGACGAGGCGGTGCCGGCCGACCTGCGGGAGCTGGCCTCCGCCACCTGGGACGACTTCACGGCGGCCTTCCCGGCCCGGCAGTCGTGCATCGCCCCGCTCACCCTGGCCGGCGACCGCGACCTCGACGCCCAAGCCGCGTACGTGCCCGATCGCCGCACGGTCCACGTCCGGATTCCCGGGACCGCCGGCCTGCTGCGGAACGCGCTGGTGCACGAGTTCGCCCACCACGTCGAGTTCACCTGCCACGAGGAGCTCGCCGAGCTGCGGCCCGCGTTCCTGGCCGCCCAGGGCTTCCCTGCCGACGCCGGCTGGTTCGACGCCGAGGCGTGGGAGGCCACGCCGTCGGAGCACTTCGCCGAGGCGGCGATCGAAGCGGTGCTGGGTCGCCGGCTCCGCAACCGGGACGTCCTGATCACCGACGAGGCGGTCGCCGTCGTTGCCGACTGGGGCGCCGGCAACTGAAATCGCGCAAGCCGCCGCGATCGCCGTACAGTGTGCCGGGCACCGACAACGGAGCAGTAGTGACCACCAGCGAAGAACGACGAATCAACAAGTATCGCGAGAGCGAGGCGCGCTGGCTGCAGAAGGTCTTGTTCGCAGTCGGCAAGGCCCGGGAGGCCCGCGAGAAGCTCGCGGACGCCCGGGGCGACGACCTCAACCCGCTCATCACCCTCGACGACGGCACCCAGCTCCCCCTCGACACTCTCGAGGAGGTCATCCAGAAGCGGGTCGAGACCCTCATGCACGCCCTCGGCCGCAACCTGTACGGACCGCGCCGCTAGCCCGCGCCTACTCCGCCAGCAGCTCCAGCACCTGGTCCTCGGTCGGCATCGCGTCGGCGCAGGCGAGCTGGCCGGCGACGTAGGCGCCTGCTGCGTTGGCGAAGCGGACGGTACGCACCGGATCCCAGCCGGACAGCAGCCCGTGGCACACCGCCCCGCCGAACGCGTCGCCGGCGCCCAGGCCGTTCACGACCTCGATCGGCACAGGCGGCACTCGCTCCCGCCCGTCGCCCCAGGCGACCAGGACCCCCTCCGGTCCCAGCTTGACGATCGCCAGCTCGAGGCCCAGTTCCAGCATGCGGTCGGCCAGCTCGTCGGGGCTCCCCTCCCCCGCCGCCATCGCCTCGTCGGGGCTCCGCCCGTCCCCCACCGCCACCCAGCACTCCTCCCGGTTGCCGATGCCGATCGTCGCCAGCTCCAGCGCCTGCCGCTGCCACGGCCGGGCCGACTCGGCGGACTCCCAGAACATCGGGCGGTAGTCGAGATCGTGGATCGTCCACGCCCGGTGGCCACGGGACGCCAGCGCCGCCAGCGTCGCCGAACGGCTCGGCTCGTCGGACAGCCCCGTGCCCGTGGTCCAGAAGATCCGGGCCGCGGCCACCGCCTCCAGGTCGAAGTCGCCCGTGTCGATCGTCATGTCGGGCGCCTTCGGCTCCCGGTAGAACAGCAGCGGGAAGTGGTCCGGCGGCCAGATCTCGCAGAACACCACCGGAGTCCGCAGCGTCGGGTGGGTGCCGACCCACCGATCGTCGACGCCGAAGCCCGCCAACGCCCGGTGGATGTACGGGCCGAACCCGTCGTCGCCCACCTTCGTGACCAGCGCCACGCGATGGCGGTACCGGGCCGTGGCCACGGCGACGTTGGTGGCGCTGCCGCCCAGCGACTTGGCGAACGATGTGATGTCGGCCAACGACGCGTTGCTCTGCTCGGGGTACAGGTCGACGCTGACCCGTCCGACCGCGATCAGGTCGAAGGGCTCAGGTGCCGCCACCGGACAGCTTCTGCTCCTCTTCCAGCCGGTGCGCCGCCTCGGCCAGGTCGGCCGCGGCCTCGCCGCCGGCCTCGGCCTCCCTGGCGAGCTCGTGCTGGAGCACGGTGAGGTCCTCGCCGCCGGCCATCATCTGCACGAGCTGCTCGAGAGGCAGCTCGTCCTTGGTGTAATCGCCGAACACCTGGCCGCGCCGCAGGATCACGAAATGGTCGCCCACCGGGTAGGCGTGGTGCGGGTTGTGGGTGATGAAGATCACCCCGATGCCCCGGTTCTTCGCCTGCACGATGTAGCGCAGCACCACCCCCGCCTGCTTCACGCCGAGCGCGGCGGTGGGCTCGTCGAGGATCAGCACCTTCGCTCCGAAGTACACCGCCCGCGCGATCGCCACCGACTGGCGCTCGCCACCCGACAGCGTCCCCACCGGCTGGTCGGGGTCGCGGATCTGGATGCCCATCTTGGCCATCTCTTCGCGGGTGGTCTGCTTGGCGAAGTCGATGTCGTAGCGCCGGAACGGCCCCCATCCCTTGGTCGGCTCCGACCCGAGGAAGAAGTTGCGCCAGATCGACATCAGCGGGATCATCGCCAGGTCCTGGTACACCGTGGCGATGCCCTTCTCGAGCGCCTCCCGGGGCGAGGTGAACTGCATCGGCTCGCCCTCGAAGAAGTAGTGGCCCCTGCTCGGCTCGTGCACGCCGGACAGCACCTTGATCAGCGTCGACTTGCCGGCGCCGTTGTCGCCGAGGAGGCAGGTGACCTCGCCGGCGCGCACGAACGCCGACACGTCCTCCAGGGCGATCACGCTGCCGAAGTACTTGGAGATGTGGCTGACTTCCAAGAGTGCACCGTTGCTCGTCATCTGCTCGCCGCCCTCGTTCGGATGTAGTTGTTCAGGACCACCGCGACGACCAGCAGGCCGCCGACGAAGACTTTCTTCCAATCGCTCTGGATGCCCCAGATGACGACGCCCTGGTCGACCATGGCGAATGCCAGCGCACCGAACATCGCGCCGATCGCCGATCCGTACCCGCCGGTGAGCAGCGTGCCGCCGACCACCACCGAGATGATGGCGTCGAACTCCTGCAGCTCGCCCCGCAGCGAGTCGGCACCGGTGAACTTGACCGCCTGGATCAGGGCCACCAGGAACGCCGCGGCGGCCGTCATCATGAACAGCGTGATCTTCACACGGTTGACCGGCACGCCGACGTTGCGGGCGGCGTCCTCTGCGCCGCCGGTGCCGAAGATCCAGTTGCCGACCTTGGTGCGCAGCAGCACCCAGGTGGCGATCACCACCAGCCCGATCCACCACAGGATCGCCACGTCGAAGCGGGCGCCGAACAT
>JBFJZV010000075.1:0-14403 GCA_041621915.1 Acidimicrobiia bacterium | reverse complement strand
CTGTTCGGCGGCGGCGGAAGCCGTCGGCGAAGTCGGCCTGGGGAGTCAGCACGGCCGCCGTGGGGTTGGGGCCCCACGTTGCGGAGGAGGGCCGACCGGCGTCTGTTCGGCGGCGGCGGAAGCCGCCGGCGAAGTCGGCCCGGGAATCAACACGGCTCGTCGATCGGGCAGAGCAAGCCCTGAGCGGCTTCGCCGAAGCGGCTCCCCAGCCACGCCGTGAGCGCCGGCTCCAGCCGCTCGAACGGTTGCCACCCGTGGGTGACGACGTGGTGCGTGTCGTCTTCGCGCAGCAACAGCGTCGGGAACCCGGTGATCCCGAGGCGGCGAGCGAACGCGAAGTCCTGCCAGGCCCTCTTCTTCATCTCCTCGGAGCCGAGCAGCTCGATGAACCTGCCGGCGTCGACGGGGAAGCCCTCGAGCAGCGCCGGGTACGCCTCCGGGTCGGTGATGTCGGTCGCCTCCGCATAGAAGGCCCGCTGCAGCCCGGCGAAGAATTCGAGGCTGGCCTTGGGCTCCAGCTCGCGCATGGTGACCACCGCGATCGACGGCAGCTCGGTGTCGTAGCGCCAGCCCTCCCAGCTCAACGGTGCCTCGTCGAATGGCTGGCCGCTCGCTTCCGCGACGTGGTGCCAGTGCGAGGCGAGCGTGGCGCGGAACCGGGCGTCGAGCACCTCCGACGACGGGCCGGGTCGCAGCCCGCCGGCGACGACCCGGATCGGGATCTCGTATCGGGCGGCGATGGCGTCGAGGACCGGCGCGAAGCCCCAGCACCACGAGCACATCGCATCGGCGACGTAGACGAACTCGAGGTCCTCGGTCATGCGGTCTCGAGACCCGTTGGACGCGCCGTCATTCTTTCGCCAGCCCTGACGGGCAGGCGATCCCTGTCCCGCCGATGCCGCAGTAGCCGTTGGGGTTCTTGGCGAGGTACTGCTGGTGGTAGTCCTCGGCGTAGTAGAACTCACCGGCCTCGGCGATCTCGGTGGTGATCGACCCGTACCCGGCGGCGGTGAGCTGGTCCTGGTAACGGTCCCGCGACGCCTCCGCCGACTTGCGCTGCTGCTCGTCGTACCAGTAGATCGCCGAGCGGTACTGGGTGCCGACGTCGTTGCCCTGTCGCATCCCCTGGGTGGGGTCGTGGCCCTCCCAGAAGACGGTGAGCAGCTCCTCGTAGGACACCCGGTCCGGGTCGTAGGCCACGAGCACCGCCTCGGTGTGGCCGGTGCGGCCGGAGCAGACCTCCTGATAGGTGGGGTGGGCGGTGTGCCCGCCGGCGTAGCCGACGGCGGTGGCCGTCACGCCCCGCGTCTGCCAGAACAGCCGCTCGGCTCCCCAGAAGCAGCCCATCCCGAACTGCGCCAGCTCGGTGCCCTCCGGGAACGGCGGCACGATCGTCTCGCCGGAGACGTAGTGCATGCCGTGGATCGAGAACGGCCGCTCGGTGCGCCCCGGCAGCGCCTCAGCCGGCTCGGGAACCTCGCGCGGCCTCTTCGAGAACAAACCCATGTGACTCTCTCCTTTCGGGCCATTCAACACGCCGGCGCCCTGCGGCGTTCCCGGATTCACGCGCTGAATGCGTCGTCGGCGGGGCCGAGCGGCCGCCACTCGTCGGCGAAGCTGCGGGTGACCCGGACCGATGCGCCGTCGGTGTCGCGGGCAACCGCCGTGCAGGCGAAGTCGCGGACCCCCTGCTCCCAGGCGAAGGCGCCCGCCCCGAATGCGGCGGCCTCGATCTCCGCACCGTCCTTGGCGACCTCGCTGGCGTAGCCGGAGAGCAGCTCCGTGCACAGCTCATCCAGAGTGGCGATCACCTCGTCGTCGCCGGGGTAGGGCGCTCCCGGCGGGCCCTCGGCCGTGACCCGCCCGACGATCTCGACTATGTGCGGGCCCGAGCAGTCGACCGGGACGCTGCTCAGCGGGCCGTCGAAGCAGACGCCGGCTTCCAGCTCCAGCGGGAAGCGGCCGCCGGCGCCCCGCAGCGACCCGGCGCTCGCCGCCACCAGGCCCTCGTCGTCGACCGACGACACGACGCACGCCAGGTAACGGTCGCCCTCGGCCCATTCGGCCTCGTCCGGCAGGTAGCTCACGCCGCTCAGGCGGGTCTGCGACGGCAGGGCGCCGGTGTAGTCGAGGAACGCCTGGTCGCAGAGGCGCTCGCTCCGGGCGTCGAGGTCCTCCGGTCGCGGTGAGCCTGCCTCGCCGGCCACGACCTCGGCAGCGGTCACCTCGACGCTGTGGGGCCGCCAGCACGGCACCAGCGTCTCTGCGCCGAACGGCGAGAACGGCGGGTCGAACACCTCCCCGGCGCCGAGGTCGTGGCACTCTCCCGCCGCCCAGCGGTGATCGTCTGCGGCGTAGGAAACCGCCTGCAGGAACGCTTCGGTGTCGATGTCGTCGCCGCCGACGCCGACGAGCAGCCGGGTGTTGGTGACCGCAACCAACCACGTGTCGCCCTCCGACGCGAACCGGATCACCGTGGCGCCGTCGGCGTCGACGGGCTCGCCGACCTCCGCCTCGAACTCACCGGTGACCACCGCGGCGACGGTTCCCGCCAGCAGCGGGTCGCCCCTAGCGAAGCCGCGCGGGTAGAAGGCAAGGACGTCGATGGCGGTGTCGTCGCCGCCCGGTGGCAGCAGCCGGGCGGCCGTGGCCCCGGCGAGCGGGTCGTCGAGCAGCAGCCCGACCCGGTTCAGCAGCTCCTCGGCTCGCAGCGGGTCGAGATCCTCGACCACGAAGCCGGGGTGTTCCAAGGGGAGCGCGGTGAACGCCGCTTCGTCGGGGTCTCGCGGCAGCGGCGGTACCTCGTCGTCCAGTTGCACCAGCCGGGCGTCGGTGCGGACCTCGATGACCGCGGTGCCGGAGAATGGCCCCCGCTCGTCTTCGAAGGCGAGCTCCACGACCATTCGCGAGTCGGTTGATACCCCGGCGAGGAGGCCGCGGGCGGGGTCGAAGCGGTACGTCCCCGCGATCCGGCCGCCGGACAGTCCGACCGAGCCGGCCGCCTCGCCCTCCACCGCTTCCGCAGCCAGCCGTTCGGCGAGCAGCCGGTCGATCCCCATCAGCCGTGCGTCGGTAGGGCTCACCTCCAGGAGGCCGGTGGCGAGGTCGGCGAACCGCTGGGTGGGTGCGGTGAGCGAGAGATCGACCTCCACTTCTACGACGAAGGCGCCGTTGACCTCCGAGGTGCCGGCTACCCGGGCGGTGCCGGCAGCGGTCATCGGCACGACGCCGATCCAGGGGATATCGAGCGGGCCGAGCGGCCACTCCTCGCCGACGTCAACCGGTCCGGGCGGAAGCATCGGCGCCGCGAGGCTGTCCAGGGCACGTGCCAGCGCCAGCGGCTGCGCGGTGCCCCCGGGCACCGGCGCCAACCCGCCGACGGCACGCCCCTCGGCGTCGACCACCACGGTCACGGGCAACTCCAGCGAGGCGGCGTCCAGGCCCGCGTCGGTCAGCGCGGCAACGCCCCGGCCGGTGGCGTCCTCCCCGTCGGCGCTGGTGCCGAACACCTCCACGGTGCCGACGTCGAGCAGGTCTTCGAGGTACGCCTGCCCGTCGAGCTCGTACGCGGCGACGCGGCGCTGCCCGTCGAGCTCGACCGTGATCGCCTCGGCGGCCAGCTCACCGCTAGAGGTGTCCTTGTAGGTCGTCTCGAAGTCGTAGACCGCGGCCGTGCCGGGCGCGAGGTCGAGTGCGAGCGTGTACGGCGGCTCGGGCGGGATGGTGGCGGCGGTCGTCGCCGTGGCCGTCGTGGTCGTCGTCGTTGCGGTGCTCGACGTGCTCGTGGAAGGGGCGGGTGGCTCGGTAGTGGTCGCCGAGCCGGCGCTGCCGGTGCATGCGGCGGCGACGAGCGCGAGTATGGCGACGAGGAGCGGGAGGCGGAGCGTCACAGGCCGCGGACGATACCGCCGCCGGGGTGTAGCGGCGCGCCTGCCACACTGCGGCGCCATGGCTACCGCCTTTCGCTACGACGCCGCCGTCCTCGACCGGTTCCCGACGATCCGCGGCGGCGCCTTCGTCGCCACCGGCCTGGCCAACAGGCCGGCCCCGCCTGGGTTGACGGCGGCGTACGCAGCGCAGCAGCGCGCGGTGCGGGAGCGGCTCGCGGGGACCCCGTTGTCGGAGGTGCCGAGCCTGGCGGCGTGGCGAACCGTGTTCCGGGGCTTCGGCGTGGACCCGACCAAGTACCGCAGCGCCGCCGAGTCGCTCCTGCGCCGGCTGACGAAGAAGGGCGACGTGCCGTCGATCAACGCGCTCGTCGACCTCGCCAACCTGGTCAGCATCCGCCATGCGCTGCCGGTGGCGGTGTTCGACCGGGCCGGCGTCGCCGGCGGGCTCACGGTGCGTTTCGCCACCGGCGACGAGCCGTTCGCCGACCTCGGCTCCGACGACATGGGGCACCCCGATCCCGGTGAGGTGGTGTTCGTCGACGAGGCGGGGGTGGTCGCTGCCCGCCGCTGGTGCTGGCGCCAAAGTCGCCAGAGCGCAGCAGGCCCGGCGACGACCGACGTGCTGATCACCGTGGAGGGCCACCACGACGAAGCGGACGCCGACGTGATGCAGGCGGTCGCCGACCTGCGCGAACTGCTGGACGAGCACGTTCCCGGCGCCACCGACGCCGCTGCGCTGCTGGCGCCGGACCACCCAGCTACCGCCTGGTAGGTGCCGTGTCTCAACACCGGTATCCGGTCCTCGAGCGGGCCGGGCACCTCGACCGGCCACTCGCCAAGCGCCCGCACGCGCTCGGGCCCCGGCTGTGAAGCCGGGGCCCGAGGCCGCCCAGTCCTGACCCGCTACGGCCTGTCCGTCACATTGTGGATCGCCCGCACGGCGATTCCGTCACATTGTGGATCGCCCTCACGGGCATCCTCCGTAGCATCGTGCCCTCCAATCGTGACCCGGGCCTGGGGGACGGGCAGGCCCGGATCGCATTGGTGCGGCGGTGTCGCGCCGCGTCCTTCCGGGGGCTGATTGCCCCGTGCGGGCGGAAGATTCCACGGTTTTCTGGGCGCGCCGCCTCAGATTGCCGCCACCAGCGCCGACCAGGTCTGCGGCCGGGCACCGAGGCCCTCGCCCGTGTCCGGGTTCCAGTGCTCGGCGAAGCCGGAGCGCTCCGCCGCAAGGCGGCTGGCCTCCCGGAGGTAGCGGACGAGCTCGGCGTCGGCCCAGCGGCTAGCCGCCAGCGAGGCGAGGTAGTGGAGCTGCATCCACGACGAGCCCCGCCAGTAGCCGGACGGGTCGTACAGGCGATCCGAGGCTGGAACGTAACGGAGGCCGAGCTCGCCCCGGAACCGGGCCGGGTCGGCCAGCGCCGCCAGCGCTCGCAGCGCCCGCTCCTCGTCACCGGTGACCAGCGCCGGCAGCGTCCCGTCGAGCGTGGGACTCGCCACTGACGGCCCGCCGCCGACGACCGCGCGGTCCGACCACAGGCCCTCGCCCTCGTCCCACAGCTCCCGGTCGATCGCGGCGGCCAGAGTCCTGGCTCGCTCTGCCCAGTCAGCGTCGCCGGTGAGGGAAGCCAGCTCGGCGGCGCCGTGGGCGGCGATGGCGTTGAAGGCCGCCGGGACGGCGACGAATTCACTCGACCACGCCGCCGCCCCGGACGGGTGGTACGTCACTGCGTCCCGCAGCCGCAGGTCGGCCTCGGTCCACTCCGGGCGGTTCCACGCGGTCGAGCCCACCCAGTCGTCCCACCGCGGCGAGTCGTCGGCGCCGCTCTCCCACGGGTGCACCACGAAGAGCAGCCCGTCGTCGCCCAGGCGGTGCCGCCACAGCCACTCCAGCCCCGCGGCGGCCGCCACCCCGACCGGCTCGGGCAGGTCGAACCCGCGGCGGGTCAGCTCGGCGGCGGCGTGGGCGTACATGGGAGGCTGCGTGAACGACGACGCGTGCGCGAGCGGCCCCCGCTCGATCGTCGGCCGCGCGTAGCGCATGTGTGGCACGAACCCGTCGTCGAGCTGCCCTGCGAGCGCCGCCTCCAGCTCGCGCGCGGCCCGACCGTCGCCGAGCGCTGCCCAGGCGATGGCGTGGAAGCACGAGTCCCACAGCCAAAGATGGGGGTACATGCCCCGATGCGGGTAGCAGTAGCCGCGATCCTCGTCCCACGCCCCTTCGAGCACGGCGCGAGCCGCTTGATCCCACATCATCGACGGTGAAGCTACCCGCGGGTTCGTAGAATCCAGGCCGAACGCGACACGAGGAGCCGGTGACGATGGGCCTGGCACGCAACGCCCTGCTGTGGGCATCCCGCAACGAGTGGCTGGCCGAGCGGGTGCCCGACGTCGGCTTCGTGCAGCGGGCCGTCCGTAAGTTCATGCCCGGCGAGCAGCTCGCCAACGCGCTGGCCGCCGCCGAGCGGCTGCGGGCCGGCGGGATGTCGAGCATCGTGACCCACCTCGGCGAGAACGTCGCCGACGAGGCCGACGCCAAGGCGGCGGCCGCCGCCTACCACGAGGCGCTCGACGAGGTCGCCGCCCGCGGCCTCGACACCGAGATCTCGGTGAAGCTCACCCACCTCGGCCTCGACCTCGGCGACGGCGTCGCCGCCGGGCACCTCGACGGCCTCGTCGCCCGGGCCGCGGAGCTGGGGAACTTCGTGTGGGTCGACATGGAGGACTCGACCTACGTCGACCGGACGCTCGACCTGTACGAGGCGGGCCGGCGCGTCCACGACAACGTCGGCATCGCCATCCAGGCCTACCTGCGCCGCACCCCCGCCGACCTGGCCCGACTGCTGCCGCTGCGGCCCGCCATTCGGCTCGTGAAGGGCGCGTACCGGGAGCCGCCCCACGCGGCGTTCCAGACGGTGAAGGAGGTCGACCAGGCGTTCCTGCTCAACGGCGCGTGGCTGCTGGGCATGGCCGGTGACGGCGACGTGCGGGTCGGCTTGGGATCGCACGATGTCGAGCTCGTCGAGCGGGTCATCGCCGATGCGGGCGCCGGCGTGGAGGACTTCGAGATCCAGATGCTCTATGGCATCCGGACCGCCGACCAGCGCCGGCTCGCCGCAGCCGGCCACGACGTGCGGGTGCTCATCAGCTACGGGGAGGGGTGGTACCCGTGGTACGTGCGGCGGCTCGCCGAGCGCCCCGCCAACGTCGGCTTCGTGCTGCGCAACGCCTTCGCCCGCGATCAGGAGGCGTAGCCCGGCGGAGGCGTGAAGCCGCCCAGCACCTCGGCCGCCGCCGCGGCGAAGCGCAGCGGGGTGCGGTCCTCCAGGTGCGGGCCGATCACCTGCAACCCGACCGGCAGCCCGTCGCCGGCCAGCCCGGCCGGCAGCGCCGTGGCCGGCAGGTAGGCGGCGCTCGCCAGCCCCGCCCAGAAGAGCTGGTCGAGGTACGGGAACGGCGCGCCGTTCACGGTCACCGTGCGCTCGTCCATCGGCGAGTGGTCGTGGGGGAACGCGGTGGTCGGCATGACCGGGCACAGCAGCACGTCGAACTCATCGAAGAACGCCGCCCAGTCGGCCCGCGTGCGGTGGCGGGACTCGTCGGCGGACAGCCACTCCCGATGGGACTGCACCGCCCCGCGGACCCGGCCGGCCGCCGCGCTGCGATCGTGCGGGTCGAGTCCGGCCGCAGCCTCGCGGAACTGGTCGAGCACCGCCTCGGAGAAGCCGGCTGCGGTCTCGGCCTGCAGGAGGCGCATGTAGACGTGGTTGGCGCGTCCCGCGTCGATGGCGGGACGGGCCGCCTGTTCGACCGACGACCCCGCCTCCGCCAGGGCCGCGATCGCGCCGTCCAGCACCTCGCCGACCCCGGCGTCGACCGGGCACAGGGGATCGTCGAGCCACGCCGCCACCCGGAAGCCGTCGAGGCGGTCGGCGCGGGGCGGCGGCAGCTCCAGCCGCCAGGCCGGGTCGCCCGGCGGTGGGCCGGCGAGCGCGTCGAGCGCCAGCTCCAGGTCGGCGGCGGTCCGGGCCAGCGGTCCGCCCACGGCGAGGTCGGGCAGCCGGCGGGTGCCGGGCGGGCCGGGCACGTGGCCCGTCAGCGGCACGATGCCGTAGCTCGGCTTGTGGCCGAAGACGCCGCAGAAGTGGGCCGGGTTGCGTATCGACCCGCCGATGTCGCTGCCCACCTCCAGCGGGGTGAAGCCGGCCGCGACCGCGGCCGCCGCCCCGCCGGACGAGCCGCCCGGGGTGCGTCCCGCGTCCCACGGGTTGCGGGTGGTGCCGTACACGTCGTTGTAGCTCTGGAAGTCGCCCGCCCAGATCGGCACGTTGGTCTTGCCGAAGACCACCGCGCCGGCGTCGAACAGCCGCTGCACCGCCGCGGCGGGCTGGTCCGGCACGTGGTCGGCGAGCTGCGGCGCGCCGGCGGTGTTCGGCATCCCGGGGACGTCGTAGGTGTCCTTGACCGTCATCGGCAACCCGTGCAGCGGGCCCCACCAGTCGCCGGCGGTCGCCGCGGCGTCGGCCGCCGCTGCCCGTGCCGCCGCGGCCTCGACGTTCTGGTCCACGACCGCATTGATCTTCGGGTTCAGGCGCTCCACCCGGGCCAGCAGATGGTCGAGGAGCTCGCGGCTGGACAGCTCCCGCCTACGGATCAGCGCCGCCAGGTCGGCGGCGGGGGCGTAGGCGAGGTCAGTCATGTGCCCTCTCCCACGTCGTGCCCTCCGGGGTGTCGTGCACGGAGATGCCGAGGGCGGCGAGGAAGTCGCGGATGCCGTCGGCCTGCGCCCACTCCCCGGCGGCGCGGGCCGCGTCGCGAGCTGCCAGCACCGCGTCGACGTGGGGGAGGGCCGCAGCCAGCGGGTCGGCGCGCGCCTCTCCGGCCACCCCGGCCAGCCGGGCGATGACCGCGGTCAGCTCGTCGCCGCCTTCTGTGGCGAGGTTCAGCGCGAGTGCCGCCGCCTCGCTTGGCTCGCCTGCGGCCAGCGCCTCCTCGACCCGGTCGACCGCGTCGGATGCCGGGTCCTCGAACGTCTCCGGCTCCGGCGGCTCGGCGTCGCCGTCGGCCATCGTGCGGATGTGGTCCAGGTGCAGATGCTCCCCGGCCTCGACGGTCAGGTCGTCGCCGCCGCGGCGGAACGTGAGCACGCCTTTGCCGTACGCCTCCACGGTGTCGGCGTCCAGGTCCACGACGGCGGCGGTGTGCTCGTCGACGCCGAACACCACGGCGCCCGCAGGCAGCTCGTCCATCAGCGTGCGCAGTCGCCGGTCGCCGACGTAGCAGCGGCTGGTGTCGTGGGTGCCGCCCTCCGCGTTGTTCCAGTGGGGCACCACCACCGCCGACAGCCCGGCGACCGCCATGAGGTCCAGCCCATCGAGCCAGTGTGGGTCGGCGCCGGCCTTGTAGATCTCGTACACCGGCAGCGCCCACCTGCCGAGCGTTGCGGCCGCCGCGCTGGCGAAGCTGACCGCCCCGCCGGTGGCCAGCTTGCGGGCGAGCGCACCCGGCAGCCCCGAGGCGCGCCAGTGGCGGAGGGCGAACGACGGGCTGCCCGGGCCGGCGAACACCAGCCGGGCTGCCCGGGCCCGGTCGATTGCGGTGGCGGCCGCTGCCGGGTCGGTCTCCGCCGGCGAGCGGACAGCCGCGACCTCGGCTTCGGCGCCGACGTTGTGCGAGAAGTACTCGCCTAGCTTGCCGTCGAGCTCGCCGGCGTTCTCCTGGAACGCGTACGGCGTGTCGATCACCACCACCGGGCCCGCCTGGTCGTCGAGCCGCCGCAGCACGTCTTGATGGAGCCGGGCCATCGCCGGGCCGGTCTCCCCGGACCCGATGATCACCAGCAGCCGCGCCATCAACAATCCCGTATCGCTTGCCGCCGAGGCTAGGTCGTGCGGCGCGCCAAGCGGGAGTGCCGGGGAGCGTTGGGTCAACCCGCTGGTCGCATAGCGGCTCACCCGCTCGACAGCCGCTCCCAGGTCACGACCAGCGCGGCCGCCGCCCCGGCGGCCAGGGCCGACAGCCACCACATCAGGGCGTACGACCCGGTCTGGTCGACGATGTAGCCGAACAGCGGCGGCCCGGCCCCCAGCCCGGTGAGGAAGCCGAGCATCACCCGCCCCGAGGCCCGCCCGGCGCGGGTGGGGCCGGCCTCGTCCATCACCGCCAGCATCCCGACCGAGTTCCACGTGCTGGAGCTGAAGCCGGTCACCAGCACTCCGGCCCACAACGCCCCCAGCCCCAGGGTCGTGGCCGACCCCAGCACCGCCGCCGCCGCCACCGACAGCGCCGCGATCCAGCCCAGTGGCAGGCGGTAGCGGCCGAGCACCTCGGCGAGGCGAGCCCAGCCGATGCGGCCGAAGGCGGCGAACAGCCCGATCGTTCCAGCGGCAGCTCCACCAACCAGTGGCGACCGGCCCAGCGCTTCCTCGACGAACAGCGGCAGCAGGAACGTGACGCTGCCGGCGAATCCGAGGAGGAACCCGTACCCGGCCAGCCACCAGATCGCCGGCGGCAGCCCGCCGCCGGTTGCGGCGGGGCGGGCGGCGGCCTCGGGGCGGTCGGCCGGCACCGCCGCCAGCGCCACGGGCAGCGTCAGCATCGGGACCAGCGCTACGAGGACCACGGTCGGCCGCCATCCCAGCGTCTCGGCGCCGAGCGGGACCAGCAGCCCGCCGGCGAAGATGCCGAACTGGACGCCCGACTGCTTGATGCCGGTGACCATGCCCCGCTGTCCCACGGGGAGGTGGAGGGCGATGAGCTTGTTGGTGGCCGGGTTGGCGGCGGCCTGGCCGGCGGCTGCCAGTAACGCGGCGGGGAACAGCAGCAGGTAGGCGGGAGCCGCGGCGAGGAGCAGGAAGCCGGCGGCGCTGATCGCCAGCAGCCCCGCGAAGGCAGTCCTGCCGCCGACGTGGTCGGTGGCCCGTCCCGCGGGCGGGGAGAACAGCGCACCCCCGACCGCGGTCACCGCGATCACCACGCCCAGCTCGGCGCGAGTGATGCCGAAGTCGTTCAGGAGATAGCTGGCCAGCAGACCGAGCGCCACGGTGAGGAAGGTGGCGGACGCCATCGCCACAACCAGCAGCCCGCCGAAGATCGCCTTGCGCCCCGTCGAGCCGGCCAGCGGGGACCGCGGCGTGGTCACTGGGCGCGATGGGGGAGCAGCACCGCCGGAGTATATGGGCGGACGGCCCTGGCGGGCCGGGGCGGAGGCCGGTTAGCGTACGGCTGCGCCGCATCCGGCGGCGCGCGAAGGGAGGCCCTCGTGGCTGAGTCCGTATACAAGGTCATCGAACTGGTGGGCAGCAGCCCGGAGTCGTGGGAGAAAGCGGCGGCCGCCGCCGTGGCCCGGGCGGCGGGATCGCTACGCGACCTGCGGATCGCCACCGTGAAGGAGCTCGACCTTCAGATCGGTCCTGAGGGCAACGTCGTCGCGTACCGGGCGAAGGTCGACGTGTCGTTCAAGTACGAGGACGCGTAGGGCTAGCACCCCCTCCGCAATCCGACGGCGGGCCAGGATGCACTAGCGTTCCGACCTCACGGTGAGGGCTGCCCGCAGCCCCACCGCGGACCCACTGACAAGAAGGACGGGACTCCCATGAGGAAGACACGCTGGGCGCTCGTCGCGTTGGTCGCGACGTTCGCCCTGATCGCTGCGGCATGCGGCGACGACGCAGGCGACGAACCGCCCGCTACGGAGGCGACCACTGCGCCGCCGGAGACCACGACCGCGCCACCGGAGACGACGATGGCGCCCACCACCACGGCGCCGCCGGCCACCACGGCGCCCCCGGCGACAACGGCGCCGCCCGAGGCCGAAGGGCTGCTGATCTGGGCCGACGAGCGCCGGGTGGAGCCTCTCCAGGAGATCGCTCCGGCGTTCACCGACGCCACAGGCGTGCCCGTGACGGTCGAGCTGGTGCCGTTCGGGGACATCCGCGAACAGGTCACCCAGGCCGGGCCGGCCGGTGAAGGCCCCGACATCTTCGTCGGCGCCCACGACTGGACCGGCGAGCTGGCCGCCAACGGCGTGATCGCAGCGATGGACCTGGCCGCGTTCGACGGACAGTTCTTCGAGGTCGCCGTCAACGCGTTCGGTTTCGGTGGCCAGACCTACGGCCTGCCGTACGTGGTCGAGGCGATGGCTCTGTACTACAACACCGACCTGGTGACCGAGGTCCCGGCGACCTTCGACGACATCGCGGCGGCCTGCGATGCCGACGCGGTGGAAGCGTGCGTGGTGATCCCCGGCGGCGGCGCGGCCGCCGACGCGTACCACAACTATCCGTTCGTGTCGGCCTACGGCGGCTCGATCTTCGCCTACGACCCGGCAACCGGGTCGTACGACGCCGCCGAGGTCCGGCTGGACACGCCCGAGGCCGTCCAGGGCGTGGAGTACCTGCGGGCGCAGGTGGACGCCGGCGTGGTCGAGTCGACCGACTACGACACCGCCAAGAACCTGTTCCTCGAGGGCCAGGCGCCGTTCTGGGTGACCGGCCCGTGGGAGCTGGGCACGCTCCGCGATCAGGACGCGGTCAACTGGGACGTGGCGCTCATCCCGCAGATCGGCGACCAGCCGACGCAGCCGTTCGTCGGCGCCCAGGGCTTCTTCCTGTCGGCGTTTTCCGAGCAGACGCTGCTGGCGCAGACGTTCCTCCTGGACTTCGTCACCACCGACGCGACGATGCAGGCGCTGTACGACGCCGACCCGCGTGGCACGGCGTGGGTGGCGGTGCAGGAGGGCCTGGCCGCCGACCCGCAGGTGCAGACGTTCGCAGCATCTGCCGCCAACGGCATCCCGATGCCCAACATCCCCGAGATGGGGGCCGTTTGGGGCCCGCTCGGTGACAACCTGCTCCTCGTGCGCAACGCCGAGATCGCCGCGGCCGACGCGATGACCACGGCAGCAGAGGCCGTGCGCACCGCGGTGCTCGGCGGGTAAGCACGCCGACGACATGACCCAGGAGACCCGGCCGCCCCCGACGGTCGAGGAGCCGAACGCCGCCAAGGCGAAGCGGCGCCTCAACCGCTCGGGCGGCCGGGCCTTCTGGGTCCGCACCGGCGCCGTCGCGATCTTCGATGCGCTGGTGCTGTTCGCGATCCCCCAGGTGGTCGCCAACGAGTCGTGGACGCTGCTGGGGTTCCTGGTGGGGGCGGCGATCGGCGTCAACTGGGCGTACCTCAGCCCACGGGCGAGCGCCTCCCGGTGGCTGACGCCGGGCCTCATCCTCATGGCGGTCTTCGTCGTGTACCCGGTCGTCTACACGACCTACGTGTCGTTCACCAACTGGCGTACCGGCAACATCCTCACCAAGGACCAGGTGGTCGAGAATCTGGAGGGGCGCCGGGTCGCCGGAAACGTGGCCGGCGAGAGCCTCGCCCTGGCGATCTACCGCGACCCGGACGGCGAGCTGGGGTTCCTGGTGGGCGGCGGCGGGACGGAGCCGTTCTTCGGGTCGCCGCGGGCCAGCGCCGCCGATCCGGTCGAGGATGCCGCCCTCGACGCGGCGGGTGCGGTACTCGACGCGGCCGACCCGCCCGATGCCATCGGCGACTACCAGCTCGTGCCCCGCCTGCAGCTCGCCGGCATCGCCGGCGATCTGGAGCGGCTGGTGCTGGACCTGCCCGACGGCCGCACCGCCCGGCTCGACACCCTGTCGTCGGTGACGGCTTCGGTGGCCGGCCAGCGGTTCACGTACGACGCTGCCACCGGCGCCCTGTTCGATGCCCAGGAGGACCGCACCTGCCGATCCGGGGAAGGCGTGTTCCTCTGCGACGGGGTCCCGGAAGAGGACGTCAGCGTCCTGGCCATCCGGGCGGAGGACACGACGGTCACCTGCTCGGCCGGCGTGTGCGACGCCGTTCCGCTGTTCGCGATCGACCCCACCCTGCCGGGCTGGCGGACGGTGATCGGGTTCGACAACTACCGCGACATCGTCGCCAACGAGAGCATTCGGGCGCCGTTCCTGCGGGTGCTGACGTGGAACGTCGTGTTCGCCATCGCCTCCGTGGTCCTGACCTTCGGCATGGGACTCGGGCTGGCGATCGCCCTCCAGGACGAGGGAATGCGGGGCCGGCCGCTCTACCGCTCGATCTACATCCTGCCGTACGCCATTCCGGGCTTCCTGGCGGTCTTCGTGTGGCGGGGGCTGCTCAACGACGAGTTCGGGAAGGTCAACGGGTTCCTCAACACCTTCGGCATCCCGGACGTCAACTGGCTGGGCGACACCACCATCGTGATGGTCGCGGTGCTGCTGGTGAACCTGTGGCTGGGGTTCCCCTACATGTTCTTGATCTCGTCCGGGGCGTTGACATCGGTGCCCGACGAGCTGCTCGAGGCGGCGCGGGTCGACGGGTCGGGCCCGTGGCGCTCGTTCCGGTCGATCACGCTGCCGCTACTGCTCGTGTCGACCGCGCCGCTGCTGATCGGGTCGTTCGCGTTCAACTTCAACAACTTCCTGCTGATCTTCCTGCTCACCGAAGGGGGCCCGCCGCTCTCCGGTTACGACGTGCCGGT
>JBFJZV010000074.1:0-14622 GCA_041621915.1 Acidimicrobiia bacterium | reverse complement strand
CGCCAACGTCGACATCACCGCCGATCTCGCGCTGGGCCTGGCTCGCGCCGTAGGGGACGGGCGGGAAGGCGGGTTGGCCGTGGTGGGCCGCGACCCGCGCCGGTCGGGGCAGATGCTGGCCGATGCCCTCCATGCCGGCTTCCATTCGGTCGGGGTGGACACCTTCGACGCCGGCATCGTGCCGTCCGGCGCGCTGTCGTTCCTCGTGCGAGACCTCGGGGCGGGCCTGGGGGTGCTGGTGAGCGCCTCCCACAACCCGGCCGACGACAACGGCATCAAGTTCTTCGGCCGTGACGGCGCCAAGCTCTCCGACCAGGCGGAGGCCGAGATCGAGGCTCGCTACCTGGCCGGTCCACCCTGGCAGCTGGCGAGCGGCGCCGGCGTGGGCATGCGCCAGCAGCTTCCCGACGGCGTGGACCGGTACGTCGAGCATCTCGCCTCCCGGTTCCCGTACAGCCTCCACGGCGTCGAGCTGGCGCTCGATTGCGCCAACGGGGCTGCGTTCCGCGCCGCTCCGCTGCTGTTCGAACGTCTGCATGCGGGCGTGGAAGTGTTCGCCGCCGAGCCTGATGGCACCAACATCAACGACAAGTGCGGCGCCACCTACCCGCAGTTCCTCGCGCGGGAGGCCGGCGGCAGGTTGGGCCTGGCGTTCGACGGCGACGCCGACCGGCTCGTCGCGGTCGACGAGGAGGGGCAGGTCGCCAACGGCGACGTCCTGCTCGCGGTGATGGCGGCTCACCTGAAGGATCAGGGCAAGCTGCGCGGCAACCAGGTCGTGGTCACGGTCATGGCCAATCTCGGCTTCCGCCGGGCGATGCAGGAGCTGGACATCGAGGTGGTGGAGACCGCCGTCGGCGACCGCTACGTCCTGGAGGAGATGCGGGCGCGGCGGGCCGTGCTGGGCGGTGAGCAGTCGGGCCATGTGATCCTCGCCGACCGCACCACGGGAGACGGCCTGGCCACCGCGCTCAAGCTGCTCGAAGTGATCGCCGCGTCCGGCAAGCCGCTCGCCGAGCTGCGCACCGTCATGTCGGAGTACCCCCAGGTGCAGCGCTCCGTTGCCGGCCAATCGGCGATCGGCAGGCCGATCGCCGAGCTGTCCCCCGTCGCGGAGACCATCGCCGAGGTCGAAGCCGAACTTGGAGACGACGGTCGGGTGTTGGTGCGGCCTTCCGGTACGGAGCCCATCACCCGGGTGATGGTGGAGGCGGCGACCGCCCCGCTGGCTGCCGAGTGCGCGGACCGGATTGCGGCGGCCGTGCGGATCGCGATCGACCCGGAGGGCAGCGGCTCGCCCTAACATCCTCTGGCCGGCTCGCCGGCCAACTGAACATGGAGACCGGAGCCCTCGGAATCCAAGCGCCTGGCCCCGGCCGCCACATGTGCGGCCGGCGGTGACGAGGTGGAGGGAGCATCGAGGCATTCGGCGGGTACCCTCCCGGCTGCTCACGGCCGAGACGGGGCGGGTCAAAACCCGGGGGTGACCCCGGCGACAACATCCGTCCCGAGGTGAGGCGGGCTCGAAGAGCCTGCGGCTCCCGGTTTCCCGACGAAGGGAGACTGCCGCATGTGCGGAATCATGGGTTATGTCGGGCCGCGCCCGGCAGCCCCGTTGCTGCTCGGCGGCCTGCGCCGCCTCGAGTACCGCGGCTACGACTCGGCGGGGATCGCGGTCGCCGACGACGGCGCTATCGAGGTGCTCAAGGCCGCCGGCAAGCTCGATCGCCTCGCCGCGCTCGTCGACGCCGAGCCGCCCGAGGGCAGTACCGGCATCGGCCACACCCGCTGGGCCACCCACGGGCGGCCCACCGACGCCAATGCCCACCCCCACCGTGATCCCAGCGGCGAGTTCGTGCTGGTGCACAACGGCATCATCGAGAACTTCTACGACCTCCGCGAGGAGCTGCGGGCGAAGGGCAACGAGTTCACGTCCGACACCGACACCGAGGTGCTGGTCCACCTCGTCGCCGAGGAGTACGACGGCGACCTGGTGGCCGCAGTGCGCCGCGCCGTCGACCGGGCGCAAGGGGCCTACGCGCTGGTCGTGATGACCAACCACGAGCCTGGCACGCTGGTGGCCGTGCGGATGATCAGCCCGCTGGTGGTCGGTCTCGGCGACGGGGAGACGTTCCTGGCCTCCGACATCCCCGCCCTGCTGGACCACACCCGCAACGTCGTCATCGTCGAGGACGGCGAACTGGTCACGATCACCGCCGACGGCGCCACGATCGAGACCCTCGCCGGGGAGGCCGTCGACCGGGAGCCCATGGTCGTGGACATGGACGTAGCGCAGGCCGAACGGGGCGGCTACCGCCACTTCATGCTGAAGGAGATCCACGAGCAGCCCGTCGCGCTCGCCGAGACCATGCGCGGCCGCTTGCAGGTCGACGGCAAGGTGGTGCTCGAGGACATGGACCTGCCTCCGGGCTACGCAATGGGCCTCGACCGGATCTGGATCACGGCGTGCGGCACTGCCTACCACGCCGGCCTGGCGGGCAAGGAGGTGCTGGAGACGCTGCTCCGGGTGCCGGTCGAAGTCGTCTACGCCCACGAGCTCCGGTACCGCGACCCGCTCATCCGCCCCGGCGACCTCGCGATCGCCATCTCCCAGTCGGGGGAGACCGTCGACACGTTGGTGGCGGCTCGTCTCGCCCAGGCGAAGGGAGCCCGGCTGTTGGCGATCACCAACGTGGTGGGCAGCACAATCAGCCGGGAGGCCGACCACGTGCTGTACACGCGCGCCGGGCCGGAGATCGCCGTGGCCTCGACGAAGGCCTACGTCACCCAGCTCTGCGCGCTGTACCTGCTGGCGATCAAGTTCGGGCTGGAGCGCGCGGTGCTGTCGCCGGGACGGGCGGCGGCGCTCGCCGAGCGCCTCCTCGACCTGCCCCGTCAGGCCGAGGAGCTGCTGCAGCGCGCCGGCGAGGCGGAAGCGGTCGCGAAGCGGCTCGCCGACTCCGACGACGTGTACTTCATCGGCCGCGGGCTCGACCACGCAGTGGCCATGGAGGGCTCGCTGAAGTTCAAGGAGATCTCGTACATCCACTCCGAGGCCATGCCTTCGGGCGAGCTCAAGCACGGCACGCTGGCCCTGGTCACCGACGAGACGCCGGTGATCTCCGTGGTGACCCAGCAGCACGTGTACGACAAGTCCGTCTCCGCCATCCAGGAGGTCGAGGCCCGGGGTGCGTACACGATCGCGGTGGCATACGACGACGACGGCGACATCGGCCACTACGCCGACGAGGTGCTGGGCATCCCCCGAACCGCCGACCTCTTGAGCGCGCCGCTGGCGGCGATCCCGCTGCAACTGCTCGCCTATCACACGGCCCTGGAGCGCGGACACGACATCGACCAGCCCCGCAACCTGGCGAAGAGCGTCACGGTCGAGTGAGCCGCATCCTCGGGCTCGGGGTCGACCTGGCGGACATCGACCGGGTGGCCGGAGTGCTGGCGCGCTACCCGCGCTTCGCGGAGCGCTGCTTCACCGAGCACGAGAATGAGTACGCGTTCCGCTTCGCGAAGCCGGAGCGCCGGCTCGCAGCGAGGTTCGCCGGCAAGGAGGCGGTGATGAAGAGCCTCGGCACCGGCTGGCGCCGGGTGCGCTGGAAGGACGTCGAGATCACCGGCGGGGGGCGCCCCACGGTGCGGCTCTTCGGGACAGCTCGCGCCCGGGCGGACATGCTCGGCGTGACCGAAGTGCTGGTCACGATCACCCACACCGACACGACGGCCCTCGTCATGGCAGTCGCGACGGGCGAGCATCGCTGATGCGGGCCGGAGCGACCGGTGTGGCTGCGACGGGCGAGCATCGCTGATGCGGGCCGGAGCGCCGGGTTCAGCCGCCACCGGGGAGCACTGACGTTGGGCACCCCGCCGGAGCGACCCGTGGGGCCCCCGCGGGGGAGCACCGGGGTCGCCGCCGGGCTCGAGGTGACCGTGGACCTCGACCGCTGGGACCTGCTGGCCGGGTTCGACCTCGTGCCTCGCGGAGGCGAGACCGTCTTCAAGGTCGGCACCGAGCTGCTCCGTTCCGGCGGCCGGGCGGTCGAGGACGCCGTCGACGCCGGCTTCCCCGCGGGCACGGAGCTGGAGTACCGCGACGGCGCGTGGGTGGTGGTGTTGCCGTACGACCGGGACGACGAGCTCGAGGCCGAGACCGGCCCGGTCGAGCTCGATCCTCCCCCGGGATATGCCTGGGCGGAACTCGACGGGCGGCCCGTGCTGCGCCTCGTCAGCGAGGCCGACCCGAACCGCCCCGCCTTCCACCCGCCGGGTGGTCGCACCGGTTGGCGGTGGCGACCGGCGGGCGAGCTTGGCTGGGTGCTGCAGCCGCCCGCAGGCCTTGCCCCCGAGCCGGTGCGAGCGCGCCGACCGGCGCTGCCGCCCGCGCCGCGGCCGGCACCCGAGCGCCCCGCCTCTGCCCTGCCAGCTCACGCGGTGCCGGCAGCCCCCGCGACGGCACCGCCCCGGGTTCGGCAGCCGGCTCCCGAACGCGCCTCGACACCCGTGCGCCGCCCGAGCCCGTCGCGGCGCGGCCGCCTGCTCGACGTGGTGGGGATCGTGCTCATCGCCATCGGCCTCGGCGTCGCCGGCGTCCTGCTGCTGAGCCGCGGCGGTGGTGGCGGCGACGCGCCCCCTGAAGCGGCCGACCTCGCAACGCTGCTGGGAGTGGCCCCGGCCGACCTGCTCGCCGCCGTCAACCTGCACGACCCAGGTGAGCTGCCGACCAGCATCGCTCCGCCTTCCGACCCGATGGCCGGCATGGTCGCCACCGCGCTCGTGCTGGTCGACCTCGATGCCGGAGAGGCGGCCCGTCTCGCCGAGTCGCTGGCCGGGGCCCCGGGTCCCGGCCAGCACCTCGTGATGCTGATCGAGCTGGTCGGCGACGAGCCGGCACCCGATGCCGAGTACCGCTATGCGCTCCTCGACGCCACCCGCCCGGTAGTGCGCATACCCGAGGGCGACGACGCCGACGGCACGGCCCGCGTCGACCTACGACGCGCCTACTACTTCGAGCCCGCCGCAGGCCGGGTGACCGCCGTCGGGTACCCCGACCTCACCGAGGTCCCGACCGGCGCCTTCGCCGCCCGCGCGGGTCGCTACGTCATGATCGGCGTGCCACGGGACGAGCTCACCGGTGGCGCCGTCTTCGGCCACGCCCTGGTCCGCCCCGCCGGGACGGGTCCCGTCGGCTACACGTTCTCCCCGCCGTACCAGTTCGGCTGATCGCGCCGTCGCGAGCGCTATCCCGACGGGGGCACGCCACCCGGCCCCGGTACCATCCGGCTCCGTGAAGCCCGTGATCACCCCGGCCGAGTCGGCACGGCTCGACGCCACCGCGACGGAGCCCGTGCACGTGCTGATGGAGCGAGCCGGGCTCGGCGTCGCGCTCGCCGCCGTCGAGATGGGCGCCCGCTACGGGACCGCCGTCCGGGTGCTGGCCGGGCCCGGAAACAACGGCGGCGACGGCTACGTGGCCGCTCGCCACCTGGCCCGCCGCGGTGTCGACGTCACGGTCCACGGCCTCGGGTATCCGAGGGGCGAGAGCGCCGCCCGGCTGGCCGCCCGCGCCGCCGTCGAGGCGGGAGTCCGGACCACGAAGCTCGGACCGCCGCAGCCCGCCGACCTCCTGATCGACGCCGTCTTCGGGGCGGGGTTCCGCGGCGAGCTGCCCGAGGCGGTCGCCGCCTGGACGCGGGAGGACACGCCAGTGCTCGCCGTCGACGTTCCCAGCGGGCTCGATGCCGCCACCGGCGAAGTGCGGGGCGCGTCGTTCACCGCTGCGCGAACCGTCACCTTCCACGCCCTCAAGCTGGGCCACCTGCTCGGCGAGGGCCCAGACCGCTGTGGCGAAGTCGCCGTCCACGACATCGGGCTGCCGCCCTACCCGGTCCCTCCGCACCTCGCCCCGGCCGGCGGCCCGGAGCTGCTGCTCTGCGAGGACAGGGACGCTCCACTTCCCACTCCCGCTCGCACGGCCCACAAGTGGTCGCGGGGCGGTGTGCTCGTCGTCGGCGGGTCGCCGGGGATCACCGGTGCGCCGCTGCTCGCCGCCACCGCAGCGCTGAACTCCGGGGCCGGCGCCGCGGCGATCGCCTGCCCCGGCGGCCTCGCGGCGATCTTCGAGGCCGCCACCCCCGGCGTCATGACCGTGCCGGTCGGCTCCGGGCAGCGGTTCGACCCCGCCGACGCCGCCGACCTGCTCGATCGGGCGGGTCGCTACGGCGTGATCGCCCTGGGCCCCGGCCTCGGCGCCGACCAGGCGAAATTCGTCGAGGCGATCGTCAGCGGCTGGCGCGGCAAGCTGGTGATCGACGCCGACGGCCTCAACGCCCTGCCCCCGCCCCCCGTGCTCGTCGACCGGCCCGGCGAGACGATCCTCACCCCCCACGCCGGCGAGTTCCGGCGCATCGCCGGCGCCGAGCCGACGTACCGCAACGCCGCCGAGCACGCGGCGCGCTCGCGTGCCACGGTGGTGTTGAAGGGCAACCCCACGTTCGTGCTCGGCGGGGAGCGGTGGGTGGTCACCAGCGGCGGCCCGGAGCTGGCGAGCATCGGCACAGGCGATGTGCTCACCGGCATGGTCGCCGCCTTCTGGGCCCAGGGCCTCGGCGCCGAGACCGCTGCCCGCTCCGCCGCCCACCACCATGGCCGGGCGGGCGCCCGCCTGGCCCGCCAGGACACTGTGACCGCCGAGCGCCTAGCCGCCGGCCTCGGCCGGCTCGCGCGATGAGGCCGAGCTGGATCGAGGTCGACCTGGGCGCGATCCGCCACAACGTCGGCCTGCTGAAGGATGCCTTCGCACCGGGCCGGCTGTGCGCGGTGGTCAAGGCCGATGGCTATGGCCACGGCGACGTGCCGGTGGCCGAAGCCGCCCTCGACGCAGGCGCCGACTGGCTCGCCATCGCGCTCGTGGAGGAGGGTGTTCGCCTGCGCGAGGCCGGCGTCGACGCGCCGATCCTGCTGCTCAGCGAGCCCGCCGCGGAGGACGCCGCCGAGGTAGTGCGCTGGCGGCTCACCCCGACCGCCTACCGGCAGGGCTTCCTGGAGGCGCTCGCCGCGGCTGCCTCCGAGCCCGTGGGGGTGCACCTCAAGGTCGACACCGGGATGCATCGGGTCGGCTGCGACCCGGCCGATGCGGTGCGGCTCGCCAAGCAGATCGTCGCCGCCCCCACCCTCGACTTCGCCGGCCTCTGGACCCACTTCGCCGTTGCCGAGGAGGACGACGACTTCACCCGACGCCAGCTCCTCACGCTGCTCGCCTGCCGCGACACCCTGGCGGCCCAGGGCCTCGAGCCGCGGATGGTCCACGCCGCCAACACTGCCGGCGGCCTCGTCCTTGCCTCCGCCCGCCCCGACATGGTGCGGGCCGGCCTCGGCGTCTATGGGCTGCGACCCGCCCCCCACGTCGGCGCCGACCTCGACCTCCGCCCCGCGATGCGGGTCGTGTCGCACGTCGCCATGGTGAAGCGCCTCCCCGCCGGTGCCCGCCCTTCCTACGGCCGCCGCCGGGAGCTGTACCGGGCGACCACCGTGGCGACGGTGCCGCTCGGCTACGCCGACGGGGTCGCCCGCCGCCTCGCCCAGCAAGGCGGCCACGTGCTGATCGGCGGGCAGCGGCGGGCCTTCGCGGGCAATGTCACCATGGACCAGATCGTGATCGACGTGGGCGACGACGACGTGGCGGTCGGCGACGAGGTCGTCGTCCTCGGCCGCCAGGGCGCCGAGGAGATCAGCGCCGACGAGTGGGCCGAACGGCTCGGCACCATCAACTACGAGATCGTCTGCGGCTTCGGGCCCCGGCTACCCAGGCGCTACCGGGGATGACCCTCACCTCCGTACCCGGGGTCGAAGTCGGCCACTGGACCGACCTGCGGGCACTCACCGGCTGCACGGTGATGGTGTTTCCCGAGCCGAACGTCGCCGCCGCCGAGGTGCGCGGCGCGGCCCCCGGCACCCGGGAGACCTCGCTCTTCGACCAGGGGATGCGCATCGAGAACATCCAGGCGCTCGTCTTCTCCGGAGGCTCGGCCTTCGGCCTGGCCACCGCCGACGGGGTGGTGCGGGAGCTGGAGGCCGACGGCCGCGGCCACGTCACCCGCATGGGCCGGGTGCCCATCGTGCCGGCTGCGATCCTCTTCGACCTCGGGCTCGGCGCCGGCGATCGCCGCCCCGGTCCGGAGGAGGGCGCCGCCGCCTACCGGGCCGCCCACACCGGGCCCGTCGAGATGGGCAACGTCGGCGCCGGCACCGGCGCCACCGTCGCGAAGTGGAGGGGCTTTGGGACCATGGTCAAGGGCGGCGTCGGCTCGGCCGGCACGAAGCTCGGCGACGCAACCGTCGCCGCCCTCGTCGTCGTCAACGCGGTCGGCGACGTCTTCACCCTCGCGGGCGAGCCGCTCACCGGTGGCGATCCCGTGCCGTCCCCCTACTCGGCCATCGACCCGCTCCACGACCACGAGAACACCACGCTGGTGGCCGTCGCCACGGATCTGGCGCTCACCCGCGCCGAGCTGCACCGGGTGGCGGTGCGGGCCCAGGACGCCGTGGCCGCCTGCATCCGGCCCAGCCACACCAGATATGATGGCGACGCCGCGTTCGCCGTTTCGTGCGGGTCCGTCGCCGGGAGCGCTGACGCCGCCGGCGAGGCGGCGTTCAACGTGGTCGGCGAGGCCATCGAGGCGGGACTGCGGGCGGCGGCGCCGACGCACGGCATTCCGGCAGTAGAGGACAAGGCGTGAACGCAGTCGTGGAGCTGAAGGAGCTGGCCGAACGCGCCGCAGTGTGCACCGACTGCCGCCTCAGCGAGAATCGCCTCAACGTGGTGTTCGGCGACGGAGACCCGGCCGCCGACCTGATGTTCGTTGGCGAGGGCCCCGGCCGCCACGAGGACGAGCAGGGCCTGCCGTTCGTCGGCCCGTCCGGCCGGCTGCTCGAGGAGCTCCTCGGCGAGATCGGCCTCACCCGCCCCCAGGCCTACATCGGCAACGTCGTGAAGTGCCGGCCGCCCAACAACCGCGACCCCAGGCCCGACGAGATCGACGCGTGCAAGGGCTACCTGCGCCGGCAGCTCGAGCTCATCCAACCTCGCGTGGTGGTGACGTTGGGCAACTTCGCCTCCAGGCTGCTGTTGCGCACCGAGACCGGCATCACCCGGCTGCGGGGCCGAGCCTACGAGTGGTGGGGCCGGCACCTGGTGCCCACGTATCACCCGGCCGCGGCGTTGCGGGGCCGGCCCCGCGTGCTGGACGAGATGCGGGCCGACTTTGCGCTCATCGCCGAGCTGCTGGCCGGGCCGGCGGCGGTGCCCCCGGCTCCCGGGGACGCCACCCCGGCCGAGCAGCAGAGCCTGTTCGGATGACGGGCGTGGAGGTGGTGTGCCCGGAAGTGGGCGACACGATGGCGGTCGGCCGCCGGCTCGCTGCGCTACTCCAGCCCGGTGACGTGGTGCTGCTGGCAGGCGCGCTGGGCTCCGGCAAGACGGTGTTCACCGCGGGCCTGGCCGAGGGGCTCGGCATCGACGACCGGGTCACCAGCCCGTCGTTCGTCCTGGTCCGCCGCTACCAGGGCTTCCTCACGCTCATCCACGCCGACGTCTACCGGCTGGGGACCATGGCCGAGCTCGACGACCTCGACCTCGACGATGCCGCCGACGCCGTGCTGGTGGTGGAGTGGGGCCATGCGGTCGCCGGCGCCCTCCCCGCCGACCACCTGCTGGTGACGTTCGACGTCCACGGGGGGCGGCGGACGCTGCAGCTCGTTCCCCGCGGCGCCTGGCAGCGGCGGCCGCTGGCGGAGGTGTGCGGGTGAAGCTGCTCGCGATCGAGACCGCCACCCCCGCCTCGTCCGTGGCGCTCGGTGACGGCCAGGCGCTGGCCGCCCAGGCGTTGCAGGTCGACCGGCGCGGCCACGTCGGCTTCCTCGGCGCCGCCATCGACTTCTGCTTCGCCCGGGCCGGCTGGGCGCCGGGCGACCTCGACGCGGTCGTAGTCGACGTCGGTCCCGGCCTCTTCACCGGCATCCGCGCCGGCATCGCCACCGCCCAGGGCATCGCGGCCGCGGTCGGCGTGCCGGTGCTGCCCGCCCACTCGGTGGATGCGCTCGCCCTGCGGGCCGCCACGGGCCGGCGCCGCATCTGGGCGGTCGTCGACGCCCGGCGCGGCGAGGTGGCCGTCGCGTCCTACCGGCCCGTTCCCGGCGGCGTGGTCAAGGAGGAGGCGGCCGAGCTCGTCGACGGCGCCGAGCTGCGCGCCCGCATCGAGGCCGACTCGGGCGACGCGCTCGTCGTGGGGGATTGGCCGGCGCTCGGCGACGCGCCGTTCCGGGGCATGCACCGGGTCCGCACCGGCCGCCCTCGGTACCCGTCGGCGGAGATCCTGCTGGAGATCGCCGACATGCGCCTCCAGAAGGGCGCCCCGGCGGCCGACCACGTCCGCCCCATGTACCTGCGGGAACCCGACGCCGCGATCAACTGGGCCGAGTTCCGCCACCAGGGGGCGTGGGGGAGCGCCGAGTGATCCGGCCCATGCGCAACGACGACGTGCCGGTGGTGGCGGTGCTCGAGCGGGAGATCTACCCGCAGCCCTGGTCGCCGCGGGTGTTCTACGACGAGCTGAGCGGCGCCAACCGCCGCTACTTCGTCGCCGAAACCGAGGACGAGGGCATCGTCGGCTACGGCGGGCTGATGCTGGTGGACGAGGACGCCCACATCACCAACCTGGCGGTGGCGCCTGGCGCCCGGAAACGGCGCACCGGCACCCGCCTCATGCTGGCACTGGTGGAGACCGCCCTCGACGAGGGTGTCCGCCACCTCACCCTGGAGGTCCGGGTGTCGAACGTGGCCGCCCGCGACCTGTACCAGCGGTTCGGGTTCGCCCCCGTCGGGCTGCGCAAGCACTACTACGCCGAGGAGGACGCGCTGGTGATGTGGGCGATCGACGTCGACGAGCCCGATTACCGCGGGCGGCTGGCCGCGATCCGGGAGGGGCTGGAATGACCGACTCGCTGGTGCTCGGCATCGAGACGAGCTGCGACGAGACCGCCGTCGCCGTGGTGGCGGGCCGCGGGGTCCTGTCGAACGTGCTTGCGTCCCAGGTCGACGAGCACGCGAGGTTCGGCGGCGTAGTGCCCGAGGTCGCGGCCCGCGCCCACGTCGAGTCGATCCGCTCGCTCGCCCACCGGGCCATGCGGGAGGCAGGGGTGCATCCCAGTGACCTCGACGCGGTCGCCGCCACCCAGGGCCCCGGCCTGGTGGGGGCGCTGGTCGTGGGCTTCGCGTTCGGCAAGGCGATGGCGTGGGCGCTGGGCAAGCCCTTCGTCGGCGTCGACCACATGGAAGGCCACCTTTTCGCGCCCCGGCTCGAGCACGAGGCGTACCAGCCACCGGCAGTCGTGCTGCTGGCGTCGGGCGGTCACAGCCAGGTCGTTCACGCCCGCGACTGGGGCGACTACGACGTGCTGGGCGGCACCATCGACGACGCCGCCGGCGAGGCCTTCGACAAGCTGGCCCGTTACCTGGGCCTGGGGTACCCGGGCGGTCCGGTGATCGACGAGCTCTCCGAGAGCGGCGACCCCACCGCCGTCGACTTCCCGCGGGCGCTCGCCGACCGGCCGTTCGACCTGTCGTTCTCCGGGTTGAAGACCGCAGTCGTGACGTGGGCCGAGCAGGCCGGCGATGCCGGCGAGCTGCCGCCGCTGCCCGACGTGGCCGCCTCGATCCAGGAAGCCATCGTCGACGCCCTGGTCGCCAAGACGTTCAACGCCGTCGACGAGACCGGCGTGCGGGTGGTGGCCGGCGGCGGCGGGGTGCTCGCCAACCGGCGGCTGCGGCAGCGGCTCGGCGAGGAGGCGGCCGCCCGCGGTGTGGAGCTGTACCTGCCTTCCCCGCGGCTGTGCACCGACAACGGGGCGATGATCGCCGCGGCGGCGGCGTTCCGGCTGGCGGCCGGCGACACGGCCGGTTGGGACGCCGAGGTAGACGCCTCGCTGAAGCTGTGATCCGACCCCGAGCGCGGGTGGCCGGGATCCCTGTCGAGATCGACCCGTCGTGGCTGATCATCGCCGTGCTGGTGACCTGGGTCCTGTTCGCCGAGCTCACCAGCCGCGGCGACGCGGGCTTGGCCGTGGCCGCCGCCGCTGCGGTGCTGGGGGCGCTGGCGTTCTTCGGGTGCCTGCTGGCGCACGAGCTGAGCCACTCGGTGGTGGCGAAGCGGCGCGGCCTGGGGGTGCGGCGCATCCGGCTGTTCGTGTTCGGCGGCGTGTCGGAGATCGAGCAGGAGGCGGGCAGCCCCGGCGACGAGCTGGCGATCACCGCCGCCGGGCCGGTTGCTTCGCTGCTGCTGGCCGCGGCGTTCCTCGTGGCCGCGGTCGCGATGCCGTCGGAAGCCGGCGTGTGGGACGACGTGCTCGAGCTGCTGGCGCTCGTCAACCTGGCGCTCGCGTTGTTCAACCTGCTGCCCGGCTTCCCGCTCGACGGCGGCCGCGTGCTGCGAGCGCTGATGTGGCGGGTGACCGGCAGCTTCGGCCGCGCCACTCGCATTGCAGTGCGGGGCGGGCGCATCATCGCGTTGCTGTTGGGCGCGGCCGGCTTGGGTCTGCTGCTGGCGGCCCGCGACGCGGGCGGGCTGTGGTGGCTCGCCATCGGCTGGTTCCTGTGGGTGGCAGCCCACCGCTCGCTGGCGCAGCTGCGGATCGACCAGCGCCTCGCCGGCGTGGCCCTGGGCGCTCTCGCCCAGCCAGCCGCATCGCCGGTCGCGGCCGGCGCGTCGCTGGCGACCCTGGCGGGCGAGAGCGGGTTCGCCCCGGTGGTCGAGGGCGGCAGAGTACGGGGCCTACTGGACCTCGGCTTCGTGGCCGGCCTTCCCGCTCGGGAGCGAGCGCGTTGGAACGCCGGCGCCGTCATGGTGCCTCTGCGTCCGGCGGACGTGGTGGACGCCGAGCTCCCAGCCGACCGCGCTCTCAGCGGCCGCTCGCTGGAACGACCGCTCGTCGTGGTCAGCGACGGGCGGATGGCCGGGGTGATCACCCACCGGGCCGTGGCCGAGTGGGTGGCGGCGCGGCGTCCGGGCAGGTTTGGCAGTCTCGTTCGCTGACTGCTAATCTTTGCAGTCGCTAGTCGAGAGTGCTAACGGCACACCCCGACAAGGAGGGAACATGAAGCTACAGCCTTTGGGCGACCGCATCGTCGTCAAGCCCAAGGACGAGGACGAGCAGCGCACGCCGAGCGGCCTGGTCATCCCGGACACCGCCAAGGAGAAGCCGCAGCTCGGTGACGTGCTCGCGGTAGGCCCCGGCGACTTCCAGGATGGGGAGCGCGTCCCCATGGACGTCAAGGTGGGCGACCAGGTCGTGTACTCGAAGTACGGCGGCACCGAGGTGAAGTATGAGGGCGAGGACTACCTGATCCTGTCGTCCCGCGACGTGCTCGCAGTCATTCGCTAGGAGGAATCGCTAGATGGCAGCCAAGGATCTGAAGTTTCACGAGCCGGCGCGCCGCAGCCTGGAGGCCGGCGTCGACAAGCTCGCAAATGTAGTGAAGGCGACGCTGGGGCCGCAGGGCCGCAACGTCGTGCTGGAGAAGAAGTGGGGCGCCCCCACGATCACCAACGACGGCGTCACGATCGCCAAGGAGATCGAGCTGGAAGACCCGTTCGAGAACATGGGCGCCCAGCTCGTCAAAGAGGTCGCCGACAAGACCAACGACGTGGCCGGCGACGGCACCACGACTGCGACCGTGCTCGCCCAGGCGATGATCCACGAAGGCCTGCGCCTGGTGGCGGCCGGCTCCAACCCGATGGAGCTGAAGGTCGGCATCGAGCAGGCCGTGGAGGGCGTCGTCAAATCGATCCTCGACTCGGCGGTGCCGGTGCACGCCGAGGATCGCGACCAGATCGCCTATGTCGCAGCCAACTCGGCCGCGAACGTCGAGGTCGGCGATCGCATCGCCGAGGCGATGGGCAAGGTCGGCAACGAGGGCGTGATCACGGTGGAGGACAGCCAGACGTTCGGCGTCGAGCTGGAGTTCACCGAGGGCATGCAGTTCGACAAGGGCTACATCTCTCCGTACTTCATCACCGACCCCGACCGCCAGGAGGCGGTTCTCGAAGAGGCGTACCTGCTGATCGCCAACCAGAAGATCACGTCGGTGCACGACATGCTCCCCGTGCTGGAGAAGGTGATGCAGGCCGGCAAGCCGCTCGTGGTGCTGTCCGAGGACGTCGAGGGCGAGGCCCTGGCCACCCTGGTGGTCAACAAGATCCGCGGCACGTTCCAGTCGGTCGCGGTGAAGGCCCCCGGCTTCGGGGAGCGCCGCAAGGCCATGCTCCAGGACATCGCCATCCTCACCGGCGCCACGGTGATCTCGGAAGAGGTCGGCCTGAAGCTGGAGAACGTCACCGTCGACATGCTGGGCAAGGCTCGCAAGGTGGTCGTCACCAAGGACAACACCACCATCGTCGAGGGCGCCGGCTCCCACGAGCAGGTGGCCGGCCGCATCTCGCAGATCCGCAAGGAGATCGAGAACTCCGACTCCGACTGGGATCGCGAGAAGCTGCAGGAGCGCCTCGCCAAGCTGGCCGGCGGCGTCGCCGTCATCAAGGTCGGCGCGGCCACCGAGGT